>NZ_JBDPMJ010000017.1:0-215890 GCF_039880665.1 Nonomuraea sp. B5E05
TCGCCGCCGGACGGGCGGAGAGGCTAAACGCCTGTGGAGGCCAGGTAAGACCACCGCTCACGGTGGCGCAGGCCGGTGAAGCAGGAAGCCTCAGAGGTGCCGCATGAAGCGGCACGGGCTGAATCCCCGGCCTTCAGCTTCAGGCCGGGGAGCGCGTCAACGGATCACTCCAGGGACGAAGGCAGGGGACGCAACGGGCCCCAGCGGTCGGCGATGCGGTTGGCCACGACGTAGATGAGGTTGACCGTCACGATCGCCGGGGCGATCACCCCCACGAAGCCGGCGAACTCCCGCTCGAACGCCACGGCCAGGATCACCGCCGTGATCCCGTTCTGCTGCGCCAGCCCGAGGTGCACACGGTCGGTGACGGGCAGCCCATGGGTGAGCACCAGCGCCGCGAGCATCTGCGCGGCGAACGCGGCGAGGCCCAGCAGGATGCCCTTCATCAGGCTCGCCCCGCCCACCAGCAGCAGCCCCATCAGGAACGCGGAGAGCGCGAACGCCGCGGTCACCGCTCGCGCCAGCCACCGCGAGTCGGGCATCCGCAGGTAGAGGCCGGCGGTGGCCACGCCCAGCATGAGGGAGCTCCAGGCCGCGGAGAGGACCGCGGTGGCCGCCGCCAGGTAGCTCAGCAGCGGCGGCGCCTTCCTGATCAGCCGCCAGACACCGTACGCCGCGGCGGCGAACAGCGCGTTGAGCCCCAGGTCGGCCAGGTAGGAGAGGGTGAGCCCGCCCTCGGCGGGCCTGGTCAGCGACACGGCGTAGAACGCGAGGATCACCGTGACGGGGTCGTCGAACGAGGACCACGCCCCGAGAATGGTCTTGGCTCGTGACGATAACCGGTTGTCGGCCATCACCGCGGCGACCGACAGCGGGTCGATCTGGGCCACGGCGATCGCGAGGATCATCGCCCGCGGGTCGCCGGTGACGATGTACATCACGCCGGCGATGAAGGCCGCCTTCAGCAGCACGCCGACGGTCACCGCGAGCAGGATCAGCTTCCCGTGCTGGCGGGCTTCGGTGCGGTCGATGCCGTGAGTGCTGCCGTACAGCCCCACCGCCAGCAGCAGGCTGCTCAGCAGCAGGTAGGCGCCCGAATGCTCCAGGCCCGTGACGTCGCCGAGGTCGGCCGCCGCCCAGCCGAGCCCGACGAGGAGCAGCAGGAACGCGATCTTGACCAACGTCTCACTCCCCTTGCGGGCCGGGCTCTCCGAAAGGGTTCATATCACTGCGCCGGGCGTGAGACCAGACGGGCGGGGAATCACCCCGGCCCCTGGCTGGTGTCGGCGATCAGCGGCTCCAGGACGATGCCGGGATTCTCGCGCATGATGGAGCGCATCCGCCACTGGTCGGTGAACAGCGCCAGCAGCGCCCGGTCGCGGCCGCGCTCCAGCACCTCGGCGCCGCGCCGGCCGGCCAGCAGCGGCATAGAGGCGGCCTCGGTGCGCCGGGCCAGGGTGTAGTCGAGCCGGTCGAGGCTGATCTGCGCGCCGAACTCGGCAGACAGGCGGTGCTGCACCACCTCGAACTGCATCGGCCCGACCGCCGCCAGCACCGGCGCCTGGTCGCCGCGCAGGTCGGAGCGGAGCACCTGGATGACGCCCTCGGCGTCGAGCTGGTCGATGCCGCGCCGAAACTGCTTGGCCTTGCTGGAGTCGCGGGCGCGGGCGACGGCGAAGTGCTCGGGCGCGAAGCTGGGGATCGGCGGGAAGGTCACCGCGGACCCGTCGTAGAGGGTGTCGCCGGGACGCAGCGCGGTCGCGTTGACCAGGCCGACCACGTCGCCGGGGTACGCCTCGTCCAGCGTGGTGCGCTCCTGGCCGAACACGCTCTGCGCGTATTTGGTGGCGAACGGCCGCCCGGTGGCGGCGTGGGTCAGCACCATGCCCCGCTCGAACCGGCCCGAGCAGACGCGTACGAACGCGATCCGGTCACGGTGCGCCCGGTCCATGTTGGCCTGCACCTTGAACACCAGCCCGGAGAACGGCGCGTCCAGCGGGCGCACGGCGCCGGCGACGTCGGACCGGCCGGCGGGCGGGGGAGCCAGCTCGACCATGGCGTCCAGCAGCCGGGCCACCCCGAAGTTGGGCAGAGCCGCGCCGAACAGCACCGGGGTGGACTCGTGGGCCTCGAACGACTTCTGGTCGTGGTCGGCGCCGATGGCCGACAGCAGCGAGACCTCCTCGCCCGCCTGCTCCCAGTCATGCCCCAGCTCGGCGCGGGCGCGCTCGGCGGTCAGCACGTCCTCCTGGGCCCTGGTGGCCCCGCCGGGAGTGCGGGTGTAGCGGACGGCGCACCCGGTGGCCCGGTCGATCACGCCGTGGAAGTGTCCGGCGGCGCCGAGGGGCCAGGTGATCGGGGTGGGCCGCAACCCGGTGCGCTCCTCGATCTCGTCGAGCAGTTCCAGGGCGTCGCGGCCGGGACGGTCCCACTTGTTGACGAAGGTGATGACCGGGATGCGGCGATGGCGGCACACCTGGAACAGCTTCATGGTCTGCGGCTCCATGCCCTTGGCCGCGTCGATCAGCATCACCGCGCAGTCGACGGCGGCCAGCACCCGGTAGGTGTCCTCGGAGAAGTCGGCGTGGCCAGGGGTGTCGACGAGGTTGAACACGTGGCCCCGGTAGTCGAAGCGGAGCGCCGCGGAGGTGATCGAGATGCCGCGAGAACGTTCCAGCTCCATCCAGTCGGAGGTGACGCCGCGCCGGCCGGCCTTGCCGTGCACCGCCCCCGCCGCGGTGATGGCGGAGGCGTGCAGCGCCAGCGCCTCGGTCATCGTGGACTTGCCCGCGTCCGGATGGCTGATGACGGCGAACGTCCGGCGGCGGCGGCCTTCCTCCCTGATGTCGGTCATCGTCCTATCTTGCCGGGTGATCGTGCATGGCCGTGACGGGTGTCATGCGGGGTGGCGCCGGCTGGCGTGTCCGCGCACCGGTAACCCACGCTTGTGGCGATCATTCTTCCTGTGCTGAACCGGAGGTCGTTTCTCGCGATGGGACTGGCGTCGGGCCTGCCGTCCCTGGTGCCGTCCGCCGCTTTCGGCGAGCCGTTCACCTTGGGGGTGGCCTGCGGCGATCCCGAGCCCGGCGGGTTCGTGGCATGGACCCGCCTGGCCCCGCAGCCGCTGGCCGAGGACGGGTTCGGCGGCATGCCCGCGGCGCCCGTCCCCGTGCACTGGCAGGTCAGCAGCGACCCGTCGGGCAGGAACGTGGTGCGCCACGGCGTGCACGTCGCGTACCGCGCATGGGCGCACAGCGTGCACGTCGAGGTCACCGGCCTGCAGCCGGGACGGGAATACTGGTACCGGTTCAAGGCCGGCCCCTACGTCTCGCCGGCCGGGCGGGCGCTGACCGCTCCCGTGCCCGGCTCGATGCCCAGGTCGCTGCGCGTGGCCGTCTGCTCGTGCGCCAACTACCAGCACGGGCACTTCACCGCGTACGCCAGGATGGCGCGCGAGCGCCCCGACCTGATCGTGCACCTCGGCGACTACATCTACGAGCAGGGCAGCGACCACGTGGCGCTGCCCGGCGGCAACGTCCGCGCGCACGAGGGGCCGGAGGCCGTCACCCTGGCCCAGTACCGCCGCCGGCACGCGCTCTACAAGACCGACCCCGACCTCAGAGAGGCCCACGCCGCCGCCCCGTGGGCGGCCATCCTGGACGACCACGAGGTGCTCAACAACTGGACCAACCTGATCCCGCCGCAGCGCCGCGAGGCGGCCTTCCGCGCCTACTACGAGCACATGCCCCTGCGCTCGCCCGCCCGTCCCGGCAGCACCGCCGTCCAGCTCTTCCGGCGGCTGCGCTGGGGCAGGCTCGCCACGCTGCACATGCTGGACACCCGCCAGTACCGCGACCCGTACCTGTGCGGCGCGGGCTACAACTCGTGCCCGGCGCCGGCCGACCCCGCCCGTACGATGATCGGCCTGGACCAGGAGAACTGGCTGCTCAGGGGATTCCGGCGCTCCCGCGCCCGGTGGGAGCTCGTCGGGCAGCAGGTCTTCTTCGGCCAGCGCGACCGCGACCCCGGCGAGGACCGGCTGGTCCGGCAGGACGCCTGGGACGGCTACACCGGCAGCCGGCAGCGGATCACCGAGGGCTGGGTCACGGCCGGCGTGCGCAACGTCGTCGTGCTCACCGGCGACGTGCACGCGCACTGGGCGGGCGACCTCGTCCTCGACTACGACGATCCCGGCGCGCGTCCCGTCGGGGCCGAGCTCGCGGTCACCTCCATCGCCAGCGGCGGGGACGGCCGCGACGACGATCCGGCCACGGACCCGCTGCTGGCCGCCAACCCCCACCTGAAGTTCCACCTGCGGCGCAGGGGCTACCTCATGGTCGTGGTCACGCCCGGCGCGCTCACCGCCGACTTCATGACCGTCCCCTACGTCAGCACGCCGGGAGCCGCGGCGCTGACCGCGGCCACGTTCACGCTGTCCGACCTCGTCGACGGGCTGCGCCGCCAGGCATGACGGGCTCTCCCCGCGGTCGGCCCGTCCGGGGCTCGGGACCTTCATGGCGCCGGCCTCCTTGACCATCCGGATACGGCTGGACCCGATCCGACCCGCCGCCCTGTTCTCCGGCGTTCCGCGCGGCTTAGTGTGTGCCGCATGCCTGACGACATCTTCGAACATCCGCGCCTGGCCGCCGTCTACGACGATCTCGACCCCGACCGCAGCGACCTCGACGTGTACGCCGCCATCGCCGGCGAACTCGGCGCGCGGAGCGTGCTGGACGTCGGATGCGGCACGGGGACGTTCGCGTTGATGCTGGCCGAACGCGGCATCGAGGTGACCGGTGTCGACCCCGCCTTGGGCTCGCTCGACGTCGCCCGGGCCAAACCGGGCGCCGACCGGGTGCGCTGGATCCACGGTGACGCGACGGGCCTGCCTCCGCTGCGGGCCGACCTGGCGACCATGACGGGGAACGTCGCCCAGGCGATCGTCGCGCCGCAGGATTGGTCGGGGACGCTGCGGGGCGTCCATGACGCACTGCGGCCCGGCGGTCACCTCGTGTTCGAGACCCGCGATCCGGCGGTGCGCGCGTGGCTGGAGTGGAATCGTGCGGAGACGTACCAGGCGGTCGACATCGAGGGCGTCGGCGCCGTCGAGAGCTGGGCCGACCTGATCGACGTCAGCGGGCCGCTGGTGACGTTCCGGTGGACGTGGGTGTTCGCGGCGGACGGCGCGGTGTTGACGTCGAACTCGACGCTGCGCTTCCGCGAGCGGGACGAGATCGAGGCGGAGCTGGTCGAGCACGGGTACACGGTGAAGGAGGTTCGCGGGGCTCCGGACCGGCCCGGGCGGGAGTTCGTGTTCTTCGCGCAGCGGCCCGAGGAGTGAGCCGGGTCACGGGTCATCCTCGTCCGCCGCCGCCGTCTCGTCGGCCACGGCCTTGGCCGCTATCACGTAGTCGACGCGGACCGCGCGGTAGGTCTCTCCCTCGGAGACGTGTTCGGGCAGGCCGGTACGGCGGCTGCCGGACCCTGAGTCGTGGGCCGGTTCACCAGTGAACGTGACCGCCACCGAGGGCGCCTCCTCGAACGCCATGCTGTCGGCGCGGACCGTCGCGGAGAAGACGATGTCGGCATCCGCGACAAGCCGCGCATCGGGCCGCCTGTCGGGACGCCTTTCCTGCGGTTCGCCGGCTCGCCTGTCGCGGCGCTTGTCACCCACGTCCGTTCCGCCTCCTCCGGTCGTGCCGCCGTCCTGCCCTCACTTGCGGCCGCGGCTCTGAGCCAGGTTGCGTAGCCGGCGTACGCCTGCGTGCCGTGCGGCTCTCCCCAGCTCGCGCAGGGCGGGGCCGAGCGTGGTCGGTGCCGGTTTCCGCGGCTCTTCGTCCTGTGGTTCCTCGTCCTGTGGTTCCTCGTCTCGTGGTTCCTCGTCTCGTGGTTCCTCGTCTCGTGGTTCCTCGTCCTGTGGTTTCCGGGGCCTCGGCTCTTCGTCCCGCGGCGTGCGTGGCTGTTCGTCCTCGCCGGGCTGCTCGTCCGCGCCCTGGGCTTTCGCGGGTTCCGCGTCCGCTCGGGTGGTGCCTTTCGCGTTCTCGGCGGCCTGCTGAGCGGTGGCCGGGACTTCTCGCGCCGCGCCACCGGCAGTGCTCGCCGCCTGCTCCGCCGTGCCTCGCAGCGTGGCGCCCGTGCTCGCGCCGACGTCGCCGACGGTTTGCCCGGCACCGGCGCCCACGTCGCCGGCCGCCTGTCCGGCGCCCGCGCCCACCTCTCCCACGGCCTGTCCGGCACCGGCGCCCACGTCGCCGGCCGCCTGTCCGGCGCCCGCGCCCACCTCTCCCACGGCCTGTCCGGCACCGGCGCCCACGTCGCCGACCGCCTGTCCGGCGCCCGCACCCACCTCTCCCACGGCCTGTCCGGCGCCTGCCCCGACGTCGCTCACAGCGCGTCCGGCGCCCGCCCCGACGTCGCCCACGGCCTGTCCCGCACCCGTGCCGACGTCGCGCACCGCCCGGCCCGCGCCGGAACCGACGTCGCGGACGGCGGCCCCCACCCCCCGGGTGATGTTCTCGATCAGCTGGGGATTGTTGTCGATCGTTTCCAGGACGTCCCTGATGATGAGGGCGACGTTGTCGAGCCGGACCTTGAGCAGCGCCTGCGCCTCGACCCCCAGAATCTCGAGGTTCACCCGGCCCAGGGCGACGTCCGCCCCTACGTGCAGATGCAGCAGATCGAGCACGTCCGCGTCCAGCGACACGCGTGCCCGCAGATCCTCGACCTCGAGCTTGATCTCGTCGACCTTGACGATCGGCACGTCGAGATAGACGTCCGGGTCCACGGCGCCGCCTGACGAGTTCGCCTCAGGCGGTGCCGGGCGGCGTGCAGCCGACTCCGGCAGGTTATCGGACATGTCTTCCCCTCGAGTGGCTTGTACGCAGCCCTCTGGCTCACTGCCCGATGCACCGCAAAAGGGACATATATCTGTATAAAACCGGGTAAAGCATGCCCGGCTGGGGACTGTGGTTTCTCCGGTGACTGAGGACATGGGGCGGACGCCCCAAGCCGTTCTGGCCGAGTCCTCCGGACGCGCGTTGCCGGCGGTCCGCACCTGACCCACCTGAACTTTTCTTCATAGCACGGTGGCCCTGGGACCGGTCCCAGGGCCACCGCACTATCTTGCTTTGCCAACCTGCACGAACAGAAAAGGGGGGCTGACGTGGCCCTGCTGAGCTCCATCAGAGCGCACATGCGGCAACTGCAGCACCCTCGGGAATTCAGGATCCACGCCGCCGCGTGGCCGGCGGACGCCCTTGCGGCGTTCGAACGGCTCGCAGCCGACGAGCTGGTGAGAACGGCTGATGAGCCCGTGCCGGAGGAACCCGAGCGGATCCAGCACGACACCCTTTCCGGTTCATCGGTCGCCGATGTGGTGACGAGCATCTGGCGGCTCGACCGGCGGGTACGACGCGTGCCCGGGGTGACCAGATCCGCGACCCGCCATCTGGAAATGGCGTGGGACACACTCGTCCAGGCCGGTGTCAAGATCCAGGACCATCTGAACGACCCCTTCGACCCGGGACTTTCGATCAAGGTGCTGTCCTACCAGCCCACGCCGGAGCTCGACCGCGACCGCGTGGTCGAGACGATCCGGCCCAGCATTTACCTGAACGACCAGATGATCCAGCGAGGAGAGGTGATCGTGGGCACCCCCGACCCCGTCGCGAAGGAAGCCGCTCAGTGACCAGGACCACGATCGACTACGGCATCGACCTCGGCACCACGAACAGCTCGATCGCCGTGCTGAACGGCGTCGACGTCGAGGTGATCAAGAACAATGACGACCGGTCCGAGAGCACTCCCTCCGCGATCTGGATCGACCGCAGGGACCGGCTCTACGTGGGTGACCGGGCCAAGAAGAAGAACGAGATCGACCCCGCGAACACCTGCATCGAGTTCAAGAGCAAGATGGGCATGACCGGCCAGGCCAAGGTCTTCCCCAACGGCGAGCGGTCGATGACGCCCGAGCAGTTGTCGGCCGAGGTGCTGAAGTCGCTGAAGGGCGACGTCGCGCAGCGGTACGGCGAGGACCTGCGGGCGGCGGTCATCACCGTTCCCGCGGCGTTCGAGCTCAGCGCCTGCGAGGCGACCGAGCAGGCCGCCCGGCTCGCCGGATTGGAGCACGCCCCGCTGCTGCAGGAACCGACGGCCGCCGCACTCGCCTACGGGTTCCAGTCGACCGCGGACAACGCCTTCTGGCTGGTGTACGACCTGGGCGGCGGCACGTTCGACGCGGCCGTGGTCAACATCAGGGACGGCGAGTTCACGGTCGTCAACCATCGGGGCGACAACACCCTCGGCGGCAAGCTGATCGACTGGAAGATCGTCGAGGAGCTGCTCATTCCCGCGCTGGCCCGGCAGCACCGGTTCGCCGATCTCCGCAGGGGAAACCCGAAGTCGCTCGCCGTCATCGCCCAGCTCAAGCAGGCCGCGGAGCAGGCCAAGATCAGGCTTTCCCGGGCGGAGTTCGCGGACATCACCATCGAGCTGAAGGACGACCGCGGCGAGCTGGTCGAGTTCGAGTACGACCTGCGGCGGGCGGACGTGGAGCGGCTCGCCGAGCCGTTCGTCGTGCGGTCGGTGAACCTGTGCAGGAAGGCGCTGGAGGAGCGCGGGCTCGGAGCAGCCGACATCGAGAAGGTCCTGCTGGTGGGCGGCCCCACCCTGTCGCCCTACCTGAGGGAGCGGCTCGCCGACCCCACGGACGGGCTCGGGATTCCGCTCGACCACAGCAGGGACCCGATCACGGCCGTCGCCACGGGCGCCGCCGTCTTCGCGGGGACGCAGCGTCTGGACAGCATGGAGCCGCTGCACGTGCCGGCCGCCGGCGAGTACGCCGTCGACCTGGCCTATGAGCCGATGGGACCGGAGACCGAGCCGCTCATCGGCGGCCGGGTGTCGGGGGCGGACACCGAGGGGTTCGCGATCCGGCTGGTCAACCCCGAGGCTCAGCCGCCCTGGTCGAGCGGGAAGATCGTGCTCGACTCCGACGGGACGTTCACCACCACGCTCTGGGCCGAGCGCGGGCGTGCCAACACGTTCCACATCGAGCTCACCGACGCCGCGGGGACGCGCCGGAAGATCACTCCCGACCGGCTCACCTACCGCGTCGGCACCGTCGACTCCCAGCCGGTGCTGACCAACTCCATCGGCGTCGGGCTGGAGAACAACGAGTTCAGCGAGCTGGTCAGGCGGGGCACCCCGTTGCCGGCGCGGCGCAGCCACCGGCTGTGGACCACGGTCGCGCTCAGCAGGAGCGAGAACCAGGGCTTCATCAGGATCCCCATTCTGGAGGGCGAGCACCCGCGGGCCGACCGCAACCGAGGGATCGGCCGGCTGCAGATCGGTCCGGGCCAGGTCACCCGCGACGTGCCGGCGGGCAGCGAGGTGGAGTTCTCCGTGGTGATCGACCAGTCGAGGCTGGTCGTCGCCCGGGCCTACATCCCCCTGCTCGACGAGGAGTTCGAGCACGTCGCCGACCTCCGTACGGAGACGGCCCCCACGTACGACGAGCTGGCGGGCAGGATCCGCGCGGAGAAGCACCGCCTGAGCGAGGCCCGCACCCAGGCAGCCGACCTCGGCGACGCGCGGGCCCAGGCGCTGCTCGCCACGATCGACGCCGAGGCGACGGTCGCGGACGTCGAGGCGCTGGCCGACGCGGCACGCGCCGATCCGGACGCGGCGACGGCCTGCGGCAAGCGGCTGCGCGACCTCCAGGCAGCCATCGACGGGGTGGAGGAGGTGATGGAGTGGCCGAAGCTGGTCGCGGAGGCGAAGGAGGCGATGACGGGCGTCAGGGAGATCGTGCTGGCCAGGGGAGACTCGAACGACGAGCGGACGCTGTCCTCTCTCGAGTCCGCGACGCGGGAGGCCATCACGGCGCACGACACCGCGCTGCTGAGCAGGCGCATGCGGGATCTTTGGGAGCTCGCGGGGGACGTGCTGGACCGCACGAACGAGCTGCCGGTGATCCGCTTGGACCATCTCCGGAGCCTGCAGCCGGAGATGCGTGACAGGGACGAGGCCGCGCAGCTCATCGCTACCGGCAGGAAGGCGGTCGAGCAGGGCGACTTCAGGACGGTACGCGACGTCAACCGCCAGCTGGAGCGCATGTTGCCGGAGCCCCCGCCGCTCGATCTCAGCAGCACCGTCGTGAACGGCTCGTGAGCATGCCGCCGTCGATCACCCGCGAGCTGACCCTCGCCCAGGCCAGGGCCCTGGCAAGGGACGGACGATACGCCGAGGCCGTGGACCTGCTGGAGGACCTCCAGGGAGACACCAGCGTGGCGGCGCTGGACCTGCTGGCCCGCATGCACGCCCAGCAGGGGGACCTGGACCGCGCCGACCGGTACTGGGCGGAGGCGGAGAAGATCGCGCCCGGCGCCACCGAGATCGCGGCCGGGCGGCGCCGGATCGCGGCCATGCGCCCGGCCGGCCGGCGGCGCGGGTCCGGCCGGGTGCTGCTGGCCGGCTGCGCGGTGCTGGTCACGGCCGGCGCGCTGGCCCTGCTCGTCGACATCCGGATGGAGACGGCCAGGCTGGGGGCGGCGCAGCCGCCTGCCGCGCCGGTCGTCGTCACGCGGACGGTCCCGGCCCCGCCCTCCCCGTCGGCCGAACCCGACGTCCTGGCCGGCGTGCGGCTCCAGGTTCCGGGCGTGCGGGTGAGCCGGTCGCGGCAGGAGATCTCCGTCGCCTTCGAGGAGGCCCTGTTCAGCGAGGGCGCCACCCTGACCCGCCGGGGGAGGGCCGTGCTCGGCGATCTGGGAGCGCGCCTGCGCCCGTACGCGGGGGAGATAGAGGTCGCCGTCATCGGCCACACCGACAGGAACGCGATCCTGCCGGGCGGCGAGTACGCCAGCAACACCGACCTCGGCCTGGCCAGAGCCGTCTACGTGCGTGAGGTGCTGCGTGCCGCGTCGCGCGTCCCCACCACCAGGTTCGCGGTGTCGTCCATGGGCGGGCTCATGCCGCCGTTCCGGGACGACGCGCGCAACCGCACGGTCACCCTGCGCATCTCCGGAGCCGGAGCCACCCGATGACGCTTGCCGACCTCAAGCCGGACCTCTACCGGCAGAACGCCTTCCGGATCACCGGGCTGCCCGTGCGCGCGACGGCGCGTGAGGTCCGGCGGCACACCGACCGGCTGCTCCTCATGGAACGCCTCGGCAAGGCGGGCACGACCCAGGGGATGCTGCCGCCGGAGCGGCCGTTCGACGAGGATGCCATGCAGCGGGCGGTGCAGCGCCTCAGAGATCCGGTGGTCCGGCTGGTGGACGAGCTCTTCTGGTTGTGGCCCGTGAACGGTGACGACGCCGCCATGGCCGCGCTGCTGCGGGGCGAGCCGGACGACGCGCTCCACATGTGGGAGCACACGGAGCCAGGGCCGGCCGGGGCCGTCGCCACGCACAACCTCGCGGTGTTCTTCCTGGTCAAGGCGCTCGAACCGGACGAGCTGGACGACGATAGCCTGCGGTCGTGGCGGCGGGCGTACGCGTGCTGGGCCGAGGTGATCGCCGACGACACCTTCTGGGACCTGGTGCGGGCCCGGGCGGAGGAGATCGACGATCCTCGGCTGACCGCGCGCACGGTCCGGCGGATGCGCGACGACCTGCCCGCGGCGCTGCTGTCGATCAGTGCCCAGCTCGCGGCCAGGGCCGTCAGAGAAGGGCGGCTGCGGGACGCGCGCAGGCACGCCGGAGTCATGAGCGGGTCGGGGCAGGCGTCCCAGCTGGTCGACGACGCCCTACGGGCCGCGCTGGAGCCGGAGGCGTCCAGGATGAAGGCGCTCTGCGAGGGCGCGTACCAGCAGCTCAAGCCGGACCCCGGCCGCGGCGACGAGATCGCCGAGCGGCTCCTCGACGAGGCCAAGCCCCTGCTCAGGGTGCTCACCGAGGTGCTGCCCGACGACCACTGGGCGGTGCGGGACGCCGGCGACGATCTCGCCCATGCGGCCCTCGCCTGCGTGGTGGCCTTCGTCAACACGACGAAGGAGAACCGGCGCGCCCTGGACCTGCTCGATCACGCGCTGGCCCTGGCGGTCACGGACCCCGTCCGCGACCGGGTCCAGGAGAACATCGACATCATCAGCGACAACCTCTCCCTGCACGCCTGCTTCTTCTGCGGCCGGGATGCGGACCCGTCGGCCGTCCTGGTGCGGAACATGTTCGGGGATGTCAACCGCCTGCAGTGGAGGACCACCTGGCGGACGGCCACGATCCAGGTGCCGCGCTGCGCCCGCTGCAAGGGCCGGGCCGCGCGGCGGCAGATCGTGATCACCGCGCTCGTCCTCCTGGTCTTCGTCACGGCCATCGCGTTCGTGGCGGGTGTCGCCGTCGAGTTCGGGCTCATCCTGATCGGGCTCGACGTGCTCCTTCTGACCCAGGTGGTGGCCTTCGCCCCGGGCCGCGCCCTCGAGGAGTTCCCTCCCGTCAGGGATCTGCTGCTCAAGCGCTGGACTTTCGGCGACCGCCCGCGGGGGACCTGACGGCCGGCTACGGGCGCAGCCGCAGGTCGGCGAAGAGCGCCCGGTGGTCGGAGCCCGGCAGGTCGTGCACCTGGACGGCGACCGCGCCGGCCCGGCCGTCGGTCAGCACGTGGTCGATGGCCACCAGCGGGGGCAGCCCCCGGCCTTTCGGCCACGTGGGCACCAGACCCTGCCCGGTGGCCGCGGCAGCGTCGGTGTAGCCGGTGGCCAGCAACCGGCGGAAGACGGCGTGGTCGAGGGTCGCGTTGAAATCGCCGGCCAGGATGCGCGGCGGCCCGGAGGCGGGTGCGGGAGGCAGCGCGGCGACCCCGGCGTGCCACTCCGGCACCGTCGAGGGTACGGGCGCGACCGGGTGCACGACCACGACCTCCACGGCCGAGCCGCCGGGCAGCCTCACCTCCACCACCGGCATGTGGTGCCCGACCGGCTGGAACAGGCCGGTCCGCTCCCGCAGCGGGTGGCGCGCGTACACGCCGCTGCCCTCGGGGCCGCGGAACATCGGCCGGCTCACCTGGTACGGCAGCAGCGCCGGCAGCCCGGCGGCGGCCAGCCGCGCACCGGCCGACCAGGTCACCTCCTGGAGGCTCAGCACGTCGACGTTCAGCCGGCGCACCAGGTCGACGAGCACGGCGGCGTCCCCGCGGCCGCCGTTGAGGTTGGCGGTCAGCACCCGCAGCGGCCGCCCCTCGGCGGAGCCGGGGCCGCCCAGCGTCCGCGGCGCCACGCACCAGATGAGGCACGTGCACACCGCCAGCATGAGCGCGATGGCGGCCCTGCTGCGCACGGCGACAGTGACCGCCAGCATCGCCAGCGCCGCGACCGTGAAATAGGGCGTGAAGGAGACCATCGGCACCAGGAAGACGCCCGTCTCCAGCCCTCCGGCCCGTACGGCCGTTCCCAGCGCGAACAGCACGGCCACCCCGATGGCCGGCCGCGCCCCCCGCACCCGGCGGCGACGGGGCCGCGCCTCCGGCGCCGCCTCCGCGTCCTGTTGAACCAGCACAGTCGCACGGTAAACGGTCATTCTTAACCGAAGATGAGGATCCGCTCCGGTCTGCTGCCAGGATGGGACGGTGGTGAAGGGCAAGATCGTGTTAATGGCGGTGATCGGCGCGTCGGTCCTCACCGGATGCGCCGCGGAGAACGACCCGTCGCGGGCGCAGCCGGGCGACTGCCTGGAGGCGGTCGGGGAGGGAAAGAAGACCACCGATTTCCGGATCGTCGGCTGTGCCGCGCCGGAGGCGGCGTACCGGGTGGCCATGCGGCTCAAGCGCGGCGAGCGGTCGTGCGGGAGCACCACCTACGGCTACGCGAGCAGCGGATACGTCAGGGGCGGCGGCTGGCATCTGTGCCTGACGCTGAACGCCGAGGTGGGCGAATGTTTCCATCAGGAGGTCGGCTTCCCCACCGGCAAGGCGACCAAGGTGGCGTGCGGGCCGTCGGCGACGTACAAGATCGTCAAGCGGGTCGACGGGACCGCCGACAAGGAGCTGTGCGGCGAGGACGCCGCCTACCCCGTGCGCAACGACCTGGCCCGCCCGATCTACCTGGTCTACCCGGATCCGCCGCTCACGATCTGCACCGACCGCGCGTGACCGGGCCCCGACCACCAGGACGCCGGAGGGTACGCTCACTCGCTCAGCTCGATCGCCGCCGCCGGGCAGACGTCGGCCGCCTCGCGCACGGTGGCGTGCAGCCGCTCGGGCGGCGCCGCGTCGAGCAGAACCACGACCCCGTCGTCCTCCCGCTGGTCGAACACCTCCGGCGCGAGCAACACGCACTGGCCGGCGCCGCAACACTTGTCCTCATCGACGGTGATTCTCATGATGGTTCCCCTCTGTTCGTGCATCGGTCGGGACAGGGCGGGTCGGCAGGGCAGGTCAGGGAGCGTGTGTGACGGGCGCCTGCCACATCCCGACGATCGCGTCGATCAGCCCGGTCGCGGCGTCGTGCCAGCTGGCCCGGGGCGTCGGGACGCCTTCGGCCAGGGCGCGCTCGCGCTCGGCGCACATGTGCACCAGCAGCTGACGGGCCATGTCGTTGCGCTCGGCGCGCACGTCCGCGGGCAGCGCGGGCAGGCACCGGTCGAGCCCGTCGATGATCTGCTGCAGGGAGGGGGAGGTGAGCGACTCCTCGACCATGATCTCGCGGAGCGCGGGATCGGTCATCACCTGGGCGCCGAACCGGGCGAACCAGGTCGGGCTGCCCAGGGAGGCCAGATGCTCGGCGATCGGGCGTACGAGACAGGCCACCCAGTCGCGCACCTCGGCGGAGTCGCCGAGCTCGGCCACCATCCGCCCGCGGATGCGCTCGGTGTGCTCGGCGTGCTTGCGGGCGATCGCCCGCACCAGGTCAGCCTTCGTGCCGAAGTGGTAGCCGACGGCGGCGTTGTTGCCCTGGCCGGCGGCCTCGCTGACCTGGCGGTTGGACACGGCGAACACCCCGTGCTCGGCGAACAGCCGCTCCGCCGCCGCCAGGATCTGCTCCCGGGTCGCGCTGGCCCGTCCGGCCCTCGGGGTTCTGGCGGCCACGGTCACCACCGCACCGGGACCTCGCGCAGCCCGCCGACGGCCAGCCCCTCGACGCGGTGCAGGTCCTGCGCGGGGACGGCGAGCTCCAGCGAGGGCAGCCTGCGCAGCAGCACCTCGAGCACGGTCTGCAACTCGGTGCGGGCCAGCGACTGCCCGAGGCATGAGTGCGCGCCGGAGCCGAAGGCCAGATGCGGGTTGGGGACGCGGTCCAGCCTCATCTCCCCGGCGCGCTCGAAGGCGTTCTCGTCGCGGTTGGCGGCGGCCATGCTGCACACCACGGTCGTGCCCCGGGGGATGACGGCGCCGGCGACCTCGACCTCCTCGCCGATGTAGCGCGGCATGCCGAAGCCCGGGTTGGCGTCGAACCGCAGCGACTCCTCCACCGCGGAGCGCACCAGCGAAGGATCGGCGAGCAGCCGCTCCCAGCGCCGCCGGTCGGCCAGCAGCATGGCCACCATCTTGCCGATCATGTTGGCCGTCGTCTCGTGCCCGGCGACCAGCAGCCCCATGCCGGTGGCGACCAGCGCCGCGTCGGGCATCCCCTCGCCGCCGGCGTCGGCGCCCTTGATGAGCTCGCTGAGGAGGTCGTCGCCCGGTCGCGCGCGCCTGGCGGCGACGTGCTCGCCCATGTACGCCACGAACTCGGTCTGCGCCGCGTCGATCTCCGCCTGCGTGTAGCGGGTCAGGTTGAGCAGCGTGTCGGACCAGTACGCGAACTTGTCACGGTCGGAGTCGGGGACCCCGAGCAGGTCGCAGATCACCCACACCGGCAGCGGGAAGCCCAGGCTCGCCTTGAGGTCGGCCGGCCGGCCGTTGGCCACCATGTCGTCGATGAGCCGGTCGGCCATCGCCTCGATGCCGGGCTTCAGCGCGGCCATGCGCTTGGCCGTGAACCACTTGCCGACCATGCGCCGCCACCGCCGGTGCCCTTCGCCGCCCTGCGGGATGGTCGTGGCCATCGAGCTGTTGAACACGCCGCCCGACTCGTTGGCCGCGATGCGGGCCGCGTCGTCGGCGTCGAGCTGCCGGGTGAAGCGCGGGTCCGACAACACCAGCTTGACGTCGTCGTACCTGGTCAGCAGGGAAGCCTGGTCGCCGCTGGGAAGTGTCACCCGCGCGACGGGGCAGCGCTCGCGCAGCCGTGCCCACTCGGCGGGCGGCTCGAGTGCGGCCTCGCTGGGAATGGGGTAGTTCAACGTCTGTTCCACGTCGTCGTGGCCCATCACGACCTCCTCTGAACTGACCGCGGATTTCGCGCCAGTCAACCGGGCCGGTTAGCTTAAGTCAAGCGATTGATTTAAATGGCGCGTCGTCCTCCCTGGCCGCCTCCCGCGTGACCACGAGGGCCCCCGGCGGAGGCGCCGGGAAGCGGCGAGCGGGGAAGGGTCCTCCCCAGGCGGGCGAGAGGGGAGAGAAAGGCCGCCGCCCGGCGGATCAGGCGGTGGCGGACCAGCCGCCGGCCACCCGCGGCGAAAGCGGTTTTCCGGCGGGCGGGCGAATCTTGCGTATTGCCGGCGAGTGGTCAATAGTTGAGCAATATCGGTCAGGTTCGGTCGATCAGATGACCGGAACTGAGCGGGCCCGGGTGCCGCCCGGTCGCCGTCACCCCCGAGAACGCCCGAGGTGACCATGAGACGCACGGCCGCTGCGCTGGCGATGCTCGCGGTGCTCGCCGCGCCGCACGCCCTGATCCCCGCCCCGGCGGCCGCCGCCCCCGAGCCACCGCCGACGTATCCGGAGGTCGGCAGGGGCACGGACTTCCTCGACCACCGCGCGCTGCTGGCCGGCCTCGCCGAACCGGAGTGGTACGAAGCCAACATCCCCTTCCTGGACGTGCCCGACCAGCAGATCCAGGACGTCTACTACTACCGCTGGAGCACCTTCAAGCGGCACATCCGCTACACCGACTCCGCGACCGGCCACATCGTCACCGAGTTCCACAACGCCCCCGGCTACGCCGCGCCGCTCGGCGGCATCGTCGCCGCCGCGGGCCACCACGTGTACGAGGGCCGCTGGCTGCGCGACCCCCGCCCGATCGACGACTACCTCACCTACTGGCTGCAGGGCCCCGGCGCAGGCCCCAAGCCGAAGGAGGACTTCGTCAACGAGGACACCGACGACTGGGCCCACCAGTACGCGTGGTGGGCGGCCGACGCCGCCTACCAGCGCTACCTCGTCACCGGCGACGCGCCCTTCGTCGAGAACCTGCTGCCCGACCTGGTCCGCCAGTACGACAAGTGGGGCGGTCAGTACGACGAGCGGCTCGGCCTCTACTGGTCGGTGCCGGTGTGGGACGCGATGGAGTTCACCGCCTCCTCCTACGAGACCGACCCCGAGGACCCCTACCACGGCGGCGCGGGCTACCGGCCGACGCTGAACGCCTACCAGTACGGCGACGCCAGGGCCATCGCGGCGATCGCCGAGATGCGCGGCGACAGGTCGCTGGCCGAGACGTTCGGGCGGCGGGCCGACGCGCTGCGCGACGCCCTGCACCGCCACCTGTGGGATGAGGAGCGGCGGTTCTTCTACCACAAGGCCCGCGCCGACCTGGACCCCGAGCAGAAGCTGGTGTCCACCAGGGAACAGATCGGGTTCGTGCCGTGGGCGTTCGGCATGGCCAGGCCCGGCACCGAGCGGGCGTGGGCGCAACTGCTCGACCCGCAGGGGTTCGCCGCGCCGTACGGGCCGGCCACGGCCGAGCGGCGCAGCCCGCTGTTCATGAAGGACGCGCTGAGCGGCTGCTGCCGCTGGAACGGGCCGAGCTGGCCGTACTCGACGTCGACCACGCTGACCGGCCTGGCCAACCTGCTCAACGAGCGCGACCAGGACGTGGTGACCGCCGCCGACTACTACCGCCTGCTGCGCGGCTACGCGCTCACCCAGTACAAGGACGGCCGCCCGTACGTCGCCGAGGCGCACCACCCCGACGAGCCGCGCTGGATCTACGACGGCAAGGGCCACAGCGAGCACTACAACCACTCCACCTTCAACGACCTGGTGATCAGCGGCCTGATCGGGCTGCGCCCGCAGGCGGGCGGCAAGGTCGTGGTCAACCCGCTGGCCCCCGCCGGGTGGACGCACTTCGCGCTGGAGAACGTGCCCTACCACGGGCACAACGTGACGGTCCTGTGGGACCGCGACGGCACGAGGTACGGCCAGGGCAAGGGCCTGCGCCTCTACGTGGACGGCAGGCTCGCCGCCACCCGGCCGGGGCTCGGCGAGCTGGCCGCCCGCGTGCCGGCCCCGGCTCCCGGCCGCTCCGCGCGCCCGAGCAACGACGCCGCCAACCCGTACGACACCGATCACCCCAAGCCGTTCGCCTCCTACACGGGCGCCATCGACAGCGTGTGGGACGCCGTGGACGGGCGGATCTTCTACGACGACATCCCGCACAGCCGGTGGACGAACCACCGCTCGCCGAACGCCGAGGACCATCTCGGCGTCGACTTCGGCGTGCCGACCCGGGTGAGCGACGTGCGGTTCCACACCTACGACGACGGCGGCGAGGTGCGGGCGCCGGCGTCGTACCGGCTGGAGTTCCTGGACGGCGGGGCGTGGCGCGAGGTGCCCGGCCAGGCGCGCACGCCGGAGCGGCCCGCCGGCGCGGCGCTGAACCGGGTCACGTTCCCCGAGCTGACGACGACCGCGATCCGGCTGGTGTTCGTGCCGCAGCCCGGCGCGTACGTCGGCGTCACCGAGCTGCAGGCGTGGTCGCCCGCCGCCGGCGACACCAGCCTCGACGCGACCGTCACCGGGCAGGGCACGCCCGCCGCCGTGACCACGACGTTCGCCAACCACGGCCGCGGGCCGGCCACGAAGGTGAAGGTGGAGCTGGCCGTGCCGCCCGGCTGGTCCGCCGAGCCACGCGGCAGGACGGAGACCCCCGTGGTGCGGCCGGGCGGCGAGTTCACGGTGCGCTGGCGGGTGTCGCCGCCGGACGGCGTCGGGCCGCGCCCCGACGTCCACCCCGTGCGCGCCTTCGCGACCTACGACCGGCAGGCGCGGGCGGTGAGCGCGTACGCGCACGTGGAGCGGGAGCTCGACCCGGCCGCGTACGCGAAGGCCGAGGTGGAGGACACGTTCGCCACCGACACCTCCGCGGGCTACACCGTGCACCGGCCGGAAGGCGCCGAGGCCGAGCCGGAGATCACGGTCGGCGGGGGCAGGTTCGCGGGCAGCGGCGCCCGGCCGTTCTTCGGCGTGGTCGCGGGACCGGCGGGGCCGTCGTCGGCCGACGCGATCAGCATGGTGACGGCCGGGACCTTCGCCGGCACCGGCAGCGCCGAGGACAGCGTGTTCGTCGGCTGGGTCAAGGACCAGGACAACTACGTGACCGCCTGGTACAACCACACCCGCAAGCAGTCGGGCATCAACGTGCGGGTCGGCGGCCGGTTCCTCGACACGCCCGGTGACGCCGCGCTGACCCTGGAGCCCGGCGACCGGTTCGCGCTGGTGTTGTCCGGCGACACCATCACCTCCTTCGCCCGGACGGCGCGAACGGCCGACGCGGCCACGACGGGCCGCGCACCCGGCGCGGCGGGGACGGGCGGCGCGACCGGCGAGTGGCGGCGGCTGCGCACCGCCTCGATCGGCGACACGCTCGCGACCCCGCAGGCCCGCGAGGGCTTCCGCCACGGCTTCGGCCTGCGCGGCACGTCCGGCACGATCGCCATCACGGCCCTGGAGGGCCGCAGCGGCTGGACCAGGCCGTCCGTGCGGCCCGTGCCGTGACGGACCGGGCGTGCCGGGCGTGCCGGGCGTGCCGCTCACGCGGCCGTGCCGGTTACGGCTGGGGCGTGGCCGCCGGTGCGGCCACCTCGCGCATGCGCTCGAAGTTCGCCACGTACTGCCCGTAGACGTTCCGGTTGTTCAGCCGCAGCAGCACCTCGTCGTTGCGGCGCAACGAGGTCTCGTTGTAGTTGTGGCTGCCGGTGAACACCCAGCGGGCGTGGCGGTCGCCGTCGTACGAGCCCTCGATGAGCAGGTATTTCGAGTGCACGCGGCCGGGCAGCGCGCCCCCGTCGCCGAGGGCGCGCAGCTCGACGCGCGGCTCGGCCCGCAGCAGCTCCTTGACCTCGTCGTCCATGATCCCGTAGACGATCCGCACCGTGCAGCCCTGGGCCGCCAGGTCACGCAGCCGCTGCGGGATCGCGACGCGGTAGGCGTCCCACTCGGACATGCCGGCCCTGATCGTCGTCCCGCCCCGGCAGGACACCTTGCCGAGCTCGTCGACGATGGGGTCGCCGCTCGCCTTGGGGAAGAAGTGGGCGCGTACGGAGCCGCCGGGCCCGCCGGTCTGGACGACCCGGTAGTAGTCGAGGTTCTTGCGCTCGGCGGCCAGGTCGGCGAAGTAGCCGGCGTAGGCGTCGTACAGGCGCCGGTTGCCGGGCAGGACGACCGCGTTGTTCCAGTACGTCGTGGAGTTGAGGTCGGTCAGGTTGGCCGACGACTGCACCACCACCGCGGAGGCGTGGCCGGTGCGCGAGAACAGGTAGAACTTGTTGTGCTGGCCCTTGTTACCGATGCAGGCGGCGGTGCCGCCGGAGGGCGGGCCGGTGCACACGTGCAGCCAGGAGCGCGCGGAGGTGTCCGTGCCCAGCGCCGCCGCCAGCTTCTCCGCGACGGCCGCGCCGCGCCTGTCGCCGTCCAGGACGACCTGTACGTCCACGTCGCGCTGGTGCGCCTTGACGAGCTCGTCGGCGAACTCGGCGCCCGCGGCGCCCGACATGACGAAGTGGGCGACCTGGATGCGGGCGCCCGCGGGCGTCTGCTTGACGAGGCCACAGAGCTTCTGGACGAGCGCCGCCCCGTCGCCGCTCACCGGGTCGTTGAAGACGGCCGCCGTCGTCACCGGCGTGGCGGGCGCGTCCGCGCAGGTGCTCGCGGAGGCGGCGGCCGGGCCTGCGCCCGCGAGCACGGCGGTGGCCATCAGGGCGCCTGTGGCGAGCGCGGGCAGGACCTTGCCTGGCATGGATCACTCCTTCGTGAGACGGCCGCTCTCGGGCGCCGTCGTGGCGGGGGGCGGAAGTGCTCCGGGGAAGTGGCAGGCGACCGGGTGACCCGTGTCCCGTTCGACCAGCGCCGGTTCCTCGTCGCGGCACCGATCCTGGGCCCGCCGGCAGCGCGTACGGAAACGGCAGCCTGTCGGCGGGCGCAACGGTGAGGGAACATCTCCGGTCAGGACGATCTCGTCGCGCTCGTCGTCGGCCCGCCAGTCGTCCAGGCTGGGCGCCGCCGACAGCAGGGCCTGCGTGTACGGGTGGGCCGGGTTCCGGTAGATGTCCTCCTTGGAACCGGTCTCGACGATCTTGCCCAGGTACATCACCGCCACCCGGTCGCACAGGTGCCGGACGACGCCCAGGTCGTGCGAGATGAACAGGTACGACACGCCCAGGTCGCGCTGCAGCTCCTGCAGCAGGTTGAGGATCTGCGCCCGCACCGAGACGTCGAGCGCGGACACGGCCTCGTCGCAGACGATCAGCCGGGGCCGCACGGCCAGTGCCCTGGCGATGCTGATGCGCTGGCGCTGCCCGCCCGAGAACTGGTGGGGGTAGCGGCCGGCGTGCTCGGGGCGCAGGCCGACGCGTTCCAGCAGGGCGCGCACCTCGTCGTCCCACCGCTCGCGCGGCACCAGCCCGGGGTGGATGCGCCACGCCTCCTTGATGAGGGCGTCGACGGTCATGCGCGGGTTCAGCGAGGCGTACGGGTCCTGGAAGACGAGCTGGATGTCGCGGCGCAGCCTGCGCAGCTCCTTGGCGGGCAGGGCGCCGAGGTCGCGGCCGTCGAACAGGACCCTGCCGCCGGACGGGCGCACCAGGCCGACGATGGTCCGCGCGATCGTGGACTTGCCGCATCCGGACTCGCCGACCAGCCCGACGGTCTCGCCCGCGCCGACGGTCAGGCTCACGCCGGCCACGGCCCGCACCTCGCCCCCGGGCCGGCCGATCCCCGGCCGCAGGCGATAGCTCGTCACCAGGTCGGACAGCTCCAGCAGGGGTTCAGCCTCGGCCATGCGCGATCACCTCCTCCGCGAAGTGGCAGGCACTGGTCCGCCCAGCGCGGAGCTCGCGGAGCTCGCGCGGGGCGGGGTCGTCCGTGCGGCAGACGTCCCTGGCGAACGGGCAGCGCGGGTGGAAGGCGCAGCCGGCGGGCCGCGCGGCCAGGTCGGGTGGCCGGCCCTCGATCGCCTCCAGCGGGGCGCCGAGGTCGCGGGGGTCGGGCACCGCCCGCATCAGGCCCAGCGTGTACGGGTGTGCGGGCCGCTCGTACACCTCGGCCACGGTGCCGGTCTCGACGATGCGGCCCGCGTACATGACGGCCACCCGATCGGCCGCCCGCGCGACCACGCCGAGGTCGTGGCTGATGAGGACCATGCCGAGCCGCTCGGCCCGCTGCCGCTGCCGCAACAACCGCAGGATCTGCGCCTGGACGGTCACGTCCAGCGCGGTGGTGGGCTCGTCGGCGATGAGCAGCCGCGGGTCGAGCGCCAGCGCCATCGCGATCATCACCCGCTGCCGCATGCCGCCGGAGAAGCGGTGCGGATGGTCGTCAAGCCGCCGCTCGGCATCGGGGATGCCCACCTGCGCCATCAGCTCCGCCGCCCGGCGGCGGGCCTCCGCCCGGCCGGTGCCGCGGTGCCTGCGGAACATCTCCGCGATCTGGTAGCCCACCGTCAGCGACGGGTTCAGCGCGCTCAGCGGATCCTGGAAGATCATGGAGATGTGCTCGCCCCGCAGCGCCTGCCACTCGCGGCCGGACAGCCCGGCGACGTCGCGGCCCTCGATCGAGACGCGCCCTCCCACGATGCGCGCCGCCTGCGGCACCAGCCCCATCAGCGCCTGCGCGGTCACGCTCTTGCCGCTGCCGGACTCGCCGACGATCGCGAGCGTCTCGCACTCGCCGACCTCGAAGGACACCCCGCGCACGGCCCGCAGCGGCCCCGCCGGCGTGTCGAACTCCACGGCCAGGTCCTCGACCTCCAGCAGCGGGGCCGCGGATCCGTTCGCCCTTTCACTCATCGGTCACAGCTCCGTCATCGGGTCGGAGGCGTCGCGCAGCAGGTCGCCGAGGACGCCGATGCTGACCACGACGAGCGCCAGGGCGGCGCCCGGCACGGCGGCGATCCACCAGGCCGAGGCGAGGTAGTCGCGGCCTTCGGCGATCGTCGAGCCCCAGGACGCCTGCCCGGCGGGCACGCCGAGGCCGAGGAAGCTCAGCGACGCCTCGGCGACCATGGTCAGGCCGACCTGCACGGTGGCCGCGACCATCAGCGGAGGCAGGCACGACGGCAGGATGTAGCCGGCGAGGATGCGGGCGTGGGAGGCGCCCATCACGCGGGCCGAGTCCACGAACTCCCGGTCGCGCACGGCGAGCGCCGAGCCGCGCACCACCCTGGCGAAGATCACCCATCGGGTGACCGCAAGGGCGATGATCACGTTCACCATGCTGGGGCCCAGGACCCCGGCCAGCAGGATGGCCAGCAGCAGGCTGGGGAAGGCGAGCTGGATGTCGCCGACCCTGGAGATGATCCCGTCGGCCCAGCCGCCGAAGTAGCCCGCGAGCAGGCCGAGCAGCAGCCCGACCGTTCCGCCGACGGCCACGGTCACCAGCGCCACGGTCAGCGAGGTGCGCATCCCGGCCAGCACCTCGGCCAGGAGGTCCTGCCCGACCTGGTCGGTGCCGAGCCACGCCATCGCGCCGTCGGACAGCCGGGTGCCCGGCGGCAGCAGCCGGTCGACCGGGCTGGTGCGGGCCGCGTCGTACGGCGCCAGCAGCGGCCCGAGCAGTCCGGCCAGCACGAACAGCAGCACGGTCCCGAGCGCCAGGTGCGCGCGCAGGGGCAGCGCGGCCAGCCGGCCGGCGAGCGTCGCGCCTCGCACGTTCACTGTCATCAGGCGTTCTCCAACTGGATCCTGGGGTCGAGATACACGTAGAGCACGTCGACCAGCAGGTTGAGCAGGATGTAGCAGACCGTGATCACGGTCAGGACGGCCTCGACCACGGCGTAGTCGCGGAAGGTGATCGAGTCGATGAGCAGCGACCCGATCCCGGGCCAGGCGAAGATCACCTCGACGATGACGCCGTTCGCGATGAAGTAGCCCATGAGCAGGCCCAGCATGGTCACCACCGGCACCAGGGTGTTGCGCAGCACGTGGATGGAGAAGATCACCCGCGGGCTCATGCCCTTGGCGTGGGCCGTGCGGACGTAGTCCTGGTTCATCTCCTCGAGGATCCCGGTGCGTACGAGCCGGCCCAGCCAGCCCACGAACGGCAGCGCCAGCGTGAACGCGGGCAGCAGCAGGCTGACCATGGTGCCGTCGGCCGTGCTGGGCAGGATCTGCAACCAGCGCGCGAAGATGAGCGAGAGCATGATGCCGATCCAGAACGGCGGCAGCGCCTGGCCGACCAGCGACGACACCGAGACCAGGTGGTCGGCCCAGGTGTTCGCGCGGCGGGCGGCGAACGTGCCGGCCGCGAAGCCCAGCACGATGGTGATCACCATCGCCCACGCCGACAGGGACAGGGTCGAGCCGAGGCGCTCCAGGCAGGCGTCCAGGGCGCTGACGCTCTGCCGCCAGGAGTGGCCGAAGTCGAGGACGACGACGTCCCGCATGTGGGCGGCGTACTGGACGAGCAGGGGTTCGTCGAGCCCGAGGCTGCCGCGCAGCTCCTCCAGCGCCTCGGGCGTGGCCTGGCTGCCGAGGATCAGCTCGGCCGGGTCGCCGGGCAGCACGCGCAGCGCGATGAAGACGATCGTGATCGCGCCCCAGATCTGGAGCAGCGCCTGGGCGAGCCGCCGTCCGAGGTAGGCGGTCATGTGCCACCCCCGCCGCTCGACGCCCGCACGACCAGCCGGGGCGGGAACAGGACCTGCTCCGGCGCCCTGGCCGCCGCGCCGAGCCGCCGCAACATGCGGTCGACGGCGGACACGGCGATGTCCGCGGCGGGCAGCTCCACAGTGGTGAGCGAGGGGATCACGTAGGGGGCGAACGGGTGGCCGCCGTAGCCGACGACCAGGATGTCGTCGGGGATCCGCAGTCCGGCCTCGTCGGCGACCCGGTAGACGCCGAGCGCGAAATAGTCGTTGCCGGCCACGAACGCCATCGGGCGCTGCGCGGACCGCACGACCTCTCTGGCCAGCCGGTACGCCTCGCTCGGGTCCCACGGCATCGCGCTCTGCTCCAGCCGCCGGGTCGGCACCCGGATCATGGTGTCGGGTTCGACGGGCAGGCCGCTGTCGGCCATGGCCCGCCGGTAACCCTCGACGCGGTCGGCGACCGCCGAGACGTCCAGATCCTCCTCCAGGAAGTAGATCTTCCTGGCGCCCTTGGCGACGGCGTGCCTGGCGGCCTCGTAGCCGCCCTTGACGTGGTCGACGCCCACCAGGTCGGCGTTGAGCTCGGGCACGTCCCGGTTGATCAGGACCAGCGGGACGCCGGCCGCGCGGAAGCGCCGCCAGTGCTCGGCCCCCTCCTGCACCGTCACCACGAGCACCCCGTCCACGCCGCGCCGAAGCAGCTCCTCGGCCGCGCGCCGCTCGTTGGCCAGGCTCTCCTCCGTCGCCATCAGCAGTAAGGAGTAGCCGTGCCGCCGGCAGTGCTGCTCCATCCCGCTGATGAGCTGGGCGTAGAACGGGTTGGACGGATTGGTGATCACCATGCCGAGCGTGCTCGCGGAGCCGAGGACCAGCGACCTGGCCGTGGAGTTGGGCACGTAGCCCAGCCGCTCGGCCTCGGCCTTCACCCGCTTGCGCGTCTCCAGGCCGACGCTGTCCTTGTCGGCGAGGGCTCTGGAGACGGTGTTCACGGAGACGCCGAGGCTCTCGGCGATGTCCTTCAGTGTCGTACGGCGTGCCTCACGCATGGCGCTCCCGGGCTGGGGTCTGGTCTCGCACGGGTCACCCGGTGGCCGACACCGTGCGGAACTCGGGCTGGCTGTTGGCCGCGGGGACGAAGCCCGCGACGGAGGAGCGCAGCCCGTACGTGGCGGCCAGCGCCGCGGGGAAGACGCCGACCGCGTCACGCCAGATGATCTCGCATGCCCGGCTGTACAGCGACTTTCGCTCGTCCTGGTCGGAGGTGGCCTTGGCCCTGGCGAGGATGCCGTCGAGCTCCTTGTTCGCATAGCCCATGCGGTTGGCCTCGCTGGTGTAGAGCCGGCCGAGGGTGTAGTCGGCGTCTGCGGTGGTCACGGTGTTGACCTGGAGCTCGATGTCCCAGTCGAGCGCCGTGAGCCGCTTGAGCCAGGCCGCCTTCTCGATCTGCTGCGGCTCGACGACCACGCCGACCTTGGCCCAGGCCGAGATGATCGACTGGGCCAGCTCGGTGGCGAGGGGCCCGGTGTCCTTGAACCACATCATCGAGGTACGGATCCCCGAGCCGTGACCGGCCTCGGCCAGCTCGCGCCTGGCCAGGTCGGGGTCGTACGCGTAGGGCTTCTGGGGGGCGTGACCGAAGACGGCGGACGGGATCGGGGCGTCCATGACGGCGGCTGCGTCGCCGTACAGGCTGGAGACGATGGTCTTGACGTCGAGCGCGTGGAGCAGCGCGCGGCGCACGCGCGGGTCGGAGAAGGGTTTCCTGCCGCAGTTGAACCAGGTGAGGAAGTAGTTGACGCCCGGCTCGCTCTCGATCTTCACGCCGTCGACGCCGCGCAGCCGTTCGAGCTCGTCGGGCGGGATGATCCAGGTGACGTCCACCTCGCCGTTCTGCAGCGACGTCATGCGCGTGGAGGACTCGGGGATGTACGGCAGGCGCAGGCCGGCCAGTTCGGGCGCCCCGCCCCAATAGCCGGGCGCGGGCTTGAGCAGCAGCTGCGACGAGGGCGTGAACGACTCGACGGCGAAGGGGCCGCTGCCGATCGCGTTGCGCGACAGGTCGCCCTTGCCGATCTGGGCGGCGGGCAGGATGAAGGCGAGGGCCAGGTTCACCAGCAGGGTGCCGGCGGGCTCCTTCGTGGTGATCGTGATGGTGCGCGGGTCGGGGGCCTTGATCGTGTCCACCGTGGACCACAGCGGCTTCTGCGGGCCGTCGGAGGCGGCCAGCCGCTCCAGCGACGCCTTGACGTCGGCCGAGGTCAGCTTGCCGCCGTCGTGGAAGACGACGCCGTCGCGGAGGGTGAACTCCCACGTCGTGTCGTCGGGCTGACGCCACGACGTGGCCAGGCTCGGCGCCGCCTTCTGGCCGTCCCAGGCGACGAGCGTGTCGTAGATCTGCCGGTTGGCGAGCAGCGACGCCTCGTCCACGGCGCTCGGGCCGTGCGGGTCCAGATCGTTGATCGCCTGGTAGAACGCGGCGCTGAGCGGCCGGTTCCCTCCTGCGGCGGGTCCCGTCTCCTTGCCGCCGGGGGCGCACCCGGTGACGAGGGCGGGGAGGGAGACGCCGGCGGCCCCGGCTCCCAGGAGGGCCAGGAACCGCCGCCTGCCCACTCCCTCCGTTGCCGTCATGTCGAACTCCTCTCAGCTCTTGAGTGCCAGGTAGATCAGGACCTTGGCCTTCGGGTCGCCGCCGGTCAGCGTGGCCCGCAGGCGCAACCAGTGGCCGAACTCGCGCACCCGCATGGACACCAGCCCTGGTTCCGTGGCGACCTGCTCGGCGCTCCCGTCGTCGTCGCACCAGTGCAGCCCGTCGGGGGAGATCTGGGCGGTCAGCCGCAGGGCGGGCGTGTCGCCCTCCAGGGCCAGGGTCCGTACGAACCAGCGCGCCTCCGCGGCCCACCCGGCTTCGTACGGCTCGGTCACGAAATCTGCGGTGAAAGTGGTGTTGCGCTCAAGAACGGCGGTAAGAGCGTGCCTCATGCCGGTGTTCACCAATCCACGGAAATCAGTGCGGAATCAAGGAAAAGGAAGTTGCGTACCGGAGAATGGGTGCGCACGCTCACGTAGAAATTGAGCAGGTTCTCCAGGCCGTCGTACTTGTCGGGATAGGCGGGCACCGGGACCTGGCGCATGTCCATGATCCGGTCATTGACCTGCAACTCGATGTTCGTCCGGGTCCTGGTGTCGAACTGCCAGCGCAGATAGTGCCAGTTGACCTTGGTCGGCACTTCGTTGTAGCAGAGGAACTGCGGCTCCTCGTCGAGCGGGTGCCAGTCCTCGGGGTTCGGCGCGGTGAAGTCCTCGGTGGGCGACAGGTTCTCCTGGTTGTGCAGGTTCTCCCTGGGCGTCGGCTCGGGCACCACGGGGTACATCCAGCGCCTGGTGAAGTTGTGGTCCAGGTCGGTGTTCTGGTAGCGGGCGACGCAGTGATAGCGGATGCCCTCGCCGTCGCACAGGTCCGTGGCCACGGTGAACGCCCCGAACTGAGCCTCGGACGGGTGCAGGTTGCCGTCCCACTCGATGTCGCCGAAGCTGTTGCCGAGCGAGGACTCGGCGGTGGCCGCCTCGCTCTTGTAGGTGAAGTACGTCTCGAACTGCACCACCCCGCGCCTGGCCATGGTCAGCCGGCGGATCGCCACCGCGGTGTGGCCGGTCACCGGCCGGGTGGCGACCTTGAGCGCGTAATTCCCGCTCATCGCGGCGTGCGTGCCGATGTCGAAGAAATCGCACGCGCTGAGCTGCGGCGGGCGGAAGTCGCGCATGTGCACGTCGACCGTGTCGAGATTTCCGTGGCCGTCGTGGTTTCCGATGAGTTCGCACCAGCCGTGCGTTCCTGTAGTGAACTCGTCGAAGGCGAGTATGCGGGGGAGCGGGTTGAACTTGGAGAGTTTGGGGTCTGCGGCGATCAGCGCGCGCCGGAGATCATCGGCCGGAACACGGGTGGTGTCCACGCTCAAGGGGGCGTCCTTCTCGTCGACAATTACCTGGGGAGGATGAACGTTCACGTGAACGTTAATTCCAGGTTTCGAGGACGCTAACTCTCCCAATTGCGGATGTCAAGGGACCTACGCGGACATTCCCGGCGACAGGTCGTGGCTTCGCGCGCCGTGCTCGGCGTCGTGGTCAGGGGATCGGGCGGCGGCGCCACCCGGAGCCGCCGCCCGATCGTCAGGACGTTCGGGTCTCAGTCCCCGGACACCAGGCGCGCGGGGAACCCGCCGGTCGCGATGGGCCCCCAGCGCTCGATGTGCAGGCGGATCAGCGACTTGTCCTGGCGCCGCATGGCCGCCCGGTACTCGTCCCAGTCGGGGTGCTCGCCGGCGATGCACCGGTAGTACTCGACCAGCGCCTCCAGGGCTTCCGGCATGTCGAGCACCTCGGCGCGGCCGTCCACCTGGACGTACGGGCCGTTCCAGTCGTCGGACAGCACGCAGATCGACGCCCGCTCGTCACGGCGGGCGTTGCGCGCTTTGGCCCGGTCGGGATAGGTGGAGACCACGATCGTGCCGCCCGCGTCGACGCCGCAGGAGACCGGCGAGAGCTGCGGCCGCCCGTCGGCGCGGGTGGTGGACAGCAGGCCGTGATGCCTGGGGCGGAGGAACTCGAGCAGCTCGGGCAGCTCGACGCGGCGTGCGGTAGCGATGTTCGGAGCCATCTCATGTGCCTTTCACTCAGCTGAGGTCACGATCCTTTCACCGGCCCGGCCTCCTGGAACGCGGGGCGGGATGCGACCATCGGAGTCGTTGACCACAGAACGATGGGTGATGGCATGACAGGTGAGAACGGCAGGAAAGCCCTTGTGGTGCGGGGAGGCTGGGAGGGGCACGCTCCCGTCGAGGCCACGGAACTCTTCGTGCCCTTCCTGGAGAAGCAGGGGTTCGAGGTGGTCAAGGCGGACTCTCCCGCACCGTACGCGGACCCCGCGTTCATGTCCGGCGTCGACCTCGTCGTGCAGTGCTACACCATGGGCACGATCGAGCGGGCCGAGCTGCAGGGGCTGGAGGCCGCGATCCGCGCCGGCACCGGGATGGCGGGCTGGCACGGCGGCATCGCCGACTCCTTCCGTAACTCCTCCGACTACCTGCACCTCATCGGCGGGCAGTTCGCCTGCCATCCGGGCAAGGGCCCGGACGCGGAGGACGCGGGCACGCAGGAGCACTACTTCGTCCCGTACACCGTGAACATGTCGCCCGAGGCGGCCGGCCACCCCATCACCGAGGGCATCGCCGACTTCGACCTCGTCACCGAGCAGTACTGGGTGCTGACCGACGACTACGTCGACGTGCTGGCCACGACCACGCAGCGGGTGCGCCCGTGGGACCCGTGGCACCGCGAGGTGACCTCGCCCGCCATCTGGACCCGGCGGTGGGGCAAGGGCCGGATCTTCGTCGCGACCCCGGGGCACAGCGTCGACGTGCTCCAGCACGACAGCGTACGCACCGTCATCGAAAGGGGCATGGTGTGGGCGAGCCGGTGAACGTGGGCGTCGTCGGGTGCGGCGCGATCTCCGCCCAGTATTTCCGCACCATCGAACGGCTGCCGCAGGTGCGGCTGGTCGCGGTGGCCGACCTCGACCTCGACAGGGCGCGGGAGGCGGTACGGCCCTACCCCGGCACCGACGTGCTGAGCGTGGCCGAGCTGATGGCCGACCCGCGCGTCGACGTCGTGCTCAACCTGACCGTCCCGGCCGCCCACGCCGAGGTCGCGCTGCAGGCCATCGCCGCCGGCAAGGACGTCTACTGCGAGAAGCCCCTGGCCGCGAACGTGGCCGACGCCGCGCGGGTGCTGCAGGCGGCCGGCGAGGCCGGGGTGCGCGTCGGCTGCGCGCCCGACACGGTGTTAGGGACGGGCACGCAGACCGCGCGCAAGGCGATCGACGACGGCCTGATCGGGCGGCCCGTCGCGGCCACCGCGACGATGATGACGCCGGGCCACGAGCGCTGGCACCCCAACCCCGACTTCTACTACGCCCCCGGAGGCGGCCCGCTGCTCGACATGGGCCCCTACTACGTCACCTGCCTGGTGACGCTGCTCGGGCCGGTCGCGACCGTCGTCGGCGCCGCCGGGCGCACCCGGGCCAAACGCACGATCGGCTCGGGCCCCCGCCAGGGCGAGGAGATCCCGGTCAGCGTCGACACCCACGTCACCGGGGTGCTCGTGCACGCGTCAGGGGCGCTGTCCACGCTCGTGATGAGCTTCGACGGGGTCGCGACCAGGTCGCCCAACATCGAGGTGCACGGGGAGAAGGGCTCGCTCGTCGTACCCGACCCCAACCACTTCGACGGCGCCGTCCTGGCGTCGGTGCTGGGGGAGGAGGGCTGGCGGGAACTGCCGGCGGCGGCCGGCTATGTCGAGGCCGGGCGCGGCGTGGGACTGGCGGACCTCGCGTCGACCGGCCTGCACGCGGCCCGCGGCGCGGAGCCGCGCGCGGGCGGATCGCTGGCCTTCCACGTGCTCGACGTCATGGAGTCGCTGCTGGACGCGGCGCGCTCCGGCACGGCGGTGACCATCGCGAGCACCTGCGAACGCCCCCCGCCCGTGGCCCTGCGCTCCCTCGCCGGCGGGCTCGACGGCCTGCCGTAGGCGTGCGGGCAGGTGGTGGTGAACCTGTCCACGATCAGGCAGCCGGGCGCTGGAGGTGCCAGACGACGATGGCGGGGACGCCGTCGATGGCCGCCCGCGCCGCCTCGGGCGCATGGTCGACCAGGACCCACGGCCACAGGTCCCAGGGCACCGGGGACCCGGGCTCCCTCGGCGGGTCCTGCGGCTCGGGAACCTCGGCGCCGGGCTCCCGAGGCTCCTCGCAACGGCGCACCTCCAGTCCCGCCCCCAGCGCGGCGCGTACGTAGTCGCCGATCCTGTGGTGGTAGGTGGCCACGCGGGCGGGCCGGTCGTCCGGCAGCCGCAACGACGGGATGATGCCGCGAGCCACGCCCTCGGGGTGGATGTCGGAGATCACCACGTGCCCGCCCGGGCGCAGCACCCTGGCGAACTCGGCCAGCACCGGATCCAGCGAGGGGACATGGGTGAGCGCCAGGGAACAGACGATCAGGTCGACGGAGGCGGCCTCGACCGGCAACCGGTCGAGAGGGCCGAGCCGGAAGTCGCCCTCCGGCACCCGCTCGCGGGCGCGGGCGAGCATGTCGGGCGAGCTGTCGACGCCGATGATCTGGTGGCCGCGACCGGCCAGGGCCGCGGCGAACCTGCCCGTGCCGCACGCGGCGTCCAGGGCGAGGCCCACCGGCAACGTGCCGACGATCTCCTCGACGATCGGCTCGTCGTAGGAGAACGCCGAGTTGGGGTCGTCGTACGTCCGAGACCAGATCCGATAGCCCTCGACGGTGTCGACGCGGACGACGTCGACGGAGGCATCGGCCAGTGCCGGATCGTCCAGCAGGCGCCGGATCTCGGCGATGCGCGCCTCGACGAACGCGCGGTCGTGCTCCCCGGTGAAGGAGCGCATCAGAGCCATGCCTTCGAGGCCGAGCACGTAGGCCAGGGGGTTCTCGTACGTCACGGCGACACGCTAGCGACGGGGCGAACACGCGTGCCAATGCTTTTCCCATGCGCGTGAATGCTCAGCGTGAACGAGGAACAACAGATTCGTAGCATCGCTGCCAGGCGAACCGGAAATGGTCCTGCCTGGCCAAGCGACACGCGTTCGGGCGCAGCTCTGTCCGTTATTTGCGTATGGACGAGACGGACTATGGGCTGTGCTCCGGCACCTATTACAGCCGTGGGCGGGACTGGCTTTTTCCTTTTCCGGGCTGCCGGCCGCCGCGCGATCGCGGCGGACACCGTGATACTTCCGAGAGGAGCTCATCAATGGCGAACACGCCCCCACAGTCGTTCGACGACGCGAAGTTCGGCGTCATGGTGGTCTGGGGTCCCGCTTCGATCCCCGCCTACGCGCCGCCGTGGTCGTTCGGGGAGGACGTACCGAACACTGACACGCTCGCCTACCACGTCACGCAGCTCGACCTCACCCTGCACCCCGGCGCCGAGGTACGGTTGCGCGAGCACGGCCCCACCCTGCCCTGGACCGCCACCACGAACGGCGTCAGGGTCGAACTGCCGGAGATCCCCCACCCCGAACCGGCTTTCACGGTACGGCTCGCGCCGGCCTCCGCGATCAGCGGCTGACCGGGCACGTGCCGTGGGCGCGACGTACGTGACAGCGTTCTGCTCCTGACCTGGGCGCCTTGCCGTCGGGGCCCGCGAGCTGATGCTGATACGCGTGCTCGCGGGCCCCGACCCCGTTCAACGGGCCGATGCGGGAGTGGATCGGGCTCGCGGCGGCGTCAGCCGCGCACGTACCCGAGCCGGTGCTCGGCCGTCACCCTGGTGGTGGCGGTGGCCTCGCAGTCCGACTTGAGGGAGAAGAAGTGGCTGTTCGCCGCCACCCAGTGGCAGCGGTAGATCGGCCGGGTGAAGCCGGCGGTGGGCTGTGCGTACAGGTGGCCCTCCAGCCTCAGGAAGCTGTTGGCGTCGCCCTCACAGCGGCGGTGCAGGCTGAGGAACTGGTCGAGCTTGGCGTGACCGGCCATGCAGCTGTACAGCGGGACCGTGCCCGGAGCCGGCTTGGCCAGGATCGTCACGGCGCCCTCTGCCTTGTACCTGCCGCCGGGCGCCTCGCCGGTGGTGCTCCAGTGCTTGGCCCCGTTGTAGTAGCGCACCAGGTTCGCCGCGGGTGCGGACGTGGCGGCCTGGGCGACGACCGGCATGGTCAGCGCCAGGCCGGCGACGCAGCCCAGGGCGAGGGTGGCGGCTCGGCGAATCATCATAGTCCTCCTGAACACAGGTTTTCTGATCAACGTTCGGAGACGTTATCGCGGGCCGGAAAGTCATTGGCGTGAGTTCGATTTTTTCCGAAATGATGGCCGTTCCGGGCGGACCGCAGAGGCGTACGCGGCCACACCTGTCGGCTTTCCCAGATGAACACGCGCAGCTTCTAGACCGAAGAACCAAAACACGCTACGAAAGTTCGTATCGCCCGGCGCCTTTTCGACATACGTTCGCGGAGCATTACTTACCGGGCCTCAGGTCGTCATGTCCTTTCCCTCGTTCCCGCCGCGGTCGGTGGGGATGAACGGCCTCGCTAGTGGGGTGTCCACGAAGGTTCACCGGGTCGGGTGATGCGGAAGCCGTGATGGTCCGGCTCCGGTGAGTGTGGCGGTGGTGGTCCGGCTCACGCGAGGGGTGCGGTGGCGAACTCCTTCATGCCCTCCGCGAAACGGATCCGCGCCCGGAAGCCGAGCTCCGCGGCGGCCCGGTGCGGCGCGGCCACGATGTGGCGCACGTCGCCCAGCCGGTACTCCCCGGTGGTGACCGGCTCGGGCCCGCCGCGCTGCGCCGCCAGTTCCCTGGCGAGCTCGCCGACGGTGTGCGGCTCCCCGCTCGCGATGTTGTACGCCGCCAGGCACCCCGCCCGGCCACCGGCGAGGGCGGCGACGTTGGCGCCGGCGACGTCGCGGACGTGGACGAAGTCGCGCGTCTGCCCGCCGTCCTCGAACACCCGGGGCGCACGACCGGCCTCCAGTGCCGACCGGAAGATCGCCGCGACCCCCGAGTAGGGGGTGTCCCTCGGCATCCTGGGGCCGTACACGTTGTGGTAGCGGAGGGCGACCGCGGTGCCTCCGGTCTCGCGCGCCCAGTTGGCGGCGAGGTGTTCCTGCGCGAGTTTCGTGGTGGCGTAGGCGTTGCGCGGATCCACCGGCGCGTCCTCGTCGATGGGGGAGTAGCGCACCCGGTCGCCGCAGCGGGGGCAGCACGGCTCGAACGCCCCCCGAGCCAGGTCCTCGGCCGAGCGCGGGCCGGGCCGCACCCGGCCGTGCCGCGCGCAGTCGTAGGCGCCCTCGCCGTAGACCACCATGGAGGAGGCCAGCACCAGCCGCCTGACGTCGCGGGCGGCCATCGCGGCCAGCAGCACCGCCGTGCCGTACACGTTGGTCGAGGCGTATCCGGGCAGGTCGGCCACGTTCACGCCGAGACCGACCTTGGCCGCCTGGTGCACGACCGCGCCGGCGCCCGCCAGCACCCGGTCGAGCAGTACGGGGTCGCGTACGTCCCCGCCGGAGCGCAGGTCGAGCGGCACGACCTCGTGACCGGACGCCTCCAGCGCCGCCACCACGTGACCGCCGACGAACCCGGCGGCGCCCGTCACCACCACCGTCCGGTTGCGCGCGCCGGTCACAGTCGCGTCCCGGTCCCGGCGAGCGCGGCGGCGTAGCGGGAGCGCGGGGCCAGCGCCGCCACCTCGATCGCGTCCGCCATGGTGTCCACGTCGGTCAGGCACGGCAGCGACGCGACGCTCATCCCCGCCTCCTCCATCCGCCGCAGCTGGATCTCTCCGGTGTCCGGCTCCGACATCGGCACGCCGAGCAGCAGCGCGGGGTCGGGGTCGCGCAGCCCGAGCAGCCAGAAGCCGCCGTCGTTCGCGGGGCCGAACACCGCGTCGCGGCCGTCGAGCAGCGCCACGGCCTCGGCCAGCAGGTCCGGGGTGACCTGCGGGGTGTCCATGCCGATCAGCACGACGGGGACGGGCAGCAGCCGGTACGCGTCCTCGAAGGCCGCCGCCAGCCGCTCGTCCAGGCCGCCGCCGCGCTGCGGGAGCACGGTGAATCCGGAGGGCAGCCACGCTCCGGGGGCGCCGTCGAGGACCAGCACCCGGCGTACGGCGGGCACCTGGGCGACCGCGCGCAGCGTGTCCTCCAGCGCGGCCCCGGCCACGGCGGCCGCCTCCTCGGGGGTGAGCGGCGGGACGAGCCGGGTCTTGACCTTCCCCGGCACGGGCTCCTTGGCGATCACGACGATTTGAGTCTGGTTCACGCGGTTCCGTCCTGGCGGGTCATGACCCGCCGCATGTCGCCGATGGCCCGCAGGGTGCCGCGTACGGTGCCGGTCACCTTCGACCGGCCGTTGCGGGGCAGGTAGTCGACATCGACCTCGACGATGCGCCAGCGCGCGGCCCCCGCGCGCAGGACCATCTCCAGCGGGTAGCCGAAGCGCCGGTCGACGATCCCCAGCCGGAGCAGCGCGACGCGCCGGCAGGCGCGCATCGGCCCCAGGTCGCGCAGCCGGGCACCGGTACGGCGGCGCAGCCGCCTGGCCAGCACGGCGTTGCCCAGCCTGGCGTGCGCCGGCCACGACGCGCCGGGCCGGCGGACCCGGCGGCCGAGGACGAGGTCGGCCTCGCCGGCCATGACGGGCCCGCTCACCCGGGGCAGCTGCTCGGGATCCAGCGACGCGTCGGCGTCCATGAAGCACACGACGTCCGAGGTGGCGGCGGCGAGCCCGGCGTGGCAGGCGGCGCCGAACCCCGTCCGCGGCTCGCTCACCACCGTCGCGCCGAGCTCGGCGGCGATCTTCGCTGAACCGTCGGCCGAGCCGTTGTCGACCACGATCGGGTGGAAGCCGTGCGGCATCCGCCCGAGCACCCACGGGAGGGCCGCCGCCTCGTTGAGGCAGGGCAGCACCACGTCGATCTTCATGCCGCCGACGCTACTGCGATGTCCCGGTTCGCACCCTTGCGCCGGGTGCCGTCTTTCCGAGAAATGACCAGCTCAGAGCCATCAGGAGAACCGGCCGCGGCAGCCGGGCCGCCGGCTCCAGCCCTCTGCGGCCCGTCCGCGAGACGCATCGTCCGGGCGGGTGGGGGACGCCGGGTGTCTCCGGACCGCCGCCGTCAGTCCCGCGGCAGGGCCAGGTCGAGCCGCGCGACACGCTCGGGGTCGGAGAGGATGTCGATCGCGGCGATCCTGCCGTCGGCGACGGTGAAGCCGAGGACCGATCGCGGCCGGCCGTCCTCGCTGCTGATCAGTCCGGCCGCCCCGTTCACCAGCACGGGCTGCACGGTGTGGGTGGTCGTGAACCGCTGGAAGTTCGGGGCGTGCCCGGCCACCGCGGCGGCGCCGCTGATCGTCCACGAACCGCCCTCGGCGAAGGCGCCCGCGTCGATGCGCAGGACCACGTCGGGATCCAGGACGGCGAGCAGCGCGGCGAAGTCACCCTCGCGAGCGGCCGCCAGGAAGGCGTCGACGACCCGGCGCTGGCGTACGGGGTCGCGGTCGGGCGACGGGACCGTCCCTCGTACGCGCTGTCTGGCCCGGCTGGCCAGCTTCTTGGCCGCGTCGGGGGAGCGGTCCACGATCGTGGCGATCTGCTCGAACGGCACCGCGAACATGTCGTGCAGCACGAAGGCCAGCCGTTCCGCCGGACGCAGCGAATCCAGCACCACCTGCAGCGCCAGGCCGACGGCGTCGGCGATCAGCGCCTCCTGCTCGGGGTCGCCGCCGTCCTCGGGGCTGACGACCGGATCGGGCAGCCGCTGCTCCAGAGGGGCCTCGCGGCGCGCGGCGCGTGCGCGCAGCATGTCCAGGCAGACCCGGCCGACCACCGTGGTGAGCCAGCCGCCCAGGTTACCGATCGCGCCGGAGTCCGTACGGCTGAGCCGCAGCCACGCCTCCTGCACCGCGTCGTCGGCCTCGGTGAGAGAGCCGAGCATCCGGTACGCCACCGCCTTCAGGTGGGTGCGGTGCTCTGCGAATCGTTCGGCCAGGAACTCGTCAGCGTCCACGGTCACGTCATCCTTCGATCAGGGTCGTTCCCTTCCTTGACGGAACGGACCCGGCGAAGGTGACGGATCCGGCGAACCCTAATGTGTACCCGTACGGCAGGAACGCGTGAGCGGGAAGGGAAGCCCATGATCGCCCGCATCTGGAATGGCGCCACCCCGGCGGAGAAGTCCGGCGACTACCTGAAGCTGATGCGGGAGGTCGCGCTCCCCGACTACCGGTCGACCCCCGGCAACCGGGGCGCCTACGTGCTGCATCGCCTGGACGGCGAGGTCGCCCACTTCCAGATGCTGACGTTCTGGGACTCGGAGGAGGCGATCAAGGCCTTCGCCGGCGACGACGTCACCGTCGCGAAATATTACGACTTCGACGACGCCTTCCTGCTGGAGAAGGAGCCCCGGGCCGTCCACCACCACGTGTACGACACGTGACCCGCGGCGCGCCGCCCGCTCAGGCCGCCTTCGCGGTGGTGAGGAGGGCGGCGTACCCGGCGACCCGGGCGCCGAGGTGCTGGGCGGTGCGCAGGTCGGAGTCGTGCATCAGGTCGGGCCCTTCGTCGATGTTGGACTGGGCGGCCGCGCCGAGCCAGACACCGAGCCGGTTGAGGTCGTGCTCGGAGGCGGTGCTGGCGTTCCATCCGGACTTCAGGCCGAGGCTGACCCAGAGCATGCCGTGCTGCGCGGCCAGCAGGGCCAGGTATTCGAGCGTGTGCAGCTTGTCGCCGCTCTTCGATCCGGAGTTGGTGAACCCGGCCGCCAGCTTGCCCTCCCACGCCTGGTCCTGCCAGCGGCTGACCGAGTCGCGGGCGAAGGTGTGGAAGTCGGGGCTGGCCGAGCCCATGTAGGTGGGCGTGCCGAAGACGATCGCGTCGGCCGCGTCGAGAATCGACCACTGCTCCTCCGTGATGCCGTTCACCGGCACCGTCTCGGCCTTGACGCCGGCCACCGCCGTCGCCCCGGTGCGCACCGCCTCGGCCAGCCGCGCCGTGTGCCCGTACCCGCTGTGGTAGGCCACCGCCACAAGAGTCATCATGTTCTCCTCAGAGTCTTCGTGCCGACAGCCTGGCGCGGTGGCCACCCCGGGCGAACCGGCCGTTCGGGTGGTCCGCGGCCACCCGGACGGGTGGGCGCACCGCGCGGACGGCCGGGTTAGCCTGAACGCCATGGCCGATGAGTCGTGGTCGGGCGCCATGTCCGCGGTGCTGGACGTGCTGCGGGCGCCGTTCGACGAGATCCTGCCGCGGTTGTCACGCGTGCTGGCGACCGTGCTGCCGCATGACGGGCTGGCCCTGCTCGCCGGCGACTGCGTGCTCATGTCTCCGCTGCTGACCCACGGCCTCGACGAGGTGACCGCCGATGAGATGGAGCCGCTGCTCGGCCGGGTCGACGTGCGCACGCCGTGGCTCGGGCGGCTCCGGTTGGGCGGTGAGCCGCGCCAGGTGCTGGCGGTCGCGGTCAAGCCGCCCGAGTCGCGAAGTGGCATGGTCGCCATCGTCCTCGGCGACGACGCCGAGCCCTCGCCCGCCGTGCGCGGCCTCGTCCAGCAGCTCGTGGAGGTCGCCGTCCTGCACCTCTCCGACATGGTCACCGGCGCCGAACGCGTCGGCGCGTTCACGGCGGTCCCCGACACCGACCTGGCCGACGCGCACGCCGCCACGCTCACCGCGCTGCTCGGGGTGCTGCGCTCGCGCAGGCTCGACGACGCCGCGGCCCGCCGTACCGCCATCGAGCTGGCCGTACCCGCGCTGATCGAGACGCGCAACGGCGGCGAGCGGGAGGCAGGAGAGGAGCGCGCGGGCGAGGCGTTCGGCATCCTCACCGACAAGTTGTCGCTGCTCACCCGGTACGACGCCATCGCCCTCGACCTGGTGGCGCCCGAGCCGCCGGGCCGTCCCCTGCCCGGCGTGGTGGCGCGCGCCGCCAGATCCGTGGCGCTCGGTGCGGTGCTGGCCATGCTCCAGCAGGGCGGGGTGAGCCGGATCAGGGTGTCCTGGCAGGTGGCGGATCTCGTGTTGCGGGTGACCGTGCGTGACGACGGGCCGGCTACGATCACCGCCGACGCGCTGTCGGTCCACCGGCTCCGCGACCGCCTGGCCGGGCTGGGCGGGGTGCTGGAGGCCGACCCGGTCCCCGGCTGGGGCACGACGATCGTCGCGTCCGTCCCGATCGCCGCCGCCGGGCCGCCCGCGGCCCCGCTGGACGCGCTGAATCCGAGGGAGCACGACGTCCTCGACGAGCTGGCGCTGGGCCGTCGCAACCGCGCGATCGCCGAGCGGCTGGGCATCAGCGAGAACACCGTCAAGTTCCACGTGGCCAACATCCTCGGCAAGCTCGGCGTCACCACCCGGGGAGAGGCCGCCGCCCTGGCCCGAGGGCCCCGGCGCGCCGGCTGACCCGCGACCGTTCGTCACCTGGGGCGCTTGCTTTGCGCGGTGATCCCGCGTGTGCCCGCCCGTGCCGAAGCCCCCGGCAGATGGTCGTCGCCTGAGACGGAGAGACGCACGTCACACCCGGCTGCCGTCACAGGTTGCCGAGCTGCTCTGTCTCAGAGGGGCGACAGTGACTCATCAACGCTCTCAACCGTTCCAACGTCGTGACCCGGCAGCCCGCCGGCGACTACCGGCCCGGCCAGCACGGATAACGAGCAAGGCGCGGCCGGGTGCTGCCTGGCGTCAGTTGTACGGCCCGTGCACCGATCGCCGCTCCGGTTTCAGGACCGGATACCCCAATACCTCTCAATGGAAGAAAATCTCATGAACCTCGCCCTGTGGATTTGCGCCGGATTGCTGGCCGTTGTCCTCCTCACCGGTGGCGTCGGCAAGCTGATCGTGCCTCGGGAGAAGATGGCCGCCATGCGCGGTGCGGGATGGACCGCGGACTTCAGTGCCGGGTTCCTGAAGGCCCTCGGGGCCATCGAGGTCCTGGGGGCGGTGGGACTCCTCCTGCCCGCGGCGACCGGCATCGCGCCGGTTCTGGTGCCGGTGGCGGCGGTCGGTGTGGTGGTGCTGATGGTCGGTGCGATGGTCACGCACCTGCGCCGTGGTGAGGTCATGTCGGCCGCGGGGAACCTGGTCTATCTCGCCCTGGCCGCCTTCGTGGCGTGGGGCCGCTTCGGTCCCGAGTCCTTCATCGGCTGACGCCGACATCCGGGTCGGCACGCACCCCCTGCGAGGAGGACGTTCATGGACGTGACGAACGACAGTGGCCGCCGGGCTCTGGTGGTCGGGCTGGGCATCAGTGGGATCGCGGCGGCGCTGCGGCTGCGGCAGATCGGCTGGAGGCCGGTCATCATCGAGCGGGCTGCCGGCCGGCGTTCCGGCGGATACTTCATCGCGCTGTTCGGCGCGGGCCGGGCCGCCGCCCAGCGCCTGGGCATCCTGGACAGGCTCACCGATCGCGGTGCGGACGGCGCCGCCTACGACATCGACCGGGTCGGCAGGCGTCGGCCCGGGCTGGGTTTCAAGGACTTTCCCGGCCGGCCGTGGATGATGACGCGCGGAGAGCTGGAAGCAGCCGCTTTCGCCGCGCTGCCGTCCGATGTCGAGATCCGGTACGCCACCGTGCCGACCCGGATCGACCAGGACGCCGACGGGGTGGACGTCACGCTGGCCGACACCGCCGGCGGGACCTCGGTCACCGAGCGCTTCGATCTGGTGGTCGGCGCGGACGGGCTGCGCTCCACGGTGCGGCAGCTGGTGTTCGGACCGCACGAGAACTATCTGCACCGGATGAACTACATGGCGGTCGCCTTCCAGATGGCCGGCGCGCTTCCGGGTCACAACCAGGGCGACTCGGTCATCCTGGCCGAACCCCGGCGGTCGATGTGGATCTTCCCGTTCAAGGACCGTCCGCCGACCGTGTTGCTGAACTACCACACCGACGATGTGGATGCGGAGTTCGCCAGGCCCAAGGCCGAGCGGGTGCGCGAGGTGTTCGGCCCGGAGCCGGCAGGCCCGGCCTTGGGCGCGGTGCTGGACGCGCTGGAGTCTGCCGACGATGTGCTGTTCGACTCGGTCGAACAGGTGCACATGGACCGCTGGCATCGCGGCCGGGTGGTGCTCGTCGGTGACGCGGCCTGGTGCGTGACGCTGTATGCGGGGATGGGCGCCTCGACCGGGATGGCCGGGGCCGACCTGCTGGGAACCATGCTGGCCCGCCACGGCGGTAGCGTGACAGAGGCGCTGACGCGATGGGAGCGGCAGCTGCGTCCCTCCATCGGCTACCTGCAGGGCAACGGGATGCAGATGCGCAGCCTGTTCGTCCCGGCCACCCGCTTCGAACTCGCACGGCGCAGGATAATGCTGCGGGTGGGCAAGGCGCCGGTGACCTCCCCGTTGTTCCTTTGGTGGCGGACCAGGGGCAAGGTGGCCCGGATGAAGGACATGGACTTCGCTCACCCCGGCCCGGCTGTGTCCCGCCCCACGGGGTGAAGGCAGATGGGCTCCGCGTGGAGCCTCGATACGCGAGTTGGGAAGGGTCGTATGCCGGGATCAACGGATGAGAAAGAGGTTGTCGGTTACCGGCCGCTGCTGTTTTCCATCGCTTACGGGATGACCGGGTCCGTGGGCGATGCCGAGGACATCGTGCAGGACGCGTTTCTCGGCCTGAGCCGGGCGCACCAGGAGGGGACTGTGATCGTCAATCCGAAGGCGTACCTGACCACGGCGGTGACGCGGCTGGGCATCAACTACCTGAGTTCGGCGCGGGTACGGCGGGAGACCTACGTGGGCGACTGGCTGCCTGAGCCGGTCGTCGTGCCCGCCGACAGGCCGGGGCCGGCCGAGCAGGCCGAGCTGGCCGACTCGCTGTCGATGGCGTTCTTGGTGCTGCTGGAGGCCCTCTCGCCGGTGGAGCGGGCGGTGTTCATGCTGCGCGAGGTGTTCGGGTACGGCTACCCGGAGGTGGCGAGGACCATCGGCAAGAGCGAGGCGAACTGCCGGCAGATCTTCGCCCGCGCCCGGCAGCGCATCGCCGCTGGAGGGCAGGTGGGCGGCAGCGCGCCGCCCCGCGAGCGGCGGGCGGAAGGCGAGAAACTCGCCCGCAGCTTCTTCGAGGCCGCCGCGGGCGGCGACATGGACGCCCTGCTCGGCATGCTCGCGCCCGACGTGGTACTGCACGGGGACAGTGGCGGCAAGGTGCAGGCCTTCGGAAAGCGGCTGGCCGGGCGGCTGCCCGTCGTGCGGCTGCTCCTCGGCGTGTTCCGCCGGGCCGGGATCTTGGGGGTCTCTCTCCGGCCGGCCTGGGTCAACGGCCGGCCGGGCGCCGTCAAGTTCGATGCCGAAGGCCGCGTGATCGGCGTGATCGAGCTCGACATCGCCGACGGCATGGTCCACGCGATCCACTCGGTGGCCAACCCCGACAAGCTTGCCCACATCGGAATGGATTCAGCGTGATCTGGCGTGGAACCCCTGGCGTTTACGCCCGGGAGGAAACGACAGCGGGAGGGCCTCCAGGCCCGAGCGGTGCTCTGACAGCCGGTCTGTGCGGGTGGCTCAGCCTGGCCGCCTCTGGTTCCCGATGTACTCCTTGATGATCGGCAGGGTTGGCCCGCCGCAGGACGCGGCGAAATACGAGGGGGACCAGAGCTGGCTGCCCCACCGATACCGGCGGATGTGGACCGGAAACTCCTTGCGCAGCGCGGATATCGGGTTCGGGTTCCCCGCGCTGCGACGTGGACCTTGATAGTGTGTTCGATTGTGAAACTGGTGGTGCAGGTGAAGCTCCTGCCGACGCCGCAGCAGGCGGCGGCGCTGGAAGCCACCCTGGACGCCGTCAACCGAGCGGCGAATCTGGTCGCGGCACTGGCGTTCCAGCGCCGCTGTTTCCGCAACTTCGACCTGCGCAGGCACGCCTACGATCAGATCAAGGCGGAGTTCGCCCTGGCCGCCCAGGCCGCCCAGCATGTGATCAAGAAGGTGTGCGACGCCTACCGCACGCTGCACGCCAACCTGGCCGCCGGGAGTCTGGGCAAGCCCGGATCCCGGCGCCGTCTCAAGGCCGTAGCCAAGCCGGTCTCCTTCCGGCCGCTGGCGGCTCAGCCGTATGACGACCGGTGCCTGTCCTGGCAGCACGAGGCGCGGACGGTGTCGATCTGGACGATCGGCGGCCGGCTGAAAGGGGTGGCCTTCACCGGCTCGGACCAGCACCTGGCGCTGCTGGCCGTCCACCGCCGTGGCGAGTCGGATCTGGTGTGCCGGGACGGGATGTGGTTCCTGCACGCCACCATCGAGGTCCCTGACGTCCCGGCCGCCGCGCCGGAGGGGTTCTTGGGCGTGGACCTGGGCATCGCCAACATCGCCACCACCAGCACCGGTACCCGGCATTGCGGCAAGGCACTGAACGCGGTCCGCCACCGGCGGCGCGAGCTGCGACGCCGGTTGCAGGCCAAGGGCACCAAATCGGCCAAGCGGCTGCTGAAAAAGCGGCGCCGGGCCGAGGCGCGGTTCGCCGCCGACACCAATCATGTCATCGCCAAGCAGATCGTGACCGAGGCAGAACGCACCGGACAAGGGATCGCCCTGGAAGACCTCCAAGGCATCCGCGAGCGGGTACGGCTTCGCAAGCCCCAGCGGGTCACGCTGCATGCGTGGAGCTTCCACCGACTCGGGAGCTTCATCTCCTACAAGGCGGCCCGGGCCGGGGTCGCCGTCATCCACGTCGACCCGTCCTACACCAGCCAGCAGTGCTCGGCCTGCGGGCACGTGGACAAGTACAACCGGCCCGGCCAGGAAACCTTCTCCTGCACGTCGTGCGGCTTCGCTGAGCACGCCGACGTCAACGCAGCCCGCAACATCGCCGCACGCGGTGATACGGGCTGGGCAGTGAGTCACGCTGCCTGACGCGGACCGGACCGTCGAAGCCATCGACGGCGAGGAGCTGCAAGCTCGGTCGTTCACGTTCACGGCCGAGAAGCTGACATATGGCGTAAGCGCATCCAGCACCGCATGTGGAGCGCTACCGCCACCACGGCGGCGGGCAACATCATCTGCTGGCGGCTGCCGGGATCGGGGTCCACGGGCAGACAGGACATGTGGAGCGCCCGGTGGCTGGAGGGACCTCTGTGCAGGCAGTTTGTCCTGTGACGGGTAGCGCGTGCTCATATGAGCAAATTTCGGCTCATGTGTTGCCGCCAGGTGAACGTGCGACTTAGCGTGCGTTACCACGTCACATACGGAGGTCCCTATGCGTGGATTCCGGCTGTTCAAAATGCCTGTCCTCCTCCTTTCCATCACCGCCCTGGCCGCCTGCTCGGTGTCGACCACCCCCGGCGGGTCCACCGCCGGCGCGAGCCAGGAGGCCGGCGACGGCCCGCTCGTCATCGGCTTCAGCCAGGCGACCCAGCAGTCCCCGTTCTACGTGCAGCTGCGCGAAGGAGCCGAAGCCGCCGCCAAGAAGGCCGGCGCCACGCTCTACTTCGCGGACGCGGGCGGGGACGTCACCAAGCAGAACAACGACGTCCAGGACCTCATCACGCGGCAGGTCGACGTCCTGCTCATCAACCCGGTCGACCCGCAGGGCGTGCAGCCCGGCCTCGCCGCCGCCAAGGCGGCCGGAGTCTCGGTGGTGACCGTGGACCGGCCGGTCGCCGAGGGCGCGGTCGCCCACGTCGGGCGCGACAACAAGGCGATGGGCGAGCTCGTCGGCAAGCGGCTCAGCGAGCAGCTCGGCGCCAAGGGCGGCACCGTCATCGAGATCAAGGGAGACGCGGGCGGCGCCGTGGCACGCGACCGCAGCGCCGGATTCCACGAGGCCGTCAAGGCCAATCCGAAGATCAAGATCGTGGAGGGGCCGTACGCGGACTACGTCCGTGCCAAGGCCGTCACGGCCATGCAGGACCTGCTCCAGGTCAACCCCGGCGTGTCCGCCGTCTACGCGCACAACGACGACATGGCGCTCGGCGCGCTGAAGGTGCTCAACGAGAGCGGCAAGAGCAAGGTCCTCGTCGCCGGCGTGGACGGGCTCATGGAGGCGGTCAAGGAGATCGCCGGCGGCGGGCAGTACGTCGCCACGGCGCTCAACGACCCCATCTCGCTCGGCTCGAAGGCCGTGGAGACGGTGCTCAAGGTCGGCAAGGGCGAGAAGGTCGAGCCCTCCATCGACGCGGGCACCGAGCTGATCGACCCGGACAACGCGGCCCAGTACACCGGGTCCGGAGAGTTCGCCCAGGCGCGCGAGCAGTGACCACCGGCGAATACCAGGAAGGCGGAGATATGACCATGCAGGCCGCAGTGCTCCACGCGCCCGGGGACATCCGGGTGGAGCAGGTGCCCGTACCCGAGCCCGGCCCCGGCGAGGCGCTCGTTCGCGTCGCGGCCTGCGGGGTGTGCGGATCGGACATCCCGCGCATGTTGTCCGCGGGGGCCTACCACTTCCCGATCATCTGCGGTCACGAGTTCTCGGGGCACGTGGTCCGGATGGGCGAGCGCCTGGCCGCCACGGGCCGCGTGCGCGAGGGCGACCTGGTCACCGTGCCCCCGCTCATCCCGTGCCACGCCTGCGCGCCGTGCAGCCAGGGGAACTTCAGCCTCTGCCAGAACTACGGCTACTTCGGCAGCCGCAGGGACGGCGCGTACGCCCAGTACGTCACCGTCCCCGACGAGAACCTCATGGTGTTGCCCGCCGACCTCGACCCGAGGGCGGCGGCCATGCTGGACCCGGCGGCGATCGCCCTGCACGCCCTGTGGCGGACGAAGATGCGCGGCGGCCACCGGGTCGCGGTCGTCGGCGCCGGACCCATCGGGCTGTTCGCCGTACAGTGGGCGCGCATCGCCGGCGCCGCCGAGGTGCTCGTGATCGAGCTGAACGAGCAGAAGGCCGCCATGGCGACGGAGGCGGGCGCCACGCACACCGCCACCAGCTCCGAGGCCGCCGCCGACCTGGTCGGCGAGGGGTACGACGTGGTCGTCGAGTCCGCGGGCGTGCCCGCCACCATCGACCAGGCGGTGGCGCTGACGGCCCGGCACGGCGAGGCGGTGTTCATCGGCATCCCGCATGAGCCCGTGGTGCTGCCGAAGGCCACGTTCAGCTCCTTCCTGCGCCGCGAGGTCACGCTGCACGGCGCGTGGAACTCCTTCTCGGCGCCGTTCCCCGGCGAGGAGTGGCGGGAGGCGGCCAGGTTGCTCGCCTCCGGTGAGCTGGCCTGGAAGTTCATGATCACGCATGAGCTGGGGCTGGAGGCGCTGCCCGAGACCATGGCCGGACTCGGGGAACGTTCCATCTTCAGCTCCAAGGTGCTCTTCCTGCCGAACGAGGAGTGACGATGAGCGCTTTCCTCGCCCTAGACCTCGGCACGGAGGGCGCTCGCGCGGCGGTCTACACCGTGGAGGGCACGCAGGCCGGGGCGGGCGACGACGCCTACCCGACCAGCTTCCCCAGGCCCGGCTGGGCCGAGCAGGACCCGGAGCACTGGTGGCGGGCGAGCGTCCGCGCCGCCCGCGCGGCGCTCGCCGAGGCGGGGAACCCGCAGATCGCCGGGGTCGCGGTGGCCACCACGGCCTCCACGGTGGCCGTCCTCGACCGGAACGGGCGCCCCCTGCGGCCCGCCCTGCTCTGGATGGACGGCCGGGCCGGCGAGGAGTCGGCGCGGACCGCGCGGAGCGGCCACCCGGTGCTCCGCTACTCGGGCGGCTCGGACGCGGTGGAATGGCTGGTGCCCAAGGCCATGTGGCTGGCCCGCCACGAGCCCGGGACCTACCGCCGGGCCGCGCGCATCACCGAGGCGGTGGACTATATGGTGTGGCGGCTCACCGGGCGGTGGGCGGGATCGCGGATGAACGCGGTCTGCAAGAGCAACTACGACCCGCGCGGCGCCGGGTTCCCGCACGACCTGTACGAGCAGCTCGGCGTCGGCGACCTGGCAGGAAAGCTGCCGGACGAGATCGTCCCCGTCGGCGACCCGATCGGGCCCGTCAGCGCCGCGGCCCGCGAGGAGCTGGGCATCACCGGCCCGGCCGTCGTCGCGTCCGGCGGGATCGACGCGCACCTGTCGCTGCTGGCGATCGGCGGCGCCCCCGAGGGCCGGGTGTCGATCGTGTGCGGCACGTCCAACGCGTTCGTCACGGAGATCGCCGAACCGGTCTTCCCGCCCACCGTGTGGGGGCCGTACCCGGACGCGCTGCGCACCGGGCGCTGGCTCGTCGAGGGCGGCCAGGTGAGCGCGGGCTCGGTGCTGGCCTGGGCGGGGGAGCGGCTCATGGGACGGCCGCGAGCCGAGATCGGCGGGCTCATCGAGGCCGCGTCGGCGCTGCCGCCGGTCGAGCACGGCCTGATCGTCCTCGACTACTTCATGGGCAACCGCACGCCCCTGCGCGATCCGCTGCTGCGCGGGGCGGTTCTCGGGCTGACCCTGGCCAGCTCGCCCGAGCAGGTCTACCGGGCCGCCGTGGAGGGCGTCGCGTACGGCACCCGGCAGGTCATCGACTCGTTCACCGAGGGCGGGATCGGCGTGGAGGAGATCTTCCTGTCCGGCGGCATCCGGCACAACGAGCTGTGGCTCCAGACGACCGCCGACGTGCTCGGCCGGCCGGTCAGCCTGGTCGCGGGGGACAACCTCACGTTGCGCGCCTGCTCGGTGATCGCCTCGGTCGGCGCAGGCCGGCACGCCTCGCTCGCCGAGGCGGCGGCGGAGTACGCGCCGCGCACCCGCACCATCGAGCCGGTCCCCGAGCACCGGGACGCCTACCGGCAGGGCTACGCCGACTACCGGGCGGCCACCGAGGCCACCACGCCGCTCGCGCACCGCCTGAACGCGCCGGAACGGAGGCAGGCCCCATGACCGTCCCCGCCGGCTACGACGACCAGCTCTACGAGGTCGCCATCCGCTACTACGAAGGCGGGGAGACCCAGGAACAGATCGCCCACGCCCTGCACCTCACCCGCTGGAAGGTGGGCAGGATGCTGGCCGAGGCACGCCAGGCCGGGATCGTCCGGATCGAGGTGCTGCACCCGAGGTCCCGGGTGCGCGCCCTGGAACAGTCGCTCAAGGAGCGCTGCGGGCTGCGCGACGCGGTCGTGGTGGCCGGTGGCGGCAACAGCGGCGCGGAGGACCTGCGCGACCGGGTCGCCGCGGCCGGCGCCGACCACCTCATGGCGATGCGGCCCACGCCCCGGCTGATCGGCGTGTCGTGGGGGCGCACGCTCGACCGGCTGGCCGGCGGGCTCAAGCCCGGATGGGCCACCGGCGTCAACGTCGTGCAGATCAACGGCGCGCTCAGCCGGTCGCGGCAGCCGACCAGCGCGCACAGCATGGCGAGCCTGATCGCCCACCACGGCGGCGGCACCGCCACGCTGCTGCCCGCCCCGGCGATCCTGGAGCAGCAGAGCACCCGGGCTGTGCTGGAGAGCGACCGGGCCGTCTCCGACGTGCTCGCCCTCGCCACCCGGGCCGACCTGTTCCTGTTCAGCCCCGGCGGCATGGGCAGCGACTCCGTGCTGGTCGACTCCGGCCAGATCGACGCCGGCCACCTGTCCAGGCTCGCGGAGGCCGGCGCGGTGGGCGACGTGCTGGGCCGCTTCATCGACCGCGACGGCCGCGTCGTGGACCCCAGCCTGGACGGGCGCACCCTCGGCCTGTCACTGGACGTCCTGCGCGCGTCCACCGCCTCCGTCGCGCTCGTCAGCGGCGAGGCCAAGCACGCGGTGTGCCGGGCCGTCGTGGCGAGCCGCCTCTGCGACGTGCTGATCACCGACGACCAGAGCGCGACGTACCTGCTGGACACGTGGAAGGAGGGGGCATGACGGACGAGCGGCTGCGGATGTCGGGGATCGTCAAACGGTTTCCCGGCACGGTCGCCCTGGACGGCGTGGAACTGACCGTACGGGCCGGCGAGGTGCACTGCCTGCTGGGCGAGAACGGCGCGGGCAAGAGCACGCTGATGAAGATCCTGGCCGGCTCCTACCGCCCGGACGAGGGGACGATCCTGCTGGACGGCGAGCCGTTCAGCCCTTCGACCCCGCACGCCGGGCTGGCCGCCGGCGTCGCCGTCATCTACCAGGAGCTCGACCTGCTGCCCGACCTGACCGTGGCGCAGAACCTGCTGCTGGGCCGCTCCCCCCGGCTCGGCCCGTTCGTCCGCGGGGCGCGGCGGGCGAGGCTGGCCCGCCAGGCGCTCGACCGGGTGGGCGCGCGTTTCCCCGTGACCACCCGCGTCAGGGACCTGCCCATCGCGGCCCAGCAGCTCACCGCCATCGCCAAGGCGCTGACCGCCGACGCGCGGGTGATCGTCATGGACGAGCCGTCCGCCACGCTCGGCGAGAGCGAGCTGGCGGCGGTGTTCGGCGTCATCCGGTCGCTCACGGAGGAAGGACGCTCGGTCATCTTCATCTCGCACCGGCTCGACGAGGTCAAGGAGATCGGCGACCGCGCCACCGTGCTGCGCGACGGCCGGACGGCGGGCGTCTACGACCTGGCCTCGACCACGCCGGACGAGATCGTGGCCGCGATGATCGGCGAGGCCAAGGAGCTCGTGCGCCCCGCCGATCATCCCGCGCCCGAGGGTGAGCCGCTGCTGGTCGTCGACCGGGTCCACGTGCCGGGGCTGCTCGACGTGCGCGACATCGAGGTGCGCCCCGGCGAGGTCGTCGGGCTGGCCGGGCTGGGCGGCGCGGGGCGTACCACGCTGCTGCGGGCGCTCTTCGGCGACCTCAAGGCGCACGTCACCGCCCGGCTGGACGGCCGCCCGCTCAAGGCGGGCAACCCGGCCGCCGCGGTGCGCGCCGGCCTCGCGCTGGTGCCGGAGAGCCGCAAGGAACAGGGCCTGATGCTCGGCCTCTCGGTGGGCCGCAACGCGGCGATCGCGGCACTCGACCGGCCACCGTGGCTGCTGCCAGGGCGGCTCGGACGGCGCCTGGCCGCACCCGCGCTGGCCGGGCTCGGCGTCAAGACCGCCGGGCAGGGCCAGCTCGTCGGCCAGCTGTCCGGCGGCAACCAGCAGAAGGTCGTGCTGGCCAAGTGGATCACCAGGGGCGGGATCAGGGTCCTGCTGCTGGACGAGCCCACCCGCGGGCTCGACGTCGGCGCCAAGGCCGACCTCTACCGCCAGGTACGCGACCTCGCCGGCCAGGGCGTGGCGGTCCTGCTCGCCAGCAGCGAGCTCAACGAGCTGACCGCCAACGCCGACCGCATCCAGGTCCTGTACGAGGGCCGCAACATCGCCCGTTTCGACCCGAGGGTCAGCCCGGAGAGCGCCATAGCGCACGCCGTCATCACAGGAGCGACACCATGACCACCTCGATCGGATCCTCGGTGGCCGCGTCCGCCGAGCAGGCCGGCGGCGCCCGGTCGCGGCGCGGCGCCGACCTGATCGTCAAGTCCAACCTGCTGCTGGTCTTCCTCGCGTTGTGCGTCGTCGCGACGCTGCTGGCCCCGCAGTTCCTCACCGGCCGCAACATCGCCAACCTGCTGCAGCAGTCGTCGCTCACCGGGATCGTCGCCATCGGCATGACCATGGTGGTGCTGACCGCGGGCATCGACCTGTCGGTCGGCAGCGTGGCCGCCTTCGGCGGGATGACGGTCGCCATCCTCATGACCTCGGGCGTGCCCGTGCTCCCGGCGATCCTGCTCAGCGTGCTGGCCGGCGCCGTGTTCGGCGCGATCATGGGCGGGTTGTCGGCGTACCTGGCGTTGCCGGCCTTCATGACCACGCTGGCCGGGCTCACCGCGATCCGCGGGCTCACGTACCTGCTGACCGACGGCAAGCCCGCGGAGGCGGCGGGGGCGGAGTCGTTCCAGCTGCTCGGCGGCGGGTTCGTCGGCTACGTCCCGATCGTCGGGATCATCTTCGTGGTGATCACGATTCTCGCCGCCGTGGTGCTGCGCGGCACCACCTTCGGCGAGTACGTCTACGCCGTCGGCAGCAACAAGGAGGCCGCGCGGCTGTCGGGGCTGCCGGTGCGCGGCGTGATCACCACCGTGTTCGCGGTGTCCGGCGCGCTGGCGGCGCTCGCGGGCGTGCTGCTCACCTCGCGGCTGACCGTCGGCCAGCCCACCGCGTTCAACGGGCTGGAGCTGGACGCCATCGCGGCCGTCGTGCTCGGCGGCACCAACCTGTTCGGCGGCAGGGGCGGGGTGTTCGGCACCTTCGTGGCGGTGCTGCTGCTGTCGGTGCTGCGCAACCTGTGCAACCTGCTCGGCCTGGGCTCCTTCTTCCAGATGGTGGTGACCGGCCTGATCCTGCTGGTCGCCCTCGTACTCAACATGCTGATCGAAAGGCGTGGCGCCCGTGCCTGACACCCTTCCATCCGGCTCGTTGCGGGCCTACCTGCACGGGCTGCCCGGCGTCGACGAGGTGGGCGTGCGCCGCCGCGCCGCCGACCTGGCCACCCGGTCGATCAAGACCACGGCCAAGCGCCAGGCGATCGACCTGGCCATCCGCATGGTCGACCTGACCACGCTCGAAGGGGCGGACACGCCGGGCAAGGTCCGCGCCCTGGCGGCCAAGGCCATGCGGCCCGACCCCGCCGATCCCACCGCGCCCGCGGTCGCCGCCGTCTGCGTCTACCCCGACATGATCCCGGTGGCCGCGCCCGTCCTGGCGGGCAGCGGCGTGGGGCTCGCCTCCGTCGCCACCGGCTTCCCCGCCGGGCGCACGTCGCTGGAGGTGAAGCTGGCCGACACGCGTACGGCGGTCGCCGCCGGAGCCACCGAGATCGACATGGTCATCGACAGGGGCGCGTTCCTCGCCGGCGACTACCGCAAGGTCTTCGACGAGATCGTGGCGGTCAAGGAGTGCTGCGGTGACGCGCACCTGAAGGTCATCCTCGAGACCGGCGAGCTCGTCACCTACGACAACGTACGGCGGGCGTCCTGGCTCGCGCTGCACGCCGGAGCCGACTTCATCAAGACCTCCACCGGCAAGGTCGCGCCCGCCGCCACCCTGCCGGTCACCCTGGTCATGCTGGAGGCGGTCAGGGACTATCGGGCCGCCGCGGGACGGCAGGCCGGGGTGAAGCCGGCCGGCGGCATCCGCACCACCAAGGATGCGATCCGCTACCTGGTGCTGGTCAAGGAGGTGGCCGGGGAGAGCTGGCTGGACCCGGCGCGGTTCCGGCTCGGCGCTTCGACGTTGCTGAACGACCTGCTCATGCAGCGCGCCAAGCTCGGCACCGGGCATTACGCAGGGCCCGACTACTACACGATCGACTGAGGGGACCCGTGGAGATCTTCGACTACGCGCCCGCGCCGGAATCACGGTCGATCGTGACGATCCGGCCGGCGTACGACCTGTTCATCGACGGCGAGTTCACCGAGGCCAAGAGCGACGAGCGGATCGTGACGGTCAACCCCGCCGACGAGGAGCCGCTCGCCGAGGTGGCCGCGGCGTCCGACGCCGACGTGGACCGCGCCTTCGCCGCCGCCCGCCGGGCCTACGAACGGGTGTGGTCGCCGCTGCCCGGCGCGGAACGCGGCAAATATCTGTTCAGGATCGCGCGCATCATCCAGGAACGCGCCCGCGAGCTGGCCGTGCTCGAATCGCTCGACAACGGCAAGCCCGTCAAGGAGACCCGCGACGTCGACCTTCCCCTGGTCGCGGCGCACTTCTTCTACCACGCGGGCTGGGCGGACAAGCTCGCGCACGCCGGGCTCGGCCCCTCGCCGCGCCCGCTCGGCGTGGCCGCGCAGGTCATCCCGTGGAACTTCCCGCTGCTGATGCTCGCGTGGAAGGTCGCGCCCGCGCTGGCGACCGGCAACACGGTGGTGCTCAAGCCCGCCGAGACCACCCCGCTGACCGCGCTGGCGTTCGCGGAGATCTGCCAGGAGGCGGAGCTGCCGCCCGGCGTGGTCAACATCGTGACCGGCGCGGGCGGCACCGGCCGCGCCGTGGTCGCCCACCCGGACGCGGACAAGGTGGCCTTCACCGGCTCGACCGGCGTCGGCAAGGAGATCGCCCGCGCCGTGGCCGGCACGTCCAAGCGGCTCACCCTGGAGCTGGGCGGCAAGGGCGCCAACATCGTGTACGACGACGCGGCGATCGACCAGGCCGTGGAGGGCATCGTCTCCGGGATCTTCTTCAACCAGGGCCACGTGTGCTGCGCGGGCTCCCGCCTGCTGGTCCAGGAGTCGATCGCCGAGGAACTGCTGGCCAGGCTGCGGGCCAGGATCGAGCGGCTGCGGCTCGGCGACCCGCTGGACAAGAACACCGACATCGGCGCGATCAACTCGGCCGCGCAGCTCGCCAGGATCCGCGACCTGGCCGCCGCCGGCGAGGCGGAGGGCGCGAGCGGCTGGTCGCCCGCGTGCCCGATCCCGGAGCGCGGCTACTGGTTCCCGCCCACCGTGTTCACCGGCGTCACGCAGGCGCACAGGATCGCCCGCGAGGAGATCTTCGGCCCGGTGTTGTCGGTGCTCACCTTCCGCACCCCCGAGGAGGCCGTCGCCAAGGCGAACAACACACCGTACGGGCTGTCCGCCGGGGTGTGGACGGAGAAGGGCTCCCGCATGTTGTGGACCGCGAGCCGGCTGCGCGCCGGCGTCGTGTGGTCCAACACCTTCAACGTGTTCGATCCCGCCAGCCCGTTCGGCGGCTACAAGGAGTCCGGTTACGGCCGCGAGGGCGGCCGGCACGGGCTGGAGGCATACCTTGGCTGACAGGACCGCTTCCGCGCCGGCCCGCGTGGCCGTGCGCAGGACGTACAAGCTCTACCTCGGCGGGGCGTTCCCGCGTTCGGAATCAGGCAGGTCGTACCCGGTGACATCCTCCAGCGGAGTCCACCTCGCCAACGCGGCCCTGGCGTCGCGCAAGGACGTGCGCGACGCCGTCGTGGCGGCGCGCAAGGCCTTTCCCGGCTGGTCGGGCCGCACCGCCTACAACCGAGGCCAGATCCTCTACCGGATCGCCGAGATGATGGAGGGGCGGCGCGCGCAGTTCGCCGCTGAGGTGGCCGCCGCCCAGGGCATGAGCGAGGCGCGGGCCCAGGGGGTGGTGTCCGCCGCGATCGACCGCTGGGTCTACTACGCCGGCTGGGCCGACAAGCTCGGCCAGGTCCTCGGGGCGGCCAACCCGGTGTCGGGCCCCTACTTCAACCACTCCCAGCCCGAGCCGGCCGGGGTCGTGGGCGTCCTCGCGCCCGACGGCTCCCCGCTGCTCGGCCTGGTCGCGGTGCTCGCGCCGATGATCACCGCGGGCAACACGGCGGTGCTGGTGGCGAGCGAGCGGGCCCCGCTGCCCGCCGTCACGCTCGCCGAGGCGCTGGCCACCTCCGACCTGCCGGGCGGCGTCGTCAACGTCCTGACCGGCCGGCTCGGCGAGCTGGCGCCGCCGCTGGCCGGGCACGCCGACGTGAACGCCCTGGACCTGGCCGGGGCGGGCGGTCTGGCCGCCGAGCTGGAGGAACTGGCGGCGGGCACGCTCAAGCGGGTCGTACGGCCTGGCCGCCACGACGACTGGTCCGCCGCCGATCCCGGTGTGGCCCGCATCCGGCCCTTCGTGGAGACGAAGACCGTCTGGCACCCGATGGGCCTCTGACGCACCCGGCTCGGGTGAGCGCCCGCCCTTCGGCGGCACCGGCCGGGCTCCGAGAGGAGCCCGGTCCGGGGCGGCGGTCAGCTGGAATGGTCGATGATGATCACGACGTTGCCGATCTTCCGGCCGGAGTCGACATAACGGTGCGCCTCGACGATGTCGGCCAGCGGATATCGCCGGTCGATGACCGGCGTGAAACGGCCGGACTCGATCAGGTCGCGGAAATACAGGGCCGTTTCCCGGTCGTTTCTCGGCAGCGGCATGAGCACTTTCCTGCCGCCGAGCGGCCGGGTGACGAGCGGGAGGAACACGTTCTGCCACATCGGGCCGACGTCGGAGGCGGCGTAGACGCCACGCGGTTTCAGCAGCCGGCGGCAGCGGCCGAACGTGCTCTTGCCGACCGCGTCGATGACGACGTCGTATTTCTCCGTGTCGCGGGTGAAGTCGACGGCGGTGCGGTCGATGACCCGGTCGGCGCCCAGACCGCGTACCAGCTCCATGGTCCCCGTGTCGCAGACCGCCGTCACCACGGCCCCGCGAGCCTTCAGCAGCTGGACCGCGGCCGAGCCGATGGCCCCGGTCGCGCCGTAGACCAGGACGTCGTGGCCCTCCCCGACCTGCGCGGCCGTGATGATGGACAGCGCGTAGTGCGAGCCCTCGGTGCTGGGGGCGGCCTCGTCATAGCCCAGGCCGTCGGGGATGGTGGCGAGCGTGCCGTCCGCGGAGATGGTCATGTACTCGGCGTGAGCGCCGAACGTGGCGTCGTTGTAGCCGAACACCCGCTCGCCGACCTGGAAAGCGGTGACCTCGTCGCCGACGGCCGCTATCTCCCCAGCGAACTCGTTGCCGAGAATGCGCAGCCTGGGCCGGAAGAAACCCGCGAAAAATCTCCAGAGGAACGGCTTGGCGGCGCGTAACGCGCAGTCGGTGCGATTGACCGTGGTCGCGTGAACCCTGACGAGCAGCTCGTCCGGCTTGACCGCGGGTCTTTCCACCTCGGTCACGCCGACCACGTCGGGCGAGCCGTACCGTAATCGCACCGCGGCTTTCATAGCTGGATTGTAGCCACCGTCAGGCGCGGGCGCTCGCCGTGAACGGGGGCGGGCGCCGCCCCGGTTCACGGCGAGCGCCCGCCGGGTGCCTCAGCCGAGGCGGGCCAGCTCCTCCGCGCTGAGCTCCAGATCCACGGCCGCGATCGAGTCGAGAATGCTTTCCGGGCGGCTGGCACCGGGAATGGGGATGACCACGGGGCTGCGGGCGAGTTCCCAGGCCAGGCAGACCTGGTGCGGGGAGACGCCGTGGTCCTTCGCGATCTCGGAGAAGGCGGCGTACCGCTCGCTCAGCTCGCCGGTGCGCCCGATGCCGCCCAGCGGAGACCAGGGCAGGAAGGCCAGGCCCAGCTCGGCGCAGACGCCGATCTCGGGCTCGCTGGAGCGGAACCGGGGCGAGTACTCGTTCTGCACGCTGACCAGGCCGTCGCCCAGGATGTCGTGGGCGAGCCTGATCTGCTGCGGATCGGCGTTCGAGATGCCCGCCATCTGGATCTTGCCGGCGTCGAGCAGGTCCTTCAGCGCGCCCATGGTCTCCTCGTACGGGACCGTCGTGTCGGGCCGGTGGTGCTGGTAGAGGCCGATGCTGTCGACGCCGAGGGCCTTGAGCGAGCGGTCGCAGGCCTGCTTGAGGTGCGACGGGCGGCCGTCCCTGCCCCAGCCGCCGTCCGGCGTGCGGGTGCACCCGCCCTTGGTGGCGACGAGCACGGTGCCGGCGTCGCCCGCCCACAGGCCCAGGGCCTTGGCGACCAGGCGTTCGTTGTGGCCGACGTCGTCGTGCGAAGGGGTGTAGGCATCCGCCGTGTCGATCAGCGTGATGCCGGCGTCCAGGGCCGCGAGGATGGTACGGATCGACTGGGCCTCGTCGGGCATGTGCCCGGCCACCGACATGGGCATGGCGCCGAGCCCGATGGCTGAGACGTGGCGCTGGCCGATGGCGCGTGTTGTGCGGGAATTGCGCATGAGTACACCCTGTCGGCTGGAGTGCACTCCAGGTCAATTCCCAGGCGCCCCGTGTGCCCCCGGGGTCACGGGCGGGCGGTGGTCAGACGTCTGCCGAGGCGCTGGGCGGGGGCCTCGATGAGACGGTGGGTCAGGAGGCTGAGCGGGATCAGGACGAGGAAGTACAGCGCCAGGTCCGGGATCACGTGCAGCAGGATCGGGTGCAGCAGGTAGAGGGAGAAGCTGATCACGCCGAGCTGCGGCAGCCAGCGGGGGAACGCCCGCCCGCGCAGCGCGAGCCCGAGCGCGAAGGTGCCGAAGGCCAGCACGAGCGCCGTCGCCCAGGCGGGATCGTCCTTGGCGGGGATCCCGCATGTCAGCACCGCCGCCGTGGCGAGGGCGGCGGCACGCCAGGAGATCGTGCCGCGCTCGGCCCGGTACACCGCCGTGCCCGCGAACATCGACGCCAGGATGATCACGCCCTGCCAGGTGCCGCCCCGGCTGCCGAGGATCACGAGCGCCAGCCCGAGCAGGCCGCCGGCGCCCGCGGCGACGGCCCGGGCCCGGCCCCGGCAGAAGGCGGTCGCCGCGATGGCGGCGACGACCGCGAGGCCGAGCAGCGCTGCCGCCAGGTCGGCGGCGCCGTTGATCGAGGCTTTCGGCAGCAGCAGTCCCAGGGGTACGGCCAGCAGCGCCAGGCCGGCGGCGAGCCCGGCCGACCGGTGCGCCTGCCGGACCGTGAACAGCGCGACGCACATCAGGTAGAACGCCATCTCGTACGAGAGCGTCCACATCACGCCGATGACGGCGGGCAGGTTGAGCAGCTCCTGCAGCATCGTCAGGTTGCCCAGCAGGACCAACGCCAGAGGCCGCCGGTCGAGTCCCGGTTCGAGGGCGAGCAGGCCGGCGCAGGCGAGCAGGAGCACGAGGCCGCACGCGGCCAGCAGCAGTGGGAGGAGGCGGAAGGCCCGGCCGGCCCAGAAGGCGCGCAGGTCCCCGCGCCGCTCCAGGGAGGCGGGGATGATGTACCCGCTGACCAGGAAGAACACGAACACGCCCCACGTGCCGAAATCGATCAGGCGGTCCACTTCCGCCCAGGCGGCGGGGATGTAGGTCCAGCCGGCGTGGTGCATGGCGACGGCCAGCGCTGCCGGCCCCCGCAGGGCGTCCAGCCAGGCCAGCCGGTGGGGGGCCGCGAACATCTGACGGATTCTAGGTCATAAGTGACTATTTGCCGCCTTTGGTGAGGATGGCGCTGAACCGTCGTGCCGGGCCGTGCGTACCTCCAAATGTGCGTTGCCGCCAGCATGGTCACGGGTCGTCCGCTGTGGGAGCATGTGGGCCACGCACCACGGTCGCCGGGACCGCCGGCGTCCTCGCCCGTGTGGTCCCGACGGACGTTGCGGGGTGGCTATGAGGGCTTCCGCGCGAGTCCATGCCGGTGTCGTCGTCGGCGTGGGCGTCGTGGTGCTGGTCGCCGTCCTCTGGTTCGGCGGCGGCGCGGGCACGCCGGAGATCGCCGGGCTGCCCTCCGCGGGGCCGCTGGCCGAATGGGGTCTGCCGCTGGTGCGGTTGGGGCACGATCTGTGCGCAGTGGCGTGCGTCGGCACCCTGCTGGCCGCGGGCGTCCTGGCCCCCGCGGGCTCGCCGGAGTCGGCGCGATGCGTGCGCGCGGCCGGCTGGTGGGCGCTCGGCTGGGCGTTCGCCTCCCTCGCCGGCTACGTGCTGACCCTGTCGACCTTCTTCGCCCTGCCTCCGGCGCGGGTCGTCGCCGCCACGCACCTCCTCGGCTACGGCACGTCGCTCCCTCAGACCCAGGCGCTGCTGGTCGTGGTGGCCGCGACGTTCGTGGTGGCGCTGGCCACGCTCGTGCCGCGCCTGCCCCGGTGGATCCCGCTGGTGCCGGCCGTGGGCGCGCTGCTGCCGCCCGCGTACGTGGGCCACGCCTCCTCGGCGGCCGACCACGACATCGCGATCTCCGCGCTGATGGCGCACCTGGTGGGCGTGTCGGTGTGGGCGGGCGGCCTGTGCGCGGTGCTCGTGCACTTCCGCCGGTCCGGCGATCTGGACGTGGTGCTGCCCCGGTTCAGCACGATCGCGCTGTGCTGCTTCGTCGCGGTGGCCTGCTCGGGGCTGGCCGGCGGATGGGTGCGGCTGGGGACGCCGTCCGACCTGTGGCAGAGCACGTACGGCCTGCTCCTGCTCGGAAAGGTCGCCGTGCTGGCGGTCCTCGGATGGTTCGGCTGGAACCATCGCCGCCGCACCGTCACCGGCGTGGCGGATCGCGGGGTGCGGCGCACCTTCGTCCGGCTGGCGGTGGGCGAGGCGGCCGTGATGGCGGCGGCGATGGGCCTGGCCGTCGGCCTGTCCCGCACTCCACCGCCCGCGGGCGGCGACGGCGGCCACGTGGCGCACGGCATGCTGGAGTTCACGCTCGCGCCGTTCACCCCGGGCGCGCTGGTCACCGAGGCGCGGCTGGATCCGCTGGTCCTGCTGCTCCTCGCTCTGCCCGCCGCCGGCTATCTCGCGGGCATGCGCAGGACGGCCGCGTGGCCGGCGGGCCGGGCCATCGCCTGGCACGCCGGTCTGGCACTGGTCGCGCTGGTGCTGGTCGGCGGGGTCGGCGGCTACGCACGGGCGATGGCGTCCGTGTACGCCCTGCAGCACGTCACGCTCACCGTCATCGCTCCGCTGCTGCTCTGCCTGGGCGCCCCCGTCACCCTGGCGGGCCGGGCCACGACCGCCTCCTCCCAGTACGGCCACCTCGGCTCGCGCGCCTTCGGCCGGCGGATCACCCGGCCGGCCCTCCTGCTGACCGCCTACCCGGTGCTGTTCCTGCTGCTGTACGGGACCGCGTGGCTGCCCTGGTCGTTGTCCACCTACGGCTCCCACCTGGCCACCGAGGCGTTGTTCCTCGGCCTCGGGCTGGCCGTGTCGTGGGTGCTGGCGGGCGCCGACCCGCTGCCGCGGCCGTTCCCGTGGGCCGCGCGGGCCCGGCTGCTGGCGGTGGCCGCCGCGGTGCACCTGGCCCTCGGCGTGTACCTGCTGGCCGGGCCCCGCGTCGCGGCCGCCTGGTTCCTGCAGGTGGCCCCGGCCGGCGTGCCGGAGGCCGACCAGCGCCTGGCCGGGGCCGTCCACCTGATCGTGCCGCTGCTGGCCTTCGCGCCGCTGGCCGTGCGGCTGGCCCTGGAACGGCAGGCGGCGCGGGTGCGGGCCCGCCCGAGGGTCACGGAGCCGCGCGCCGGCTGACGTTCGTCAGTCGATCGGCGAGGGAGGCGGGGAGCCGAGCGCCGCCAGGTCCGCCCAGAACCCGTCGGGGATCACGGTGTCGGCGAGGCTCTCCAGCTGGGCCAGGCGTTCGGCCGAGGTGACGCCGACGACCGTGGAGTGGATGCGCGGCTCGGCGAGGGAGAAGTGCAGGGCCGCCGCCGCGAGCGTGATGCCCCACCGCTCGCACAGCGCCTTGAGCCGCTCGACGTGCGCCGCGAACTCGGGGGAGATCCGCCGGTAACCGTACCGTGCGGCGTGCCGCGGCGAGCCGCCCAGGATGCCGCCGCCGAAGGGAGCGGCGTTGAAGACCGTCATGTCCCTTTCCGTGGCGAGCCGCAGGATCTCCTCGGCGCGCCGGTCGACCAGGGTGTAGCGGTTGTGGGTGAGCACCGCGTCGAACGCGCCGGTGCGGATGTAGTCCTCCACCATGGTGCCGCCGCCGACGGCGATGCCGATCGCGCCGACGAGCCCCTGCTCGCGCAGCGCCACCAGGGCGGGCACGGCGCCGCCGCGGGCCATCGCCTCGCTGACCGTGATGGTCATCGGGTCGTGCAGGTGGTAGATCGGCAACGTCTCGACGCCGAGGCGGGAGATCGTCTCCTCCCAGGACCGCATGACCCGGTCACCGTCGAACACGCCCGTGCCGGTGTCGCGGTCGGCCTTGGAGAAGACCGTCACGCCGTCGGACGCCTGCTTGAGCGCGGCGCCGATCAGCGCCTCCGAGCGCCCGCCGGCGTAGTTGTTGGAGGTGTCCAGCTGGCGGAAGCGGCCCGACACCATCTTCTCGGCCAGCGCCTCGTCGCCGGGGTTCGCGCCGAGCCCCGACGTGCCGACGGTCAGCGGCTGGAGGGGCCCGTCGAGGCCGGGCACCCGGCGGCCCTGCTGATCCGTCATGTCCCGCTCCTTGTCACGCGCTCGGCGAAGGTCCTGCCGCCGATCATGCCATGGGCCGTCGAGGCGGCCCTCAGGGGGTGGAGTACGGCTTGAACGCGCGGTACGGCTCGGACATCGGGGGCACGTCGGCGACGAACCCGAACCGGCCGTCGCGCATCTGCTTGGCGGCGTCGAGGAACGAGCCGAGTGCGAACCGGGAGAGCGCGCCCCCGATGCTCACCCTCCGCACCCCGATCTCGGCGAGCTGCTCCAGCGTGATCGCCGGGTCGGCGAAGCCCATCACCACGTTGACCGGCCGGCCGACGGAGGAGACGACCGCCCGCATCTCGTCGAGCGTGCGCAACCCCGGCGCGTAGAGGACGTCGGCGCCCGCCTCCTCGAACGCCTGGAGGCGCATGATGGCGTCGCCGAGGTCGCCGGCGTCGTACAGCAGGCCTTCCGCCCTGGCGGTCAGGACGAGCGGGACGGGAAGCCCGCGCGTGACCTCGACGGCCGCCCGCACGCGCTCGACGGCGAGCCCGAAGTCGTAGATCGGTGTCCGGCGGTCACCGGTGGCGTCCTCGATGGACGCGCCGGCCACGCCGCACGCGCACGCGTCCGCGATCATCTTGGCGGCTTCGGCGGGGTCGTCGGCGAAGCCGTTCTCCAGGTCGGCGTTGACGGGCAGCGGGGTCGCCTCGCTGAGGACGCGGCAGTTGTCGAGGACGTCCTGCCGGGTGGCCCGGGTGCGGCCGGCCTGGTTGGCCACGCCGAGGCTGGTGGTGGCGAGCGCGTCGAAGCCCAGGGACGCCAGCAGCCGGGCCGTGCCGGCGTCCCACGGGTTGGGGAGCAGGAGCGGCCCGGGGCCTTCGTGGAGGGCCCGGAATCGTGTCGCGCGGGCCGTCTGGTCGGTCATGGTGCTCTCCCATCTGCGGTTACGCGTTCACTCTCGCCTCTCGTCGATAGATCAGTCAAATGCATGGTAAGGATGCGGACTATCAGGAATACTGATGGATGTGACAGTCGAGGAGATCGAGGCGTTCGCCGCCATCGCCGAGCTGGGCGGGTTCACGGAGGCGTCCAGGAAGCTCAACCGGTCGCAGCCCGCCATCAGCCGCCGCATCCGCGAGCTGGAGCAGTCGCTGGGCGCCGCCCTGTTCGAGCGGACCGGCCGCCGGGTGGCGCTCACCGACGCGGGCCGGGCGCTCCTGCCGTACGCGGAGGCCGCCCTGGCGGCGATGCGCGACGGAGAGCGTGCCGTACGCGACGCGGCCGAGCGGCCCGGCGGCGCCCAGACCCTCAGCCTGGCCATCGTCGGCACCCTGGCCGACTCGCACATCGTCGACGCGCTGCGCACGTTCGAGTCGAGGTTCCCCGAGGCCTCGGTCGAGCTGCGCACCGCGACGAGCCGCGAGGTGAGCGCGCTCGTCCGCGGCGGCGAGGCGTCTCTCGGCCTGCGCTATTTCCCCGACGCCGACCCCAAGCTGGAGTCGATCCCGCTCGGCGTCGAGAAACTCCTGGTCGTCGTGCCCGCCGCGCATCCGGTCACCGCCCGCCGCCTGCCGGACCTGCGGGCGTTCGAGGGCGAGCGCTGGCTGGGCTTCCCGCCCGAGCGGGGCCAGCCCGACTCCTTCGGCCACCTCCTCGACCACCGCTTGCCCGCGTCGGGGCTGGTGGGCGCCCCGATCACCAGGGTCGACAGCCTCACCGCGCAGAAGCGCCTGGTGCAGGCCGGTCTCGGCGTCGCCCTCATGCCCATCAGCAGCGTCCGGGAGGAGCTGCGGATCGGCAGCCTGCGGGCGGTCGAGGTGGCGGACCTGGACGCCGCGCTGCCCGTGGTCGTCATCCGCAGGCGGCGCGGCTACCGGAGCGGGCCGGCGGCGGCGTTCCTGCAGGTGCTGAAGGACCACACGCCCCAGCTGCTGGACTGACCACCTGCCTCTGGCGGCCCGCCGTCAGGAGCGCGGGCGGCGGGCTCTCATCGCGGCCGGGAGCGCGCCGCGGGTTCCGACGCGGAGCGCGCGCCCGTCGCCCGGCTGCCGCTCCACCGACATGCCGGCCCGGACCAGCGCGCGCACGCAGGCGCCCAGCCCGCTCCCGGCAGGCACGTGCCGCTCGGCGAAGGTGACCAGGAAGACGCCGTCGTGCCCGCCCTCGACGGCGAACCCGTCGGCGCCGCCCGTCGCGGCGCACCCTGACCGGCGCAGGAGCGCGCGGATGCGTTCGGCGTCGCGGTCGCGCTCGCTCCACAGGGGCCGGCCGCCGGTTCCCCGCCCGTACGTGGGCCCCTCGTCCGGCTTGGGAGTGCCCGGGGACCGGCTGCCGGCCGTGTGCGGTGCGCCGTGGACGCCCGGCCGGCCGCGGTCCCCGCCGGCCGCGGGGCGTCCTCGCCAGATCTTCGCCATGGGTCACACCTCCTCGGTCCGCCTCAGGCGGCCTCGCCCCTGCCCCGTGCGGCGGGAACGAAACGGGTCAGCCCGGGGGCGCGCGGTGCTCCACGAGGAGGAGCGCGATGTCGTCGGCGCGCTGGCTGGTGTGCGGGGCGTGGTTGAGCAGCGTGTCGCTGAGCTGGTGGACGGGCTCGCCCGCGGCGCGGCCGAAGTGTTCCGCGAGCTCGCCGATGGCCTGGCCCAGGTCGCCGCCGGGGGTCTCGACGAGGCCGTCGGTGTAGAGGGCGAGGACGGCGCCCGGCGGGAACGGCACCTGGACGGTGGGATATTCGGCGTCGGCCTGGACGCCGAGCAGGATGCCGGCGGGCACGTCGACGACCTCGGCGGGCTGGCCCGGCGGGCGCAGCAGGGGCGGCGGGTGCCCCGCGCTGGCGGCCCACAGCGTGCGCAGCCGCAGGTCGAAGTAGATGAGCAGGCAGCTGGTGAACAGGTCGGGGTCCAGGTCCATGAGCAGGCTGTTGGTGAGCTTGAGCACGTCGCCCGGGCTCGCTCCCGCGGCCGCGTAGGCGTGGATGGCGGTCCTGACCTGCCCCATGAGCGCGGCGGCCGTCACGTTGTGGCCCTGGACGTCCCCGATGATCGCCGCGGCCTTGGTGTCGCCCAGACGGATCAGGTCGTAGAAGTCGCCGCCGATCTCCACGCCGCGGGTGGCGGGCACGTAGCGGGCGGCCACGTCCAGCCCGTCGATCTTGGGCAGCCTGCGGGGGAGGAGCGAGGTCTGGAGGGTGTGGGCGAGCCGGTCCTTGGCGTCGTAGAGCAGGGCCCGGTCCAGGGCCTGGGCGATGAGCCCGGCCATCGCGGTGAGGCTGGCCCGCGTCTCGTCAGTGAACGGGTAGGGCTCGTCGAACGAGAGCAGGCACAAGCCGGCGACGGTCTCGGAGGTGCGCAGCGGCAGGAACGCCCAGGCGGCCATCCCGTCACTGACCTCGGCTCGCGGATATTTCCGGCGCAACTCATCCACATCGGAGAAGAAGGCGGGCTCCCCGGTGCGCAGGACGTCCTGCGAGGGGGCGGCCGAGGTCAGCGACCGGCGGTTGAAACGTTCGGCGACGCCGGGATCGTAGCCGTGCGAGCCGACGACCTTCAGCCTCCCGCCCTCGGCCACCATGATCGCCAGCGCCCGCGCGTCGAACACCGGCATGACGTGGTCGGCGACCATGTCGACGATCTCCTGCACGTCGAGGGTCCGGCTCAGCGCCGCCGCGAGATGGAGCAGGTTGTAGAAGACGTCCGCGCGGGGCAGGCTGACGCCGCCGGCGCCGGGCGCGTCCTGCCGCCGCGCCGATCGGTCGGCCGCCGCCTGGGTGACGTACAGGCTGAGGCCGGACGGGTCCGGATGCAGGCTGATGTGCAGGGGCCGGCCGGCCGGGCCCCGGACGAGGCAGGACGTGGCCTCCTGGCTGACGGCCGCCGCGCGGCAGCGGTCCTCGAACAGCGGGTCCTTCAGCCACGCCGCCGCCTCCCAGAGCCGCTCGCCCACCTTGCCCGCCAGGTCTTCGCCGAGCAGGCCGGCCGCCCCCGCGCCGACGAAGGTGAGCCGGCCCTCCAGGTCGAGGCCCACGCAGCCGTCGCGGAGCCGGTCCAGATAGCCGGCCGAGGCCAGGGCATGGTGCACGTCCGGCACCCCGGCCCACGCGGGGGCGAGGACGCGCGGCTCGTCCCCGGCGCGCGGCGGGCGCCCGTCGCGCGCCGCCTGGCCCATGAGGTCGCCGAGCCTGCGGGTGGCGTCGTCGATGGTGTCCCGCTCGTGAGGGGCGAGGTCGGGCGGGTGCGACGGCGGCCACATCAGGACCAGGGAGCCCCACACGGCCCCGTTCGACTGGATCGGGGTGGCGACCGCGGCGAACGGGTACGGCAGCGCGATCGCCGTCGCCGGGTAACGGTGGGCGAGCTCCTGGTAGCCCGGCACCCAGACGAGCCGGCGCTCGCGTACGGAGGCCGACACCGGGACGCCCGCGCTCACCCGCACCCGCGTCCATGGCTTGACGATCTGGGCGGGCAGCCCGGTCTCCGCCTCCATGAGCAGCACTTGGCCGTCGTCGGCCAGCAGGTAGACCGCGCCGATGTGCGCCCCTGTGTCGCGCACGGCCCGCGCCAGCACCTCGTCCACTTCGAAGGCATGGTGCGCGGCAGCGCTCACGACGCCGTCCTGCACGGCCTACCTCGCTCCGGCTCGTGGCGACGACGGTGCTGCGCTCCCATGACCAGCCATAGGCCAACGGTAAGTGCCCCTCCTTCAGATCAAGAACCCGCATTACCGGGTTCTGATGACAAGCTTGCAGAAACTTGGGCGTTCCGGACGGCACCTAACAAATGCGACAGACCTTCGGATGACGTACGGGTGAACACCCGAAGACTCCTGTGGTTCGGCGATGGCCGCCCTGTCCATCCTGGTATCTACTAGGTGGCCGATCATGCTGCGTTTCTCTACATTTGGCATGATCACACACCCCCAGGGAGATGTTCACCGTGAAGCGACTACTCGAAGGAACCCCTTTGCGCGCCGGTGTTGTCGCAGTCGCGCTGGCCGGCGGCATGCTGGCCGCGCCCACCGCAGGGGCGGCCGCGGCGACCGGCGGGCAGGCGGTCGTCTCGGTGTCGCAGGCGGCCGCCTCGACCGCCGCCGCGCGCCCGCGTAACGGAAAGATCATTTATGACCGCTACACCGGTGGCGGCGGACGGCTGAAGATCAGGAACGGCACCTCGAAGGACGGCGTCGTCACCCTGGTCAAGGGCAGGACCAAGGCGGTGAGCATCTACGTCCGCGCGCGGTCGTCCGCGAGCATCAACGACATCAGGAGCGGCACCTACCGGGTCTACTTCACCACCGGCTACCGGTTCGACACCAAGAAGCGCAAGTTCACCAGGAACGCCTCCTACCAGCGGTTCGACCAGCGGCTGAGGTTCACCTCCACCAACGGCTGGAGCCTGACGCTCAACCAGGTCAGGGGCGGCAACGCCAGGACGCGCTCGGTCAACCCGAAGGACTTCCCGACCTGATGACACGGTGTTTCTCGTGGCCGGCCACGAGAAACACGGGGTGCCGGCACTCCGCGCCGCCACCGGCTCGCGCAGGCGGGCGGTGCGGAGACCCGCCGGTGATGCCGGGGATCGTCCTGGCCGGCTCGCCGAAGCGGGAGGCAGGACCTTCGGGTCGCGCCGCCGGCACCGTGGGGGCGCGGACCAAGGACGGTGCTCCTACCTGCCCGCGTCGAGCCCGCGAGGGCTCAGTAGTGCCTGCGCCATCTGGGCTCGGGGGTCCTGACGCGGTGGCGGCAGCCGTCCCACGCGATGCGGCCCAGGTTGATGTGGCCGGTGCAGAAGCGGAAGCCGGTGATCCTGCTGAGCCAGGTGCGGCGGGTGCGGCAGCCGCCCTGGGGCGCCTGGGCGGTCCACTCCTGGTCGCGGGTGGTGGTGTACTCGGCCCTGATGGAGGTGTCGTCGCGGACCTTGTCGCACACGGTGATCCGCTTGCGGTCGGCGTCCACGAGGACGGAGCCTTCGCGCGCGTCGTAGGTGGCCACCCGGGGCCCGTCCCCCGCCAGGGCGGGGGCGGCGGCCAGAGCGAGTGTCGCCGCGGTCGCCACGGTCGCCACGGTCGCGGTGAGGACGCGCTCGAGCATGTCTGACTCCCTTGTCCGCAAGAGCCCGGAGCGCTCGCCGTGTCGTGGGTGTTGGTTCCGCTCCGGGAAGAAAGGCGTGAACTCACCCACTGTGACCGCCCATGGGGGAGAAGTCCCGCAGGTCGGCACGCTCCCGATAGGGCTTGGCCAACACTTGGCCGGTCCGGCGGACGGCCCGGGTGCTCTATGCCAGGAGCAGGATGACTCGTGTCACTTTCCTGAGCCGCGAGACTCCTTCTGCTCCTGCGGGTGGGTGGCCAGGGCCTCGACGGTCACGTCCATCCACTTCCACATGGGCAGCGATGCCAGCGCGTCGTGCAGCTCGGCGGGGTCGCCGGCCTCGTAGAGGCCGCCATGGCTCTCCTGTCGACGGGGCGGCGACGTCCTGGCCCACCAGTAGAACCGGACGCATGAGCGCGTGTGGTCGGGCATCGGAACCGGTCTCACCGCGACAAATGTCCGAGGTGGCGGCGGGATCCCATGCGGTAGGCGCCGGCGCGCATGGCAGGATTGTGCGGCCGGGGGAGGGAGGACAGGTGCGTCGTGTGGTGGCGGCGGTCGTGGCGATCGCCCTGGCCGCGGGATGCGGCGGCCCCGGGACCACGCCGCAGCCGAGCGCCGGGCCGGCGAGTGCGGAGCCGACCGGCGGCGCGGTGGTCTCGCTCACCTTCGACGACGGCCTGCGGCGCCAGGAGCGGATGGCGCGGGAGCTGACCGAGCGCGGCATGGCCGGCACCTTCTACGTCCACAGCACCCGCGTCCAGGCCGCCGGCCACCTCGACGGGGCCCAGTTGGCGCGGATGGCGCGGGCGGGGCACGAGATCGGCGGGCACACCCGCACCCACGCCCGGCTGCCCGAGCTCCACCCCGACGAGCAGCGCAGAGAGGTGTGCGGCGACCGGGCGGGGCTGGCCGCGCTGGGCTTCACCGCGAAATCGTTCGCCTACCCGTTCCACGCCGTCGACGCGGCGGCCGAGGCCGTGGTGAAGGAGTGCGGCTACAGCAGCGGCAGGGGCCGGGCGGGAGCCGCTGGGGAGCGGACCGCTCCGGCGGACCCGTACAACCTGAGGACGCCGCTGTCGGTCGGTGCGCGCACCACGCTCGCGCAGGCCCAGCAGTACGTGATCGCGGCCGAACGGCGCAAGGGCTGGGCGATCCTCGTCTTCCACGACTACTGCGCCGGCTGCGGCCCGCTGGGGGTCGACCCCGAGCTGTTCACCGGGCTCCTCGACTGGCTGCGGGGCCGCGCGGTCGCCGTGCGCACCGTCGGCGACGTCATCGGCGGCGACGCGCGGCCCGTGCCGCCGGTCAGGGCCCCGTCGATCGTGCTGAACGCCTCGCTGGAGAACTATTTCGGCAAGGAGGGGCTCCCCGACTGCTGGCAGCTCGACGGGAGCTCCGCGACGGCCGCGTTCGGCCGGGTGGCGGGCGCGCGCGGCGGGCGCTGGGCCGGCCACATCGAGGTGAGCGGGAGCGACCCGGCACGGCTCAGGCTGGCGATCAAGCAGGACGGGGGCGCGTGCGCGCCCAGTCCGGGCGAGACCTCGACGGTGTCGGTCTGGTACACGTCGACCGCCCCCGTACGGTTCGCGGTCAGCACCCGGTCGGGCGACGGGGTGTGGTCGGGCTGGACCACCGGCCCCGAGTTCCCCGCCGCGCGCACCTGGCGGCAGGCCACCTGGAAGCCCCGGCTGCCGGACGCCGCCGGGATCAGCTTCGGCCTGGTGCTGGCGGCGCCGGGTCAGGCCACCTTCGACGACTTCGCGCTGCGCTGAAGCACGTTCGCGAAGGCGGCCAGCGCGTACTCCGGGTGCGTGCGCTCGCGCACCAGCGAGGCCGTGCTCAGCAGCGCGGCGCGGAAGTCGCGGTCCGACAGCGCCTTGAGCGCCTTGGCCGCCGCGGCCGCCCAGTCGCCCGGCGGGTAGAGGGCCTCCTCGGGGAGGATCTCGGGCAGCGCCCCGACCGACGGCGCGATCACCGGGCAGCCCCGCACCAGCGCCTCGGCGACCGACATGCCGAACGACTCGTCGGTCGTCGTCGAGACGGTCAGGCCTCCGTTCGCCCCGATGGCGGAATAGAGGGCGGGCATCTGGTCGTAGTCGACCCGCGGCAGCCAGCGGGCCGCGCCGAGGGCGGGCGAGGTGGCGAGCTTGGTGGTCAGCGCCGACACCTCGCTCTCCGGGGCGGTGTACCCGCCGACGAGCAGCGGCGTGACCCTGGGACGCGCGGAGGCGATCCGGTCGAGCAGGTCGGCGGCGGCCCGCCAGCGCTTGTGCCCGTCCAGCTTGCCGATCCAGGCCACCGGGGTGGTGTCGAGCGCGGGCGGGACGGTCTCGGCGTACCAGCGCTCGTCCAGGCAGTTGGGCACCACGCTGATCGGCGACAGCCCCAGCGCTCCCAGCTTGGCGCGCATGTACTCGCTCACGGTCACGATGTGGCCGGGGCTGACGGAGAGCTCGCCCAGATAGGACAGGTTCGCCGTGGTGGTGTGCACCTCGAGGATCAGCGACCCGGGGGAGCCCGCGCGCTGCCACGCCGACAGGAAGCCGGGGCTGTCGATCACGACGAGCACGTCGGGAGCGGCCTGCCTGATGGCGGCCTCGCGAGCCTCGTCGGTGGCCGCCACCCTGGCCACGCCCGGCGGGAAGTGGCCGACCATGCCGTGGTCGGCCTCGTAGAGCACGCCGATCTCGAACTCGGCCGAGAAGTGCGTGTAGCGGTTGAGCAACTGGGTCGACACGCCGCCGAGCACGCCGTAGCGGTAGCAGAACAGCACTTTCACCGGCACTCCAGCAGCGTCAGCAGCCCCTCGCGGCCCTTGCGCGCGACCCGTTCGGCCATCTCGGAGTACGCGTCCGCCCGGCACTCCCAGGTGTTGACCGCGAGCCAGGCCCGGACCTCGGCGGCGTCGGGCGCCGTGCCGGCGACCTGCGGCAGCGCGGCGACGAACTCCGCCGCGGACTCCGTCACGTGGACGCCCGGGTAGCCGGCGCACTGCGGGAAGTAGGTCGTCAGCACCGGCAGGCCGAGATGCAGGTACTCGTACACCTTGATCGGGTCGACGGCGTCGGCCAGCGCGCCGTTCCTGAACGGGACCAGCGCCAGCGCCCACCCGGTGCTGAGCTCGGCCAGCTCCTGGTGGCCGAGCAGCCCGAGCAGGCGTACGTTCTCCGGCAGCCGCAGGTCGGGGTGCTGGTGGCCGGCCAGCTCGAAGGTGTACTGGGGGTGGGCCCTGGCGGCGCGGAGCACCAGGTCCCAGTCGAACCACTTGTCCGTCAGATGCCCGAAGTAGCCGATCCTGGTGGCGCCGGGCCGGCGCGGCGAGGGCGGCGCGGGGAAGGCCGGGTCGAGCGCGTTGGCGTTGACGCTCACCGGGCGGCCGCCCAGCGTCTCCATCTTCCTGGCCAGCGGCTCGGAGACCGCGGTGACCACGTCGGCGTGCGCGACGAGGTAACGCTCGAAGCCAGGGTGGTACCACTTCGCCATGCCGACCTTGGCGAACTCCTCCCAGTCGTCGCGCGCGTCGTAGATCGTCACCCAGCCGTGCGAGGCGGCGTGGGTCAGCGTCCGCACCATCGTCTCGTGCGGGAACGACGCGAACAACAACTTGCGCTTGCCGCCGAAGTCCGCGCCCAGCACCTCGTCGAGCAGCATGGGCGTGAGGTCGATCGGGCTCTGGAACAGCAGCGGATCGGGGTGCGACGGCAGCGGATCGCTGTCGCGCCAGCGGTAGTAGTTGAAGAAGACCGGGCAGTCGCGGCCGAGGTAGACGCGGGTCAGGCGGATGGGCCGGTTGCCCCGGGCCTCCTGCACGAACGTGGTGCCCGAGAACATGAGCACCACCTCGGCGCCCGCGGCCGCCCTGGCACGGTCGATCCACTCGCGCAGCGCGATCCGTATCTCCTGCTCCTGCCGGGGCGGCGCGGCCGCGGCGGGCGGCGGCTCCGTGGCGGGGGAGGTCAGGTCACGAGCGGGCGGCAGCGTGACGATTGTGCGGGTCGGCGTGGCAGGGGCGGCCGAGGCCGGCGCCGTCCTGCCCGGCTGCCCCGGATCGGGCCGTCCCGGGCGGCGCAGCTGCCGGTAGACGGAGAGCATGCGCCAGGCTCGCGACGAGCGGATCCTGCTGACCTGCTCGCGGTAGTCCGCCAGCCGGCCGGTCACGGTCTCCAGCTTGTCGCGTAATCGCGCGTTCTCCTGGCGCAGCTTCGCCTCGGCCGTGACGACCTTGTCCAGGCGGTGCTGGGTGAGGGAGTGGCGGTGCCGCTCGCCGTTGTAGACCGTACGGAGCCTGGACAGCTCCGCCTGGTGAGTCCGCTGCTCCTCCTCGAGCCCGGAGATGCGCGCGCGCAGGCCGTCCAGCGTGCGCGCGTGCGCGTCATCGGCGGTCCGCGTGGCCTGGCTGTGGGCCGCCTCCGCCGCCTGCAGGTCCTCGGCCTGGGCGCGGACGAGAGCGCGCAGCTCGTCGCGCTGGGCGGCGACGGCGTCGGCCGTCTCGCGGAGCGACTCCATGCCGGCGCTCAGCCCGTTGATCGACTCCAGCAGCCGGTCGCGCTCCTCCTCCGCGGCGCCGGCCGCCTCGCGCAGCAGGCCGAGCTCGGTCTCCGCCGCGTGCAGGCCGGCGCGCTGGCGGTCGCGGTCGTCCGCCAGCGCGACGAGCCGCTCCTGCAGCTCGTTCCGTTCCGCGGCCGCGCTGCCGGCGAGCTCGGTGGAGAGCCGGGTGACGGTGTCCTGCAGCGACGACAGCTGGTCGAGGACCTGCTGCCCCGCCCCGCTCTCGCCGAGCCGTTCCTTCAGCTCGGCGTTGGCCACGGTGACGTCACGGTAGAGGCGGTTGGCCCGCGCCAGCTTGTCGCGCAGGTCGCGCGCCTGCTCCTCCAGCCGCTCCTCGCGCTGGAGGAAGTCGGCCTCCTCCTGGCTGAGCCGGAAGGCGGGGACGGCGCGCGGGTCCTCCCGCCGTACGGCCACCACGGCGATGTGCCGCGCCAGCACGGTCAGCTCGCCGACCTTGAACAGGGGGTTGATCAGGCGGCGCAGGCCGGCGCGGTAGAAGGTGCGGCGGTGGTCGTGGTGCGGCATCAGCCCATGAGGTACGGACACCAGCAGCGTCCCGCCGGGCGCGAGCACCCGGTGCAGCTCGGTCAGCACCGCCCTCGGGTCCGCCACGTGCTCCAGCAGCTCTCCGGCGACGGCCGCGTCGAAGCAGCCGTCGGGGAAGGAGAGGCGCTCGCCGTCGCAGAGCACGAAGGCGAGCCGCCCGGCCGTGTCACCGGCCGTGTCGCTCACCGTGTCGCCGGTCGTGTCGCCAGTCGTGTCACCGGCCGGCTCGCCGGGCGGTTCGGCGGCCAGACCGGCGGCGAAGGCGACGGCCTCCTCCTCGATGTCGACGCCGATCACGTGGTCGCCGCGGCGGGCGGCGAGGATGGACAGGGTCCCCTGGGAGCAGCCCAGGTCGAGGATCCGCCCCGAGGGAAGGCGATCGAGCAGCCAGTGCAGCCGGTTCCTGGTCAGCTCCTGGGTCTCGGGGTCGACATCTATCCCGTTGTAGGCAAAATGGACGCGATCGTGGTTCATGTGGGCTGGGACCCCTGAAGGATGATCAGTGAGGGCCCGACATTACCATTTTCACGAAATAGCCGTTAAAGGCGGTATGCATGGTGCCTGTGGTGCGTAAGCTCATCGTCGCGATGGTCGGCGTGAGCTGCCTGAGCGGGTGCACCACCTCGGAGCCCCCCGCGGCGCGCAAGCCGTCCTCGGTCGCGGCGACGCAGGCCCCGGTCAGCCTCCTGCGGGAGACCGTGTCCGGCCTGCGGGCCGACGACCAGCTCTACGTGCCGCTCGACGCGCTGGCCAAGCGGCTCGAACTCGCCGTCTCCACCGGCGCCGACGGTGTCGTCAGGGCCGAGTACGTCGAGGACGAGACCCCGCTGATCGACAAGCACGATCCGCGCGGCCCCTGGCTGCACTTCGCCGACGTGGACGTCACCACCTGGCGGCGCATCTCCATCGGGCCGGACGGCATCCCGGTCAGCACGTACGACTTCGGCAGGTTCCAGTATCCGGTCGAGGTCGTCCAGTACGGCATGGAGAACTACAGCAAGTGGGTCGCCACCGGCGACGAGAAGTACCGGCCGAAGGCCGAGACCGTGGCCCGCTGGCTGCTGGAGCATCAGGACGGCAAGGGCGGCTGGCCGGTGCCCTTCGCGTACTCCTACCGCGACGGGCTGGCGGGCGAATTACGGGCAGGCTGGTATTCGGGGATGGCCCAGGGCATCGGGGCCGCCTTCCTGGCCAAGATGTACGACAAGACCCGCGAGTCACGCTACGGCGACGCCGCGCTGCGGGCGCTCGGCCCTCTGAGGACCACGGTGGAGAAGGGCGGTGTGCGGCGCGACTTCGAGGGGCACGACTGGTTCGAGGAATACCCGACCCCCACCCCCACGCACGTGCTCAACGGCTACCTGTTCGCCCTGCTCGGCGTGTACGACGTCGGCGAGCTCATGGACGACGCGGCGGCGCGGGAGATGTTCGAGGAGGGCCTCGAGACCCTGGACAGGGTCCTGCCGCTCTACGACCTGTCGTCCAGGACCAGCTACGACCTGCTCCACTACACGCGGACCCCGGCGACGGCGCCCAACCCCGCCCGGTGGAGCTACCACGCGCTGCACGTCACCCAGCTGTCGGCGCTGGACGCGATCACCGGAGGGCGCTACAGCGCGATCGAGGAGCGCTGGCTCGGCTACCTCCACGGCAAGGCCCTGCCCGGCAACTAGCTGTACAGTCCACTGACCGATCTTGGGAGGGTTCGAGGGATGCGCCGCTTGCTTCTCGTGCTGGGGATGTCCCTGGGCGCGCTGGTGGTGCTGGGAGCGCTCGGCGCCGGCGGGTTCCTCGTCTACACGGCCAGCCTCGACAGCGGCATCACCCGCCAGCCGATGGCCATGCCGACCTCGAAGGAGGAGGAGAAGCAGCGACCGCGGGCGAAGCCCGGCCACGGCGAGACGTGGCTCCTCGTGGGCACCGACCTCAGGTCGGGCGAGCCCAGCACGGGAGGCGCCGCCAGGACGGGGGACCGGCGCCTCGGCTCGCAGCGCGCCGACACGATCATGCTGGCCCACCTGTCCGAGGACGGCGGGCACGCCGCCATCGTGTCGATCCCGCGCGACTCCTGGGTGACCGTCCCCGGCCGCGGCAGAGCCAAGATCAACGCGGCGTTCGCCTGGGGCGGGCCCGCCCTGCTGATCAGGACCATCGAGAAGCTCACCGGCGTCAGGGTCGACCACTACGCCGCGATCGACTTCAAGGGGTTCCCCGAGGTCATCGACGCCGTCGAGGGGGTCGACGTGAAGGTGGCAAGGACCGTGCGCGACACGCACAGCGGCCTCACCTGGACGGCCGGCCGCCACCACCTCGACGGCGAGCAGGCCCTCGCGTTCGTCCGGCAGCGCCACGACCTGCCCGGCGGCGACTTCGACCGGATCAAACGCCAGCAGGCGGTGCTGAACGCCCTGGCCGACCGGGTGCTGAGCGCCGGCACCCTGGCCAGCCCGCTCAAGGTCGACGGGCTCCTGCGCGCGATCACCAGGTCGATCACCGTGGACGAGGGCGTGACGGCGTCGATGCTCAGGAGCAGGCTCGGCGACCTGGCAGGGCTGGAGGACTCCGCCTTCTTCACGATGCCCACCCGCGGCACCGGCACGGAGGCCGGGCAGAGCGTCGTCTACCTGGACGATCGCAAGACCCGCGAGCTGAGCGACGCGATCAAGGCCGACCGGGCCCGCGACTACGTCAAGCGCAACGGCCAGGGCAACCAGGTCAAGCAGGTCCGCTGAGCCGCCGCTGCCGGGCGGTCACTCGTCGCGGATGTTCCAGACGCGCACGGTCCAGTCCGAACTCGCCGAGACCACGACAGGAACGCCCCCGGCCCCGCCGCCATCCGTGCCGCCGTCCTTCCTGCCGCCCACTCTGCCGGTGGCCAGCGCGTACACCGGGCCGGCATGGCCGCGGATCGCCTTGCCCGCCGCCTCGCCGGTGCGCAGGTCCCACACGCGCAGCGACCGGTCGTCGCCCGCCGAGACCACCCGCTCGCCGTCGGCCGCCAGCGCCCGCACCCAGTCGGTGTGCCCGGTGAGCGGCCCGCCGACGGCGGTGCCCGTGATCAGGTCCCAGCGGCGCAGCGTACGGTCCTCGCCCGCCGACACCGCGACGGGACGGCCGCCGACCACGGTGGCGGTCACCGCGAGGACGGCGCCGTCGTGGCCGGTCAGCGGGTCGCCGATCTGCTCGCCCGCGGTGAGGTCCCACAACCGCAGCTCGTGGTCCTCGCTCGCGGAGATCACCACGGTCCTGCCTTCGACGGCGGCGGACGCCAGCGCCCTGATCGGCTTGCCGTGCCCGGGCAGGGGCGGCCCGGCGGGCGCGCCAGTGGCGGCGTTCCACCGGTGCAGGCGCCCGTCGGCGCCGCCGGAGACGATCAGGTCGCCGGCGAAAGTGACGGCGTTGACGCTGCCCCGGTGGCCGGTGAGCGGCGTGCCGAGCGCCGCCCGGGTGTCCAGCCGCCACCTGCGCAGCGACCCGCCGGCGTCGCCGCTGACGGCCACCGGCCTTCCGTCGAGCGTGCCCGTGGCCAGCGCCTTGATCTCGTCGGTGTGGCCGAGCAGCGGGCTGCCGACGGGCGCGCCCGTCGCGGGGTCGGACATCCTGACGGTCCTGTCCGACCCGCCGGAGACCGTCACGGGCCGGCCGCCCACGGTGGCCGGCGCGACCGCCCTGACCTCGTCGGAATGCCCGGGATTGCCGGCGGCCACGGCCGAGGCGGTCCACGTGGTCAGGTCCCACGTCCGCATGGACTTGTCGGCGCCGCCGGAGAACGCGCGCGGCGCGCCGTCGACCACGGCCGCCGTCACCGCGGTGACGAACCCCGTATGCCCGGTGAGCGGGGTGCCCACCGGCTCGCCCGCGGTGTCCCAGCCGCGGATCACTCCGTCGCGGCCGGCGCCCAGCAGCGTCCAGGACGTGCCCGACCGGACCGCCGCGAGTGAGATCACCACCTCGGGCAGGTCGCCGATCGTGTGAACCGAGCCGGAGCCGAGGTCCCACACCCTGACCGTCTTGTCGTCGGAGGCGGAGACGACCGCCTCCGGCGTGGCGGCCAGCGCCCGCACCCAGTCGGTGTGGCCGGGGCGGGCCGGGCCGGCGGGCTTGCCGGTGCGAAGATCCCAGAACCGCAGCACGCCGTCCTTGCCCGCGCTCACCGCGACCGGCTCGCCGTCCATGGTGGTGGCGGCGACGGCGAGCACGGCGCCGGTGTGACCGGTGAGAGGGCTGCCGATGGGGTGGCCGGTGGTGAGGTCCCAGACGCGTACGGTCTTGTCGTCGCTGCCGCTGACGGCGACGGGCCTGCCGTCGACCGTGGTGGTGGCGACGGCGAGCACGGCGCCGGTGTGGCCGGTCAGGGGGCCGCCCCTGGGGTGGCCGGTGGTGAGGTCCCAGACGCGTACGGTCCTGTCGTCGCTGCCGCTGACCGCGACGGGTGCGCCGCCGACCGTGGCCGTCGCCACCGCGCGCACCCAGTCGCCGTGACCGGGCATCGGCGCGCCGATCGGCCGCGCCGTGCGCCCGTCCCACCGCCGCAGGGTGCCGTCCTCGCTGGCCGTCACCGTGACCGGGCGGCCGCCGACCTCTGCCGTGCCGACGGCGGTCACGGCCGCGAAGTGGCCGGTGGGCCGCCAGCCGACCGGGCTGCCGAAGCCGGCGGCGGCCGCCGGGGAACCGGGCGGCGTCCTCGTGGCCTCGATCAGCCGGGGCACCAGCACCGCGCCCGCTCCGATCAGCGCCACCAGCACCGTTCCCGCCACGGCGAGCCGCCCCAAGCCCCGGCGGGAGAACAGGGTCGGCGGCGTGGCGCCGGTCGGCTGCGAGACCGGGCCGGAGCCCTGCGCCTGGACCGGCCCGGCGGTTGCGGGCACCGGGGTGGGCGGCGCGAACGGCGTGACCGGGCCTGACGACGAGGCCGGCGACGGTGCCGGCGATGGGCCCCACGACGGGACCGGCGGCCCCGTTGCCGGCTCCGTCGCCGAGAGGGCCGGCCACGGCTGCCCGCCCTGGCCGGGCCCCGCCGAGGGCACGATGAGGGCGTTGAGCACCTGGCGGGCGGTCGGCCGCGCTTCGGGCGGGCGTATCAGGCAGGAGGTGATGACCGAGCGCAGCGGCTCGGCGATCCCGCCGAGGTCGATCTCCTTCTGGCGCAACGTGATGGCCATGGCGGCGATCGTGCTGCCGCTGAAGAGCGGCCGGCCCAGCGCCGCGAACGCCATCGTCAGGCCCCAGCTGAACAGGTCGGAGGCCGGGGTGACGCGCTCGCCCGCCAGCTGCTCGGGGGACATGTAGGCGGGAGTGCCCAGGACTCCCGTGACGGTCACCGTCTTGTCGCCGAACGCGCGCGCCACGCCGAAGTCGATCACGTAGGGGCCGTCCGGGCCGAGCAGGACGTTGCTGGGCTTGAAGTCGCGGTGGACGATGCCGGCGTTGTGGATGGAGACCAGCGCCGTGGAGGTGTTGACGGCCAGCCGCATGAGCGCGGAGGCGTCGAGCGGCCCTCTGGCCAGGACGTGCTGCTGCAGCGACTCTCCGGCGATGTAGTCGCTGACCATGTAGAGGCGGCCGTCGCTGATGCCGTGACCCAGCACGCGCACCGTGCAGAACGAGGCGACCTTGGAGGCCACCTCGATCTCCCGCTGGAACCGTAATCTGGACTCGACGTCGGACGCGTCGACGGAGTTCATCGTCTTGATCGCCACGAGCTGCTCGTCGTCGCCGACTCCGAGATAGACCGTGCCCTGGCCGCCCTCGCCGATGCGGCCCGTGATCCGATAGTGGTCCACGGACCTGGGATCTCCGGGCCTGAGAGGCTGGACGTCCGGCACGAGTCTCCTGGGCGGGGGCGGGCTGCGGCTGACCTCGATCATAGGGCCACAGGGCCCACCCCCTCCTCCTCCTGCTCTTCCTACGGGCGCACCTCGTAGACCATGTTGAACGGCGTCCGCGCCGCCTCACGGAACCGGGTGAAGCCCGCCTCCGTGACGACCTCGCGGATCGCGGCGCTCCCGGCCTGCGCGCCCAGCGCGTACCCGCCCGGCTGGGACAGGGCGCTGGGCACGCAGAGGAACGTGGACGCGCTGTAGTACAGCCGCCCCAGCGGGTGGAGGTTCTCCTCGACCCGGTCGGCGGCCAGCGGCTCCACCAGGAGCCACGTACCGTCGGCAGCCAGCGCCCCGCGCACCCGCCGGGCCGCGCCGAGCGGGTCGCCCATGTCGTGCAGGCAGTCGAACATCGCCACCAGGTCGAAGTCCGTGCCGCTGAAGTCCTGCGCGCCGGCGACCTCGAAGCCGACCCGGTCGGCCAGCCCGGCCTCCGCGGCCCGCTTGCGCGCCAGCGCGATCGACTCGGCGTGGTAGTCCGAGCCGAGAACCGTGGTGCGCGGGTACGCCTTGGCGAGCAGCAGCGACGACGAGCCGAGGCCGCAGCCGACGTCGGCGGCCCTGGCCCCGGCGGTGAGCTTCGCGTCGACCCCCTCCAGCGCCGGGATCCAGTGCGGGATCAGCTCCGCCGCGTACCCCGCGCGGAAGAACGCGTCGCACCCGACGAAGACGTCCTCGTCGTGCTCGTGCCAGCCGACGCCGGCGCCCGTGCGGAACGCCTCCGTGATGCGCGGCTCCGAGCGCAGCATCCCCAGGGCGATGAGGAACGCCGCCGGCACGTTCGGGCCGTCCGGGTCGGCCAGGCAGAACGCCTGCTCCTCGCTCAGCGAGAACCGGCCGGTCTCCGGCTCGTAGCCGACGTACCCGCCGGCGGCCTGGCCCCGCAGCCACTCGGTCAGGTAGCGCGGGTGGCACCCGGTGCGCTCGGCGAACTCCTCGGGTGTCGCCGGGCCCTGCGCGAGCGCGCGGTAGAGGCCCAGCCGCTGGCCGACCACGACCGAGCCGGCGGCCTCGGTGGCCGCCATGTCGGCCACGACCCGGCCCAGGAACTCGTTGACCTTCTCGCGGTCCATCCCCCGTCTCCTTCCTTGTCAGGCCGGCTTCCACCGGCCTCAACCCCCAAGGTCGGCACATGCCCTGACATGGCGAAGGCACGCGCAGGACGGGCGGGGTTCCGGGAGCGGGAGGCCAGCCCGCGCGGTGTCGGTGACGCCCGCGTCGAGGGCGATGCCGACGAGCCGCCTGGCCTATTAGTGACGCGTACGGATCCGGCGGACCACCAGCCCGGCGACGACGGCCGCGGCGGCCCCCAGCAGCGCCAGCACCAGGAACACGATCGTCGCCGGCCAGGGCCAGGCGCTGCCGTTCAGCCCGACGCCGGTCACCGGATACTCCAGCGTCTTCGCCGTCCACCGGGCCGTCTGCACGTCGTACGTACGGGCGATGTCGCGCAGCACCGGATCGAACGCGAACTCCTCCTCGGCGTGCAGGTACACCGGCCGCAGACCCGCCGCGGGGGCCACCACCTGCCCGCGGGCGGCGTCCAGGCCGGGCACGAGCAGGCGGTCGAGCCCATCCGCGGCGGCCGCGACCGTCGAGCGCGGCACGAAGGTCAGGCCGTGCCGGGAGCGGAACGGCCCGTCGCCCAGCGCGATGGTGCGCCCGACCATGGCGTGCTCGGTGTACGAGATGAACGCGGAGGCCAGCTCCAGCTCACCGATGCCGCCGGCGACCCGGATGCCGATGGACGAAGGGCCCGGCTGGTAGGAGGAGTTGAGCGCGACCACCACGTCAGGCGGCTGGAGCTCGGACGCGGGGATCCGCGCGGAAGCGCCGGGGGCGTAGTGCCGCCAGTGCACCCTGCGCGCCGCCTCCCGCGCGGCGCCGGGGTCGACCAGCCGTTCGAGCACGCGCAGGGCGCCGTCGATGCCGGACAACACGCCGGCCGTGGTGATGAGGTTCCCGTCGTCGACGTAGCGCACGCCGGTCACCCACCCGACGTCGGGGAAGTCGTCGCGCAGCCCGGCCATCCGCAACCAGTGGGAGGTCGCGGGCCTGCCGTCCAGCAGCCCGCTCGCCGCGAGCGTGCGCGCCCCGTTGCAGACGCTCATCGCCACCGCGCCGGCGGCCGACTGCTCCCGCAGCCAGCGGGTGATCGAGCCGAGCTCGGCGGGGCCGGGGTCGTCCATGGCGGGGACCACCACGGCGTCGAGCGTGTCGTTCCGGTCGCTCAGCAGCCGTGCGAGCTCGCCGAAGGTCAGGTCGGGCACCAGATCCAGGCCGCCGGTCAGGGGCGCCAGCCGGGCGCCGGGAGAGACGACGTAGGTGTTGACCCGGCCGGTGCCCGCCAGCACCTCGTACGGCCCGAGCAGGTCCGCCACGTTCGTGCCGCTGCCGCCGGCCAGCAGGGCCACCGTCGGCTTGGCCGGGTCGTGCGCCTTCGGCGCCGGCCGGGCGCTCACCGCGTCCGCGCGGGCCGTGTACAGGTCGCCGAACTTGCCGACGGTGTTCACCGCGGAGACCGCGCCGGGAAGCAGCAGCGCCGCCAGGACGACGGCCGTCCCGCGGAACCACCTGCCCCGGAACCTGAACCGGTGCCGGGGATCGGCGTACTCCGCGCGCCGCCACACCATGGCCGCCGCCATGAGCACGAGCGGGATCACATGCCCGATGAGCGACACCCGAGCGGCCGGTAACACACCGAACCAGTAAGGGACGAGCAGCACGGGGAACGGCAGGAACACCGACAGCCCCATCTCGGCGATCCGCGGCCGGGCGTGCCTGCGCACCAGCATCCAGATCGCCACACCGGCGGCCATGCCGGCCGCCATGAGCAGGAGGTAGACGTCGAACCGGCCCACCTCCAGCACCGAGACCCACAGGGGGTCGAGCAGCATCATCCCGAGGGCCGCCGCGATGACCAGCTCGAGGTAGTGCCAGACGAGGCGGGCGGCGGTGCGCGCCCCGCCTGCCGACCGCGAGGGACGACGTTCGTGGTTCGTCATGCCGGACTCCTGACGTGAAGGACGTTGAGGCCCCTCACGCTAGGAAGGCCGGCGCGCCGCCGAATCAGTGAAGTCGCCGGTCCTCGCGCCGGCCTTCGTGCTGGTCCTGCGCCCGGCCCTACGCCGGGCGTTCGGAGAGCACCATGCGCATGAGCTCGGCCCGCGACGTGAGGCCGGCCTTCTGGAAGACCTTGCGCAGGTGGTAGTCCACGGTGCGCGGGCTGAGGAACAGTTGCGCGGCGATCTCCCGGTTGGTCAGCCCTTCGCCGACGGCCAGCGCGATGCGCAGCTCCTGAGGGGTGAGCGTGGTCAGCGCCCCCGCCTCGGGGGTGCGCGCCGACTCGCCGGTGGCGCGCAACTCGCCCAGCGCGCGAGCGGCCCAGGCGATCGCGCCGATGCGGCGGAAGGTCTCCGCCGCGCCGCGCAGGTGCTGCTGCGCCTGGGAGCGCCGCCGGTCGCGGCGCAACTGCTCGCCCAGCAGCAACTCGGTACGGGCCTGCTCCAGCGGGGCGTCGGCCAGCGCGTGCAGGCGCAGGCTCTCCGCGTAGTGGGCCGCGCCGTCCTCGCGGACCAGTGCCCGGCAGCGCGCCGTGAGCGCGCCCAGCTCCGGCGACGCGGTGTGCTCCGTCCACCGCGCGTAGCGGGCGGCGGCCACGGCGGCCCGGTCGTGCTCGCCGGCCCTGACCAGAGCCTCGACGAGATCGGGGACCAGGCCCATCGCCAGGTCCGAAGGCTGGTCGGCGTCCCGCCCGCCGACCGCCTCGAAATGCCGCGTGGCCTCGCCGTGCCTGCCCGCGACCAGCTCCATCAACCCGAGGGCCCGCCTGGCGTACGCCGTCGCATCCGCCAGCCGGCGTTCGCTCGCCTCGGCCAGCACCTCCGCGGCCAGCTCACCGGCCTCGGGACGGCCGCGGATCGCGGCGCACAAGGCGAGCAGCCCTCGGTTGCGGCAGGCCGTGTTCGGCTGGCCGACCTCGGCGGCGAACGCGCAGCCCTCCTCGGCGTGGGCCTCGGCCAGCCCGAGCCGGCCGCGGGCGAGCTCGTCGGCCGCCTGGTATTCGAGGTTCCACGCGAGCGCGCCCAGCGAGCCGCCGGCGCGGGCCAGCCGCCCGGCGTTCTGGTACAGGCGCCGGCTCAGCTCGCGGTCGCCGAGCCCCCGGACGATCGCCCCGGCCAGAGTCATCGTGATCGGATCGGTGAGCGCGTCCACACCGGCGCCGTTCCGTACGGCGGGTCCCGGGTCGTGGCCGGCGCGGGCCTGGCAGGCGGCGCGCAGCAGCCGCAGCACCGCCTCCTCAGGATCGCCCCCTCCGTCCCGGGCGTCCTGCTCCGGTATGCCCTCGTCGAGCCAGCGGGCGAGTTCGGACCAGGCCCCCGGCCGGTTGGTACGGGTTCCGAGGTCGCCGTACATCGCGATGGTCGGGGTGAAGCGGCGCCGGTCGACCCGCACCGCCCGCGGGATCCACGGCCTGACGAGGTCCATCGCGTCCTCGGGAGAGCCGATGAACTCGGTCACCACGGCCCGCATCGCGGCCACGGAGATCCGGTCCACCTCGTCCAGATGGGGCTCGCGTTCGGCCCGGTCGAGCAACTCCCCGGCCGTGGCGGTGAACCCCCCGCGAACGGCGGCGCGCGCCGCGCTCCACAACCGCCGCCCCCGGTGCGGGCCGGCCGCGGTGAGCTCGGCGGCCCGCGACAGCGCGGCCATGGCCGCCGCCGGGCCACCGCGCAGCGCGGCCTGCTCGGCCGAGCGTTCGAGTAGCTCCGCGGCCTCCTCGTCGTGGCCGGTCGCGGCATGACCGCGGTGCCAGGCCCGCCGGTGCTGGTCGGCCGGAGCGTCGAAGGCCGACGCGAGGGAACGATGGATGGCCGCGCGCCGCCCCGGCGTGGCGCTGTGATAGATCGCCGACCGCATCAGCGGATGCCGGAACACCAGCCTCGGCCCGTCGTAGGTGAGCAGCTCGTCGAGCTCCGCCCGGTGCAGCGGCCCGGCGTCGAGACGCAGCTCGACGGCCGCCTTCTCGATCGTCTCCACGCTGCCGGAACCGTCGGCGGCGACCAGTTGCAGCAGCGGCAACGCCTCCGCGTGCCGGGCACGGACCCGGCTCAGGAACGAGCGCCGCAACTCGTCGGTCAACGCCGGCGGCTCCTGCGCTCCTTCCGGCGGGAGCTCCTTCCCCGCCAGCTCCAGCAGGGCCAGCGGGTTGCCGCCGGTGGCGGCCAGCAGGTGGCGGCGCTCGCCGTCGGTCAGCCGCCGCCCGCCCGCGCGTTCGGCCAGCAGCGCCGTGGCCGCCTCACCGCCGAGGCCCATGAGCGGGACCCTGCGCAGGTGGGGCAGGTCGGTGCCGTGGCCCTCGTCGGCCCGCGCGGCCAGCATCAGCGCGACGGGCTCGTCGTCCAGCCGGCGAGCGACGAACGCCAGCGTCTTGAGCGTCGGCTGGTCCGCCCAGTGCGCGTCGTCGACGACGCACAACACCGGCCGCTCCCCGGCCAGCAGGGACAGCAGCGACAGGCTCGCCAGGCCCACCAGGAACGGATCGGGCGGGCCGCCGTGCGCCCGCCCGAACAGGACGTTCAGCGCCTGCGCCTGCGGCCCCGGCAGCTCGCCGACCGAACCGAGCACGGGCATGAGGAGCTGGTGCAGGGTCGCGTACGCGAGATCCGTCTCGGGCTCGACGCCGACCGCGCGGAGCACCTGGAAACCGGCCGCCCGCTCCTCCGTGTACGACAGCAGCGCCGTCTTGCCGATGCCCGGCTCGCCGTGCAGCACGACCCCGCCGCCGTGCCCGTCCGCGGCGCGCCGCAACAACGAGTCCAGCAACTCGCTCTCGTCGGCTCGCCCCAGCACACGCCGAGCATAGAAAGCACCGGCACCCATGACAATCATCCCAAGCCGGGACCTTCTTGAGCGTTCGTGGCGTGGACGCTTCGAAGCGGCTGTTCTGTGCGGGCGTGGGGGATGCCCGCAACGGCGGGGTGACGAGACCGGCGATTTCGCCGATGCGGGGGGAGGCGGTGGGCTCCTAGCGTCGGTCGCGTACCGGACCTGCGAGACGAACCGGGGGCGAGGCCACCATGACGCGCGGAGCCTTGAGCGGCCGTACCGCCATCGTCGCCAGCGCCGGGCACGGCATCGGTCACGGCGCCGCCGCCACCTCCTGCGCACTGAGCAGGGCGGGCGCCAGCGTGGTGCTCGCCGCCCGCGACGGCCAGGCCCTCGCGGCACTGGCCGCCGACCTCGCCGCGGCGGGCGGCCAGGCGGTCGCCGTCCCGACGGACCTGGCCAGCCCGGTGTCGGTGCGGCGGCTGGTCGAGCAGACGCTCGGCGCGTTCGGACGCCTCGACGCCGCCTGCAACGACATCGCCTGCCGCCCTGCCGCCTCCGGCGCCGCCGCTCCCTGTGCCGCTACCGGGTGCGACGGCGGCTGCGACTGTGCCGCTCAGGTGCGGGGCCTGTCCCTGGCGTTGAAGTACGAGATCCAGGCGATGCGCCGGACCGGCGGCTGCATCGTCAACCTGGCGCCGTCCGATGGCCCGCGGGCCGCCGTGATCGAGTTGACCCGCGAGGCGGCGCTGGACCTGGCCGGCTCCGGCGTCCGGGTCAACGCCGTGGCGACCGGTCCGCTCGCCGGCCCGCTCGCCGGCCCGGAGGCCGGCTCGGGCGGCGGCGTCGAGGGTGTCGCTCATGCCGTTCTGTGGTTGTGCTCGGACGCCGCGTCCGCCATCACAGGCAAGGCGCTGTACGTCCGCTCCGGACCCTGCTGCGGCTCCGGCGGGCTCCCCCCGCGGAAGTGACGATCACGCAGGAGGAACCGCCGGGCGAAGGGGCCGGCGTCCCTGGCGGGCCCGTACCGTGCGTCGATCGCGCGTCAGAGGGTTCTCGTCATGAACGCGCTGTGCGGGTCGGGCTTGTAGTCGGCGAACGGCTCGCAGTACGCGAAGCCGAACTTCTCGTACAGCCGGCGGGCGGGCAGGAAGAACTCGGCCGAGCCGGTCTCCAGGCTCAACCGGGTGAAACCCATGCGGCGGGCCTCGGCGATGATGTGATCCAGCAGCAGGGACGCGATCCCGCTCTGCCGCCGCGCCTGCGAGGTGCGCATCGACTTCACCTCGGCGTGGCCGGCGTCCAGCCGTTTGATCGCCCCGCAGCCGACGACCGCGTCACCGTCCATGACCGACCAGAACGTGACTCCGGGCTCGCGCAGCCCGTCGAGGTCGAGCGCGTGCTTGCTCTCCAAGGGCGTGATGAATCGCATCTGCTGGACGTGTTCGTCAAGGAATCTGGCGATCTCGGGGCTGGACAGGTCGTCGACCACGATCTTCACGTACGTCTCCCTACGGCCGGGTGTCAGGCATAGCGTGCCAGCCCGTCGCCGGCCGGGTTCCGGCGGGCGTCCTTCCGGCCGGCGGCGCGCCCCTCACCCGGCGGCGGCGGTAACGCGCAGGAAACGCCTCCCTGTGTTGGATCGCGGGCCATAGAGGGAAACGGGCTCGATCGGCAAGTGCTTCACCGCCACGGCACTGCTGCAGCTGGTGCAGCGGCGCAAGGTGGCACTCCACGAGAAGCTGGGCGCCTACCTGGACGGGTTCCCCGCCGAGGTGGCCGCGAACGTGACCGTCCACCAGTTGCTGACGCACACCTCCGGTGTGGGCAGGCCGCCGAAGACGAGCGGACCGCCGGACCAGGAGGAGCAGGCGTGGGACTCGGTCGAGGAGGTGTGGGAGGGCACGGCACGTGTTCGCTCCGGCCGGCATGAAGCGTACGGACTTCTACACCAGGCCGCAGATCCTGGCCGCGGACGACATCGCGCACTCCTACACGACGGACCGCAGGACCGGTGAGCGCTACGACTTCACGGCCAGCGAGCGGGCCCCGTTCGTCGGCCTGCCCGCCGGCGGCTCCTACTCGACCACAGGAGAGCTGCTGAAGTTCGTGCAGGCTCTGCGGGAGGACGGCAAGCTGGAACGCCGGCTCATCACGGGCGGCTAGCGCCCGGCCGGACGGTGGTTGGACCCCGGCGGGGGGAGAGGGCCGTACCAGGTCGAGAGGACTGGTAGGCCGGCGGCGCCCTCCACGGGAAAGCTGTCATGAAATGTCCGTAATAGGTAAATGGTGATGTGGGAGGTCGCTGGGTAGAGAGCGCAGCCTAGGGAAAGGAGCCGGCCATGAACGTTCCAGCAGAGGACGCCGGACAGTCCTTGGCGGCAGAGGACGGGTGCCCCTTCCAACTCTCCGACGCCGGGACGTACGTGGTGGACGACGCGGGGCGCATCGTCGGCGTCAGCCCCCGGGCGGAGCAGATGCTCGACCGAGCCGCCTCGACCCTGCTGGGCAAGGACGCCCACGACCTGCTGCACCGCGGGAAATACGGCGAACCCCTGCCGCGGAGCCGGTGCGTGATGCGGCAGGCCCTCATCTCCAGCGAGACCAGGCAGGGCCACCAGGAATGGATGGAGCGCGGGGACGGCTCGCTGATCGCTGTCTCCTGGATGGTGACCCCCTGCCGGATCGGCGAGGGAGGTGAGGGCGCGCTGGTGCTCTTCCACGAGGCCTCCTCACCGACCCTCGTCGAGGGGCAACCCAGGCCGTCCGCGGCATCGATGCCCGAGCTGGACCGGCTGGCCCTGCTGGCGGAGACGACCGCGACCCTCACCTCGAGCCTGGACGTCGACGAGACCGTGCGCCAGCTCATCCGCCTGGTGGTGCCCCTGCTGGCGGACTGGGCGGTGGTGGACCTGCTCACCGAGGAGGGCGGGGTGTCCCGCGTATCCGTGGTGCACTACGAGCACGGCGTACGGGTGCACCGGCGGGAGCTGGAGGGGCCGATGCCGCCCCTGCCGCAGGAGTCGTCGATGCCCCTGTCGCGGGCGCTGCGCGGAGTCACCCCCGCGCTGGTGGGGCCGCAGGACTACCAGGGGACTCCCGACTCGGACATCGCGGTGAAGCAGCGGGAGTTGTTCGACGGGACCGGTATGCACTCCGCGACCATCGTGCCGATCCGCGGCGTCCGGGAGGTGGTGGGCGCCCTGACCCTGGGACGCTCCGAGCGGTCCTGGGCGTTCACCTCGGCCGACCTCCTGCTGGTCGAGGACATAGCCCGCCGTGCCGGGCTCGCACTCGACAACGCCCGCCTGTACGAGCGGCAGCGGCGGGTCGCGGAGACCATGCAGCGCCACCTGCTGCCGACGTTGCCCCGCGTGCCGGGGGTGCTGATGAGCGCACGCTACCTGCCCGCGCCGGACGCCTCCCAGGTCGGCGGCGACTGGTACGACGCCTTCGTCCTGTCCGACGGGGCGACGGGCCTGGTGATCGGCGACGTCGTCGGCCACGACCTCGACGCCGCGGCGGGCATGGCCCAGGTCTGCAACATGCTGCGCGCGTACGCCGGGGAGGTGGAGAAGCCACCCAGCATGATCCTGAACCGGCTCGACGAGGCGGTGGTGCGGATGGCCGAGACGACGATGGCCACCGTCATCTTCGCCCGGTTGGAGCAGCCGGACGACACCTGGCGGCTGCGCTGGACCAACGCGGGCCACCCGCCGCCCCTCCTGGTCGAACGCGACGGGCGGGCCTGCTTCCTGGAGGACGGCAACGGCCTGTTGCTGGGCACCGGGCTGCCTGCCGAGCGGGAGGACGCCGCCGTCGAGCTGCCGCCGGGCTCGGTCCTGCTCCTCTACACGGACGGGCTGATCGAGTCTCCCGGCCACTCCCTCGACGACGGGCTGGCCAGGCTCGCCCGGTACGCCTCGTCCCTGGTCACCCAGCCGCTCGGCTCGATCTGCGACACGCTCCTCGCGGGCGTGCGCCCCTCCGACAACGACGACGACGTCGCCATGCTCGCCCTGCGCATCCCCGGCTGACCCGCGCGGGCCGTCGCGGGCCTTGCGAGGAGCAGGTCAGGCCACCTTGGCGGACGCGGCGGCCCAGGTGTTGCACGAGCCCGGGTCGCCGGTGGCGAAACCGCGCGACACCCAGGAGCGGACCGTGGCGGTCGTGCCGTACCAGCTGTTCCTGCCGTCCCGGTCGCCGACGGGGAGGGACTTGAAGCGGTGCCAGTCTTTCGCGGAGCGCCCCTTCATGGGCCAGACGCTCTTCATGAAGGCGCCCCCCAGGCAGGCGGACTGGAGGAAGTAGCGCCGGGACTGCTCGCGGTACTCCGCCTTCCCGTCGGCGGACAGCTCGCCGAGGGCGGCCGAGATGCCGGTCAGGTACTGGACGTGGTAGGCGTACATGGAGGCGGCCGTGTGGAAGAGCCACAGGTCGGAGGGGTTGGCGGCCCACTCCTCGCCGATCTGGAAGATCAGCGTGCGGGACTTCTCGCAGTACCACGCCTGGGAGTCGGCGCCGTCCACCGCCAGGTCGCAGTGGTTCCTGGGGATCCGGTTCATGTGCCGCACCCGGACCGGTTCGTACGGCAGGCCGGCGCCGGTGAGGTGCCGTTTCCAGGTGCGCTCCAGGCAGGCGACGACCGCGTTGACGTAGGCGCGCGCCAGCTTGCGGTCGCCACGCCTGACCGAGGGCTCCCCGCAGGTCGTCCTGGGCAGCGGACCCGCCCGGTAGAGCGGGTTGGCGGTCAGCTCGGAGCGGTCGACGGGGTGGACCGTCGTCCCCGCGGCGGCCACGCTCGTCGTCGGCCCGGCCAGCGGCGCGGCGAGGGCGCCCGCCAGCGCCGTGATCATGAAAAGTCTCACGTGGCGTGACTCTAGGGCCCGGTCCGACCGCCGACAAATCGCTGACGGCCGGTCGACGTGGCGTAGGACCGGATCGTCTCCAGGAACAACACGATCACGGCGATCCCGAGCAGCCCGTGGTACCACTGCCAGCCCACGCCGATGCCGACGAACCCGTCCACGGCCATGATGCCGGCGCCGCCGCAGACGGCCGCGGCCATCACGGCGAGCACGAGCAGCATCAGCCATCTGGGCACCCGGCGGCCCGTCGGCAGGACCGTGAGGAGGACGATCCCCGCCCCCGCCACCCCGGACGCGGTCGCGAGCCACTGCGCCGTGGCCGCGTCCATGAAGTAGGTCGCGGCCTCGGAGGCCGGAACCGGCGGGCCGCCGGGGAACCCGAGCCGAGCCTGCGTGGCGAAGGCGGCCTTCCCGGCGGCGTAACCGAGGAACAACCCCGCCACCGCGTACGCGGGCCAGCGTCGTGGCCGATCAGAACGCATCATGGCCGTCACCGTAGGCGCCGCTCGCCGGAGTCCTCTTCCCCTCGGCCGGGGAGGAACGTCCCCCGCGGGAGGGAGATTCCAGGCGGCTACGTCATTCGCCCATCCACCGCCCAACGCCGAAGGTGTCAGATCCGGTCGCTGAGAGCGCTCAGCAGGCGGCCGAACCCCCGGGTGGCCAGCCGCGGCGGCGCGGCGCCGTTCATGCGCATGAGGCGCTCGCTCTGCATCAGCGTCCGCGGGCCGGACACGGCGAGGGTGTTCGAGGCGACGGTGGAGGCCAGGGCCGCCCGCCGCCTGCGCCTGGCGGAGTACACGCCGACGACGTCGGCCGGATCGGCCACCGTGGCCAGGCAGTCCACCAGCGCCTGCTCCAGCACCACCACCTCGTGCCCGGCGGCGATCAGTCCCCGCGCCGCCGCCAGCCCGCTGATCCCCGCTCCAGCTACAAGCACCCGCACCGGCGGCCTCCCAAGCTCTATAAAATGTAGTACTACACTTTTATAGAGGCTTGGGATCGCCGGCCGGACCGGGGCGCCGATCAGTCCGTCTTGCCGAGCTCGTCAAGGGCGGCGCGGGTGACATGGAGCCCGTTGCCGGGAAGCGGGGTGTACGTGTCGCCCGCCTTCGCGGACGTGGCCGCCGTGCCGTCCGGGCCCGTCGCGACGTACTGCCCCTGTTCCGGACTCACCATGGTGTGGTCCCCGGTGTCGTCCCAGGCGTGCAGGAACAGCAGGTAGCTCTTGTCCTGGTCGAGCTTGACCTCGTCGAGCGCGGTCAGCTTCTCGCCGTCGAGCTCTCCGCCGAGCTGCCGGACCTCGACGGAGCGCACGTCGGCCGGATCGCCCTTGAACACGTGGGTGATCTCCGCCGTGGCGATGGTGACGATGTCGCCGACCTCCTGTTCGGCCACCTTCCTGGCCTCGGCCAGCTCGTCGGGGGTGAGCCCGTACAGGGGGTTGGCCTTGGGGTCGTCGTACCCCTCGTCGCCGGGTTCGAGGATCTTCGAGGGCTTGTCCCTCGCGGTTCGCATGCCGGTGACGTTGGCCTGCACCACGAGGTCCGCGTCGTCCCACATCTCCTTCACGGAGGCGAAAGCCGGATAGTCGGCCGACACGACCGCCTCCCGCGCGCCGGCCCCGTCCATGGAGACCGCCGTCGTCGTGGCGGCTCCGCCTCCGCATCCCGCCACAGAAAAGACGAGGCCCGCGCTTAAGGCGAGCGTGGCAAGGTGTCGCTTCGCCATCAGAACTTCCTCGTGTAGCCGGTGGTGTAGTAATCCGTCACGTCGCTGTTGTCGTGCGACTGGCGGCGCGTCATGGTGTTCCGATTGCGGCACTTACACATGATCGAGTCGTTGCGCTCGTTGTGTCCCAGACTCAGCGCATGGCCGAGCTCGTGCGTGAAGACGCTGTGCACGTAGTTCTGGAACCGGCTGGCCTTGTTGGCGATCGTGCGGGCGTTGAGCGTGATGTAGCAGCCCGTGGACCCGCCGTTGACGTGGTAGCTGTAGTAGTGCCCGAAGCCTGATGAGCTGTAGCGTCCCACCTTGACGTTGCAGTTGGCGCCCGAATCGTTGCGCAGGGCCACCCTGGCGTGATTCGACCAGCGTTGTGGCGCCTTGGTCATGGGTGGTTTCCACTGATCGTTGTAGCCGGTCACGTGGTGGTAGCTGAAGTTCGACCACTTCTGCCCGTAGTCCTTTCTGTGCGCCGACACAGGGGTGGCGGCCAGCGGCACAACGGCGGCGACCAGCCCTAAGACGACCACGCCCGTGGCCGTCCGGTGGTGACGGGGAGCATGCCTCACCAGGAAACCTCCTCGATCGGTGCATGGCGGAACACGATCTTTCTAGGGCGGTCGTTGTTTCCTTTCTGTTTCCTTTCTGTCTCTGTTCGCGAACCACCGTCTTCCGGCGCCGGTGTCGTGAGCACGGTCCGCCTCCCGGGCCTCCGGTGAACGGCCGTCCGCGGCCTTGCTGAGGACGCGGTCCCGTGCGAAATTTCATGGGGCGCAAGGGCGGAGCAGGGAACCATCGATCGACGTGAGCCGCCCGGCCCGAGCCCGTTGGGAGGCGCTCGTGACCGGGAGTCGGCTCGGAGGCGGAAACGACGGGGGCGCCGTGCGCGTGGGATCGCAGGTCCGGCGGCCGGTGCGGGCGTGGACGGCGTCCGTTCACCAGTTGCTGCGGCACCTGGAGAACAGAGGATTCGACGGGGCTCCCCGCGTGCTCGGCATCGACGCGGACGGATGCGAGACCCTCACCTATCTCGAAGGCGACACCGTCGGCGACGCCCTGGTGTGGCCGTCGTGGACCCGCACCGAGCACACGCTCGTGCAGGTGGCGTCATGGCTGAGGTCGTACCACGAGACGGTGGCCGACTTCGTGCCGTCCGCGGACGCTCACTGGCGCACCGGCCGGCCGTGGGAGCCCGGGCTGGTCATCGCGCACAACGACGCCAGCCCGTTCAACGCCGCCTACCACGCCGGGCGGCTGGTCGGCTTCTTCGACTGGGACTTCGCCGGCCCCACCACGGTGGACTCCGACGTGGCGGCGCTGGCGCTGTGCTGGGTGCCGCTGCACGCCCGTCACGTGGCCGCCACGGAGGGCTTCACCCAGTTCGACACGCGGCCCGCGCGGTTGCGCCGGTTCCTGGACGCGTACGGATGGGAGGGCCGGACGGAGACCATCATCGAGGACGCCCAGGCGCAGATGCGCGCTCGTGCGGCCCTGATCCGCCGCCTGGGCGTCACCGGCGACGGGCTCTACGCCAGGCTGCTGCGCCGCGGCGTCGCCGACGACCTCGACCAGGCCGTCCGCGAACTCGACGACTTCCCGCGCTAGCGCGCCTCCGCACCCGCCGGCGGGCTCGGCTGGCCGCCGGTCGCCCTACGGTACGGGGGCGGTGAGGGGAGGGCCGTTCGGCCTACGGCGCGCTGATCCGGGCGGTGAGGGGGAGGTCCGCGACGCTGGAGCCGGCGTGGACGGTGAACTCGCCCGGCTCGGTCCGCCAGCCGCCGTCCCAATGCTGGAACGCGCGGCGCGGGAGCGGGATCGTGACCCGATCGGCCTGCCCCGCGCCGGCGCGCACCACCGCGTATCCGGCGAGCCAGCGCACCGGCCGGTCCACCGCGCCCGACTCCCGTGACAGGTACACCTGCACCACGTGCTTGCCCGCGCGCCCGCCGGTGTTGCGCACGGTCAGGCTCACCTCACTGGGGGAGGCGGCGAGGTCGGTCAGCTCCCAGCTCGTGTAGCCGAGGCCGTGCCCGAACGGGTAGGCGGGCTCGGCCCCGGCGCGCAGCCATGCGCGGTAGCCGACGTGCACGCCCTCCTCGTAGGCCACCACCCCGTCCACGGGAGCGGTCCGCAGGACCGGCACGTCCGTTTCCTCACCGGGCCAGGTGGTGGGCAGCCGGCCGCCCGGCTCGGCCGTCCCGAGCAGCACGTCGGCCAGGGCGTTGCCGAACTCCTGCCCGCCGAACCAGCCCAGCAGCACGGCGGCCACCTCGTACCGCCACGGCATGAGCACGGGCGCGCCCGCGTTGACGACGACGACCGTGCGCGGGTTGGCGGCGGCGACCGCGCGCACGAGCCTGTCCTGCGCGCCGGGAAGCGCCAGCGTGGCCCGGTCGGCCGCCTCCCGTTCGATCTCCGGGCTCGTGCCGACCACGACCACGGCCACCTCCGCCCGCCGCGCCGCCTCGGCCGCCGCCCCGATCGCCTCCACCTCGCCGGCGCGTGCCGTGCCGGCGGGGGCCAGGTCCTCGCCCAGCGTGAGGGTCAGGCCGTTGCCCTGCGGTACGCCGTCCAGCCTGGCCGTCAGCTCGGCCTCTCCGGCGGCGAGCTCGACCGTGACCGAGACGTGCGGCGGCGAGACCAGGCCGCCGCCGAAGTCCTCGCCCTCGTGCACCAGCTCCCGCTCCAGCACCCGCACACCGTCGACGGCCAGCGTGGCGAACCCGGCTCCCGCGATGCCGAGCCGCGCGGTGCCCGGCTCCCGCACCAGGTAGCGGGTGGTGACCTCCACCGACGTCGTGCCCGCGGGGCGGGATCCGCCCAGCCTGGCCAGGTCGGACGAGCGGCGGTTCTCGCTCAGCAGTTCCCGGCCGCCGGAGTCGAGGAAGCGGGCGCGCACCCCGGGTTCGCCCGAGACGGGGTCGGTCAGCCGCGCGATCGGCAGCGCCGCGAGGCCCTCCTGGGTGACGGCGCCGAGGGTCCACGTGATCTCGGCGTCCGGCAGCGCGGCGCGTAGCCCGTCCAGCGGGGAGATGACGTACGGCGGCGTCACGGTGGCGCTGCCGCCGCCCTGGCTGCGGAACTGGAGGGCGTTGTGCCCGATCACCGCGACCGACCGGGGGCCGGGAGCGGGCCACGGCAGCTCGCCCTCGTTGCGCACCAGCACCATCCCGTCGGCCGCCACGCGCCGCGCCAGCACGGCGCCCTCCTCGGCGGAAACCGCCACCGCCGGGGGCACGCCGCCGGCCGTCCCGGAAGCGGGCACGCGACCGTCGTCCGTTCCGGTGGCCGGGTCGGGGGTCAGGGCATTCCGTGTGCCGGTGGCCGGGGCGGGGGTGAGGCCGTCCAGGGCGCCGACGCGGGCGGCCAGCCGCAGCAGGCGCCGTACCTTCTCGTCGACCGCGGCCTCCGGGACGAGCCCGTCGCGCACCGCCGCGACCAGCGCGTCCCCCCACGGCCCGTCCGGACCGGGCATCGCCAGGTCCTGCCTGGCCAGCGCGGCCGGTACGGTCGACCGCGCGGCCCACCAGTCGGACACCACCACGCCGTCGAACCCCCACTCGCCGCACAACGGCTCCGCCAGCAGCGGGTTCTCCGTCATGGTGGCGCCGTTGACCGCGTTGTACGCCGACATCACCACCCAGGCCCCCGCCTCCACCACGGCCTTCTCGAACGCCGCCAGGTAGAGCTCCCGCAGCGCCCGCTCGCTCACCACGACGTTCGCCGTGAAGCGCTCGGTCTCGAAGTCGTTGCCCACGTAGTGCTTGGGGGTAGCGGCGACGCCGAGGCTCTGGACTCCGCGCACGTACGCCGCCGCCAGGTCGGCCGTCAGCAGCGGGTCCTCGGAGTACGCCTCGAAGTGCCGCCCTCCGAGCGGGCTGCGGTGCAGGTTGATCGTCGGCCCGAGCACCACGTGGGCGCCCTTGCGCCGCGCCTCGGCCGCCAGCGCCGCCCCGTACGCGTGGGCGGTGGCGATGTCCCAGGTGGCGGCGAGCGCGGTGGCGGACGGCAGGTTCACCGCGGGGTCGCGCTCGTCCCAGGTGACGCCGCGGATGCCGGACGGCCCGTCGGACAGCACCATGGCGCGCAACCCGATGTCGGGGTCGGCGTGGGTGCTCCACTCGTCCGCGCCGGTCAGCAGGCGGACCTTGCGCTCCAGGGTGAGCTTGTCGAGGAGCCGGTCGATCTGGTGCACGGATGCCTCCCGCCGCTGCTCATACGTATGAGCACATCTGCCGAATAGGTTGATCCGGGACGCTAAGCACAGAACGCTCGCCCGTCAAGGGGGGACGAAAAGTTCCGGTCACACCCTTGACGCCTCGCCGTAACGTCCATACCGTCCCTGTTCATACGTAGAAGCAACCGGCCCTTCCCCCGTCCGGCCGGCTTGCGCATACGTATGCGCACCCCCTGGAGACACACATGCGAACAAGAGGACTCCTGGTCGCCGTCGTGATGGCGCTCGCCACCGCGTGCACGGCGGGCGTCCAGAACCAGCCGGCCGGCGGCGCCCGCGCGGACACCATCGTCTTCGGCAAGACCGACGCCGGCACGACGTACATCCGCAACTACAACGTCGTCGGGCCCGCGACGCAGAAGACCCCGAACGCGGAGATGATCTACGAGCCGCTGGCCCGCGTCGACTACAGCGACGGCGGCACGGTCAAGCCGTGGCTGGCCGAGAGCCTCGAGTTCGACGAGAAGGGCACCCGGCTCACGATCAAGGTGCGCCAGGGCGTGACGTTCTCCGACGGCGCGCCGCTGACGGTCGACGACGTCGTGTTCTCCCTGAGCCTGCCCCTGGAGAACCCGGACTTCAACCTGGGCGGCACCACGTACACGGCCGTGGAGAAGATCGACGAGTCCACGGTCGCGGTCACGTTCGGCAAGCCAGGGTTCAGCGAGATCAACCAGTTCGCCTCGCCGTCGTTGCCGATGGTGCCGAAGAAGATCTGGGAGAAGCAGGACCTCAACACCTGGACGAACCCCGACCCCGTGGGCACCGGCCCGTTCGTCCTGGAGTCGTTCGCCGCCCAGCAGATCACGCTGCGCGCCCGCGACGACTACTGGGGCGGCACGTTCCCCATGAAGCACCTGAAGATCATCCCGACCAACCAGGACGCGGTGAAGGCGCAGCTGCTGCGCGGCGAGGTCGACTGGGCGATCCAGTCGTGGCCCGGCGCCGAGCAGGAGTACGTCGCCAAGGACCCGGGCAGGCACCTCTACCAGCTGTACGCCACCGGCGGCGCGTACTCGATGCTCTACAACACCGCCAGACCACCCTTCGACGACGTGCACGTGCGCCGCGCGCTGGCGATGACGATCCCGCGCGGCGACATCGTCACCACGCTCAACCGGCCCGGCACCGAGGCGGGCCCCACCGGCCTCGTCGACCTCGTCTACCGGGACTGGATCAAGCCCGAGTACCGCGGCAAGGTGCAGCAGGTCGACGCCGAGGGCGCCAGGCGCGAGCTGGCGGAGGGCGGCTGGACGGTCACCGACGGCAAGCTGGTCAAGGACGGCAGGGCGTACGCGCCCACCCTCTCCTTCAACCAGGACTTCGGCTGGGCCCCCTACGCCGACATCATGATCAACAGCTGGAGGTCGGCGCTCGGCCTGCAGGTCAAGTCCGCCGGAGCGCCAGGCGCCAACTTGTACGAGAGCCAGCAGCTCGGCACGTTCGACCTGACGATCGCCACCACCGGCGGCGCCGGCGTGAGCGGCGTCTACAGCATGCTGGCCGGCCGCGCCGTCAAGCCCGTCGGCAAGAAGGCCGCCACCAACCTGGGCCGCTGGAAGGACGCGAAGACCGACGCCGTGCTCGCCGAGCTGATGGGCACCGCCGACACCGGCGAGCTCAAGCAGTACGCCCAGGAGATGCAGACGATCGTCGTGGACCAGGTGCCCTTCAGCCCGATCTACAACTCGTACTGGTTCGTGGCGATCAACGCCGGGCGGTGGACGGGCTGGCCCACCCCCGAGAAGTTCACCTACGTCCCGTTCCCCGGCCTCGGCCCCGACACCACGATGACGCTGATGAACCTCAAGCGTGCCGCCCCATGACCGGCAGGCGCTTCCTGGCCAGAAGGCTCGGCTTCTACGCCGCCGCCGTGTGGTCGGCCGTCACCCTGAACTTCCTCATTCCGCGCCTCATGCCCGGTGACCCGTCGCTGGCGATCATCGAGGAGTTGGAGCGGGTCAGCGGCCAGTCGCTGCCGCCGCGCACGCTGGAGTCCATCCAGCGCCTGTTCGGCGACCCGAGCGCCAACCTCGGCTCCCAGTACCTCGACTATCTGGGCCAGCTCGCCCGGCTCGACCTCGGCGTGTCGATCAGGAACTTCCCGACCCCGGTCAGTGACCTGGTCTGGCAGGGCCTGCCGTGGACGCTGCTGCTGGTCGGCAGCACCACCGTGGTGGCGTTCCTGGTCGGCACCGGGCTCGGCGTGATCGCCGGGTGGCGGGCCGGCGGGCGGTTCGACTCGATCGTCAGCCCGCTGACCACGTTCGTGTCGTCGGTGCCGTACTTCTGGGTGGCGCTGCTGGCGTTGTGGGCCTTAGGGTTCCTGCTCGGCTGGTTCCCCCTGGCCGGCGGCTACGACCCGGACCTGCCCGTCGGGTTCAACGCGCCGTTCCTGCTGAGCGTCCTGCACTACGGCGCCCTGCCCGCCGCCACGATCGTGTTCTCGGCGTTCGGCGGCTGGCTGCTCGGCATGCGCAACATGACCGTCACCACGGTCCGCGAGGACTACGTGCTGCTCGCCCTGGCCAAGGGCCTGTCGCCGCGCAGGGTCATGCTCCGGTACGCCGCCCGCAACGCCATGCTGCCGAACTTCACCGGCTTCGCCCTCGCGCTCGGCGGCGTCGTCGGCGGCGCGCTGCTGACCGAGATCGTCTTCAGCTACCCCGGCATCGGCTACCTGCTGTTCATCTCGCTCCAGCAGCGCGACTACCCGGTGATGCAGGGCGTCTTCTTCCTCATCACGCTCACCGTGCTCCTCGCCAACCTGGCGGCCGACTCGGTGTACGCGCTGCTCGACCCGCGCATCAGGGAGCGCGCATGAAGGTACGCGCAGGCTCGGCCATCATCGCCTTCTTCGCGCTGGTCGCGATCTTCGGCGGCTGGTTCAGCGAGACCGTGCTGGGGCTCGACCCCCGGGCCAACGACATCCAGGCCATCGCCCAGCCGCCGTCGGCAGAGCACCTGCTCGGCACCACCCAGTTCGGGCAGGACGTGCTGGCCCAGGTGATCGCGGGGGCGAGCGGCTCGATGTTCGTCGGGTTCCTGGCCGCCGCGATCGGCACGGCGCTGGCGGTGCTGGTCGGCGTGACCGCCGGCTACTTCGGCGGCGGCGTGGACGGCGTGCTGAACTTCCTGACGAACCTCTTCCTCGTCATGCCGGTGCTGCCGCTCATCTTCGTCGTGGCCGGCTACCTGCAGGGCACGGGCCTGTGGACGATCGCGCTCATCATCGGGCTGTTCGGCTGGGCGGGCGGCGCCCGCACGCTGCGCGCCCAGGCCATGAGCGTGGCGGGACGCGACTTCGTCCGCGCCATGCGGCTGCTCGGCGAGAGCAACCGCCGGCTCGTCTTCTTCGAGGTGCTGCCGCACCTGACCGGGCTGATCGCCTCGATGTTCCTGCACGCGCTGATCGGCGCGGTGCTGGCCGAGGCCGGGCTGGCCTTTCTGGGGATCTCCGACTCCGCGGCGATCAGCTGGGGCACCATGATCCAGGCGGCGCAGCAGCAGAGCGCGGTGCTGCGCGGGCTGTGGTGGTGGTTCGTGCCGCCGGGGTTGTGCATCGCGCTCATCGGCACGGCGGCGGCCCTGGTCAACTTCGGCGTGGACGAGGTGGCCAACCCCAAACTCCGGGTCGTCAGGACCCGCCGGGCACGGATCGCGAGGAGCGAGGCGGCATGACCTCCCAGACACAGGAACACGCGCCGGCCACCCCGGCCGCCCACCGCGCGGTGCTGCAGGTGGACGGGCTCAGCGTCGAGTACGCCGGGGAGGTGCGGGCGTGCGTGGACGTGTCGTTCACGCTGCGCCGCGGCGAGATCCTGGGCGTGGCCGGAGAGTCGGGGTCGGGCAAGTCCACCCTGATCACGGCGCTGACCCGGCTCCAGCGCCCGCCCGCCGTGACCACCGCGGGCCGCATCCTCTACCACGGCCGCGACGGCGGCCCGCCGGTCGACCTCGTCACGCTGGACGACCAGGCCCTGCGTGACCTGCGCTGGACGAGCCTGTCCATCGTCCTGCAGAGCGCCATGGACGCGCTCAACCCGGTGATGCGGCTCGGCGCCCAGTTCGCCGACGCGCTGCGCGCCCACGACCGGCGGATGAGCAGGAAGGAGGCCTGGCAGCGGGCCGCCGAGCTGCTGGCCATGGTCGGCATCTCGGCCGACCGGGTGCGCGGCTACCCCCACCAGCTCTCCGGAGGCATGCGGCAGCGCGCGGCCATCGCGCTCGCCCTGGCCTGCCGGCCCGACCTGGTCGTCATGGACGAGCCGACCACCGCCGTGGACGTGGTCATGCAGCGCCAGATCCTCTCCCAGGTGCTGCGCCTGCGCGACGAGCTGGGCTTCGCCGTCGTGTTCGTCACCCACGACCTGTCGCTGCTGCTGGAGGTGGCCGACCGGATCGCCATCATGTACGCGGGCCGCATCGTCGAGATCGGCACCGCCCGGGCCCTCTACACCGACCCGAAACACCCGTACACGCAGGGCCTGCGCGACTCGTTCCCGCCGCTGCACGCCCCGCTGCGGCCGCTGACCGGCATCCCCGGCAGCCCGCCCGACCTGCGCAGGCCACCGCCAGGGTGCGCCTTCCACCCCCGCTGCCCCAAGCGCTTCGACGGCTGCGACGCCACCCTGCCCGAGCTCGTCCCGGCCGCCGGGCACGAGGTCGCCTGCCTGCTCTACCCTGCTGGAGGTGATCACTGATGAGCGAGCCCGTGCTCGAGGCGCGTGAGGTCGCCAAGCACTTCCCCGCCGGCAGGCGCGGCGTCGTGCGGGCCGTGGAGGACGCCACCCTGGCGCTGCTGCCCGGCCGGATCGTGGCCCTGGTGGGGGAGAGCGGCAGCGGCAAGACCACGCTGGCCCGCGTGCTAGCCCGCTTCTACCCGCCCACCAGCGGCGAGGTGCTGCTGCACGGCCGCGCGGACACCGGCCGCCGCGGCTACCACGGCGACGTGCAGCTGATCTTCCAGGACCCGTTCGGGTCGCTCAACCCGCTGCACCGCGTCCGCTACAACCTCGAACGCGCCCTGCGCCTGCACCACCGCACCCGCGACCGGCGGGAGCTGGAGCGGCAGGTGCTGGAGCTGCTCGAACGGGTCAGCCTCAGCCCCGCGGCCGACGCCGTCGACAAGTTCCCCCACGAGCTGTCCGGCGGCCAGCGCCAGCGGGTCGTCATCGCCCGCGCGCTCGCCGTACGGCCGAAGGTGCTGCTGGGCGACGAGCCCATCTCGATGCTGGACGTGTCGATCCGGCTCGACATGCTCAACCTGCTCGCCCGGCTGCGCGACGAGGACGGGCTGGCGCTGCTCTACATCACGCACGACATCGCCAGCGCCCGCTACCTCTGCGACGACATCGTCGTCATGTACGCCGGGCGCATGATCGAGGGCGGCCCCAAGGAAGACGTGATCGCCCGGCCCCGGCACCCGTACACCAAGCTGCTCGTCGAGTCCTCGCCCGACCCCGGCCGCGGCGAGGACGACCGCGCCGCGCTGTTCGACGGTGCCGACGAGCTGGGGGAGCCGCCGAGCCTGGTGAACCCGCCCGCCGGGTGCCGCTTCCACCCGCGCTGCCCGTTCGCGATGCCCGAGTGCGGGCAGAGCGCGCCGCCGCGCACCGACCTCGGCGGCGGGCACTGGGCGCACTGCTGGCTGCACCAGAAGGGCCGGGCCGGCGAGCTCGACGCCACCACCCACGCGGCCGCTCTGGCCCTGCGAGCCGCCGGCGCCGGCGGCTCGGGAGAGGAGGAAGGGCCATGACGCCCAAGCGCCGCGGGCAGGCCCCGCGCCAGTCCGACGTGGCCCGGCTGGCCGGGGTGTCCCAGTCGGCCGTGTCCCGCGTGATCAGCGGGGACGTGGACTCCGCGCGCATCCCCGAGGAGACCCGCCGGCGGGTGCTCGCGGCGATCAAGGAGCTCGGGTACGTCCCCAACGCGTCCGCGCGCAACCTGCGCAACAAGCGCAACCGCCTGATCGGCGTGCACACCTTCGAGGCGGTCTTCCCGCACGCCCGCGACGACTTCTACTTCGAGTTCCTGCTCGGCATCGAGGAGCGGGCCGAGCAGACCGGCTTCGACCTCGTGATGTTCACCTCGACGGGAGCGGGCGACGGGCGGCGCAGGGTCTACCGCGACGGCACCAACCGGCTCAACCTGGCCGACGGCAGCGTGTTGCTGGGCGTCTCCACCGACCGGGCGGAGCTGGCCAGGCTGTGGGCCGACGGCTACCCGTTCGTGCACATCGGCCGCAGGGAGGTGCCCGGCGCGGAGATCCCGTGCGTGATCCCCGACTACCGCGGCGCCGCCATCGGCATCGTGGACAAGCTGGCCGGGCACGGCCACCGCCGCTTCGCCTACCTGCGCGAGCCCATGGAGATGGAGCCGTACGCCGACCGGCGCGACGGCTACCGCGAGGCGGTGGAGCGGCTCGGCCTGAGCGACAGGTCGCCCGGCTTCCGCGGCGAGAGCGGACTGACCGGCGACTGGATCGACGAGCTGGTCCGCGGCGGCGAGACGGCCGTGGTCGCCGAGAGCGTCCGGCTGGCCGAGCACCTGCTGGGCGGGCTCAGGGAACGCGGCGTACGCGTGCCCGAGGACGTCTCCGTCGCCGTGCTCGAAGCCACCTGGGAGGGCACCTCCGCCCGGTGGGACTCCCTGGAGATCCCGCGCGTCGCCATCGGCCGCATCGCCGTCGACCGGGTCATCGACATGCTCGACCACCCCGACCAGCCACCCGAGAGCCTGCTCGTCCCCTGCCCGATCGTCCCCGGCACCACCATCGCCACCGCCCGCGACGAGCGGCTCTAGAGCCTGGCGACCAGCTCACCCCGGGCCGCGCCGCGACCCGGCGACGGCCCCTGTCCTCATCGACGCGGCCCTCTACACACACGAAGGAGCCCACGGGGAATGACGGAACTCCGAACTGACGTGCTCATCATCGGCGGCGGCCTGGGAGGCGTCGCGGCCGCGCTCACGGCCGCGAAACTCGGCCGGAAAGTGATCGTCACCGAGCACACCGACTGGCTGGGCGGCCAGCTGACCGCGCAGGCCGTGCCGCCGGACGAGCACCCCTGGATCGAGCGGGAGTTCGCCCCGCCGGGCTACGCCGGCCTGCGGCGCCGGGTGCGCGACTACTACCGGCGCAACTACCCGGTGCGCCCGGGCGCCGGCCCGCTGACGGACCCCGGGCTCGGCATCGTCAGCAGGATGAACCACGAGCCGCGCGTGGCCGTCGCCGTCCTCGACGAGATGCTCGCCCCCTGGCGGGCGTCGGGCCTGATCACCGTCCTGCTCCGCCACGAGCCGGTCGCCGCGTGGACGAGCGGCGACAGGGTCGACGCCGTCACGCTGCGCGACCTGGAGACGGGCGGGGAGCTGACCGTCGCGGCGCCGTACGTGATCGACGCCACCGAGCTGGGCGACCTGCTGGAGCTCGCGGACGTCGAGCACGTCGTCGGGGCGGAAGGGCGCGACACGACCGGCGAGCCGCACGCCCCCGGCACCGCCGACCCCCTCGACCAGCAGGCCATCTCGTGGTGCTTCGCCCTGGAGCACCGGCCGGGGGAGGAGCACGTCATCGACCGGCCCGCCGGCTACGAGCACTGGCGCGACACCGTCGCGCCGTTCTGGCCGGGGCCGCAGCTGTCGTGGACGGACGTCGTGCCCATCACGCTGGAGCGGCGCGAGTGGCGGCTGTTCGGCGACGGGACCGGGCACTTCGACCTGTGGCAGTTCCGCCGCATCCTGGCCGGCGAGCAGTTCACCGGCCTGCCCGACCTGACCATGGTGAACTGGCCGCAGATCGACTACTGGGAGAGCCCGCTGCTCGGCGCCGACCCCGCCGTCGCCCTGGCGGGCAGCCGGGAGCTGTCGTTGTCGTTCCTGTACTGGATGCAGACCGAGGGCGGCTACCCCGGCCTGCGGCTGCGGCCCGACGTGACCGGCACCCGCGACGGGCTGGCCAAGACCCCCTACATCCGCGAGTCGCGCCGCATCGTCGCCGAGTTCACCGTCCTGGAGCAGCACGTCGGCGTGCAGGCCAGGCCGGACGGCGCGGGCAGCGAGGTCTTCCACGACAGCGTGGGCCTCGGCCGCTACCGCATCGACCTGCACCCCAGCACCGCGGGACGCACCTACGTCGACATCGAGGCGTACCCCTTCCAGATCCCGCTCGGGGCGCTCGTCCCCGTGCGCGTGGACAACCTGCTGCCCGCCAACAAGAACATCGGCACCACCCACATCACCAACGGCTGCTACCGGCTGCATCCCGTCGAGTGGGCCATCGGCGAGGCCGTGGGCGCGCTCGCGGCCTTCTGCCTGGACCGCGACCTGCCGCCGCGCAAGGTCCGCTCCGACGCCGCGCAACTGTCGGACTACCAGCACCTGCTGAGCGACACGCTCGGCATCACGCTCGCCTGGCCGGAAGAGATCCGTACCCATCGAGAGTAGGAGCCCATGTCCCGCTTGAGCGCCACCGTGACCGCCACCGTGACCGCCACCGTGACCGCCCTCATCCTCGGCCTGCTGGCCCTGATCCCCGTCCGGCCCGCCACCGCCGCCGCGGGGGAGTCGTTCATCGACCGCTTCGACGGCGCCCTCGACACCAGCCGCTGGTACGTCTCCGACGGCTGGAACAACGGCGACCACCAGAACTGCCAGTTCAACAAGAACAACGTACGGGTGGAGGGCGGTGCGCTCACCATCACCTTCGACGACAAGGCGTACGGGGAGCGCGACTACTCCTGCGCCGAGGTGCAGTCGCGGGCCCGGCTCGGCTACGGCACGTTCGAGACCCGGATGAAGGCGGGCAAGGGCAGCGGCCTGAACTCCGCCTTCTTCTCCTATATCGGCCCGGTGCACGACCAGCCGTGGGACGAGATCGACTTCGAGGTGCTCGGCAAGGACACCGCCAAGGTCGAGGTGAACTCGTGGGTCAACGGCACCTCCTCCGGCGGCTTCCCCGTCGCGCTGCCCGCCGACTCGGCCTCCACGTACGTCGACTTCGCGTACGTGTGGGAGCCCGGCCGGCTGCGCTTCTTCGTCAACGGCACGCTGGTCAAGACCCTGACCGGCGGCCAGGTGCCCACCCACGAGCAGATCCTGTTCGCCCAGATCTGGGGCAGCGACACGCTGACCGGCTGGATGGGCCCCTTCACCTACCCCGGCCACCCCGTCGAGGCGTCCTACGACCACATCGCCTACACCAGGCTCGGTGACCCGTGCCAGTTCACCGGCTCGGTCGCCTGCTCGGTCACCACGTCGTTCGTCGACGACTTCGACACCCTCGACACCTCCCGCTGGTACGTCTCCGACGGCTGGAACAACGGCGCCCAGCAGAACTGCACCTGGGCCCGCGACCAGGTCTCCGCCTCCGGAGGCATGCTCAACCTGTCGTTCACCAAGAAGGCGGCCGGCGACCGGCAGTACGCCTGCGCCGAGGTCCAGACCCGCCAGCGGCTGGGGCACGGCACCTACGAGGCCCGGCTGAAAGGCGTCGCCGGGTCCGGTCTGATGTCGGCGATGTTCACCTACGTCACCGGCGAGGCCATCGACATCAAGGTCATGGGCCGAGACCCCGGCAAGGTCAAGCTCGTGGCCTGGGACGACAGGACGCCGCTGGGCGAGACGCTGGCGCCGATCCCCGAGGGGTTCGTGGACGTGGGCATGGTGTGGTCGGACAGCAAGATCGACTACTACGTCAACGGCACGAAGGTCCACTCCATCACGGACGCCGCGCGGCTGCCCAAGCTCGACGCCAACCTGTTCCTCAACGTGTGGGGGAGCGACACGCTGACCGAGCACATGGGGCCGTTCGAGGACCCGGGCAGGACGCTCACGTTCCAGGTGGACCGGGTCGCCTACACCGCCCCCGGCGACCCCTGCCCGTTCACCGGCTCCATCGCCTGCGCCTGACAGCGGGAACCGCGGGCCGCCCCTGACGGCCCGCGGTACCCGCGTCCCCGCGGGACTCGGCGGCGGCCAGGCTCAGCGTCGGGGCGCCGACGCCTCCCTGGAGCAGATCGCCCGCACGGCGGGCGTCGGCTCGGCCACGTGGTACGCGCCGGTGCGGTCAGTCCCGGCGTGACCGTCGCCGACCTGCTCGCGCTGGTCACCGGTATCGTCCTGGCCACGGAGCGCCGGCCGGATCCCCCCGCCGAGGCGGACCGGCTGCTCGACCTGGCCGTGCGTGTGTCGTGCTCGACGACCACGAACGCGAAACGTTGCGCGATATCCAGCGCCGGTTGCGGGTCGACGACCCCGACTTCGCGAAGTCCTTCGGGCGCGCGGTGGCCGGGCCGAGGTCTGCCGTAGGCGGGGGATGGGTATCCCTTCCGGGGCCTCTGACAGCCTTGTGCTGCCCCGTCCCCGACCGAACGGAGCCCGGTGGCGCCTCCTCCCACCCCCAGCAGATCGAGCGGGCTCGTCACCGCCGCCCTGGCCTTCAGCGGCATGGTCGTGTCGATGATGTTCACCCTGATGGTGCCTGTCATCCCCGACCTGCCGCGGTTGTTGTCGGCCTCGGCGGAGGACGCGTCCTGGGCCATCACCTCCACGCTGCTGTCCTCGGCGGTGTTCACGCCGGTGAGCGGGCGGCTGGGCGACATGTACGGCAAGCGCCGCATGATGGTGATCAGCCTCGCCCTGATGGTCATCGGCTCGGCGATCTGCGTCTTCACCAGCGCGCTGCCCCTCGTGGTGCTCGGCCGTACGCTCCAGGGCTGCGCGGTCGGCGTGATCCCGCTCGGCATCAGCATCATGCGCGACCTCCTGCCGGCCGGGCGGCTGGGCTCGGCCATGGCCCTGATGAGCGCGACGCTGGGCGCGGGCGGCGCGATCGGGCTCCCACTGGGCGCCGTCGTCGCGCAGTACGCCGACTGGCACATGCTCTTCCTGGTGGCCGCGGCGATGGGCGCGACGGGCCTGGTCCTGACCCTCACGGTCGTCCCCGACTCGTCGCTGCGCGCGGGAGGACGCTTCGACTTCCCCGGCGCGGCGGGCCTGACGGCCGGCCTGGTGTGCTTCCTGCTGCCCATCAGCAAGGGCGGCGGCTGGGGCTGGACCAGCCCGCTGACCCTGGGGCTGTTCGCCGCGGCGGCCGTCATCTTCGCCGTCTGGGCGTTCGTGGAGCTGCGGGTCGCGAACCCCCTGGTCGACCTGCGGACGACCACCCGGCGGCAGGTGCTGCTCACCAACCTGGCGTCCATCGCCTTCGGATTCGCCATGTTCGGCACCCAGCTGGTCTTCCCCCAGGTCTTGCAGTCCCCGCCCGCCTCCGGCTACGGGCTCGGGTTATCCCTGTTCGAGGCCGGGCTGTGCATGGCGGTCGGCGGCGGCATGATGATCGTGCTCTCGCCCGTCTCGGCCCGCATCACTGGCGCCTACGGCCCCAAGGTGACCCTCGTGCTCGGGGCCCTGCTCGCCGTCGCGGGCTACGCCGGCGCGCTGGCGGCGATGACGGAGGTGTGGCAGGTCGTGCTGGCCGCGACCGTCGTCTCGGCCGGGGCCGGCCTCGGCTACGCCGCGATGCCCGCCTCGATCATGAGCTCGGTCCCCGTCTCGGAGACCGCCGCGGCCAACGGCTTCAACTCGCTGATGCGCTCCATCGGCACCGCCACGGCCAGCGCGGTGATCAGCACCGTGCTGGCCGCGCACACCGTGCAGCTGGGCGCCGCCACGCTGCCCTCCCGGGACGGCCTGCACCACGCGCTGATCATCTCGGTGGCCGCCGGGGTGGCCGGGATGACCATCTCCGCGTTCCTGCCCCGGCGCCGGCCATCCCGCCCGGGTGCCGGTCCCGAGCGCCCACCCGGAAGAAGAGGCTCTACCCGTGGGGCTCCACCCAGCACGACCATTTCGACAAAATCGTGAGCGGGGTGGAGCTGTTCGAGGAGGGTCCACCGAAATGCTCCGCGCAGGGGATGCTCGAGCTGGTGCGTGCCACAAACGGAATGCCCTGGCGTCTCTACGACTGAGAGACCCGGGCGCGGCCACCGGACGCGAGGGCGGCCGGCCTACCCGCAGGCGCCGGTGAGCCAGGCGCGATATTCCCTGGTGAAGTTCGTCATCACACTCTTCGGCGCCTGGGCCAGCACCTCCTGCCAGCGGCTCACGTTGCCGTTCCAGGAGGGTGGCGGCTCCGTCCAGCTCACGCTGTCGGTCCAGCGGGCCTCGGAGCCCTTGAGGAGGCCGGGGTGGCGCCTGGCGAGTTCGGCCTGGATCCAGGAGTCCTGGGAGTAGATCAGGATGCGTTGAGAGGCCTGGCGTTCCTTGATCGGGTCGGAGATCTCCTTCCAGGCGGTCGCGGCGTAGGCGGGGTCGGACAGGACGGCTCTGGCCTCTGGCTTGACCTCCAGCAGGGCGATCAGTCCGGTCGAGCGCACGTGGTCGAGCCACTGCCGCAGCGTGTAGACCCGCTCTCCCGTGTACGGGCCGCGTGCGACGCGGCGGTCGCGCAGGTTGTCGCTTCCGGCCGCCCACCAGAGGTCGGTGATGGTCTTCCTGGTGCCCGTCAGCCCGTTGGTGGAGGTGTTGTGCCACATGACGGCCTTGGTGCCGTGCCGGGTGAGCTGGAGGTCGCCTTCCACCCCGTCGGCGCCCCTGGCTTTCTGGTCGTTCACGCCGCGGACGTTGTTGGGCTGGCGGATCTGGTCGCGTTCCCAGGGGTTCGGCCCTGAAGGATAGCCGCCGTGCCCGAAGACGAGCGGGCAGGAGGCCGCGCGGGCCGTCGTCGCCTGGGCGTGCGCCACGGGCGGCGTGACCGCCACGGCGATCGCCGCCAGCGAGGTCACGAACGCAGCCTTCGATCTGATCAGCATGACGTGCGACTCCGTCCGTGGGGGCCGGGCAGGGGATGATCCGCACGGGCAGAGTATGCGCGGAGCCTCAGCCGATCAAGGGTGAGAGGCGTGGCGGTGTTCCGTGCCCAGCTCAGGGTAAAAACCACGTCAGAAGCTGTCCGAATGGGCAGACCCGGGACGCGTGCGGTGTTGTCGCTGGGGAGCGGGCACATCACCGTCCCGTGAACGGCACGAGCACGACGGAGGACGCCATGTCTCTTCTCCACTACTTCGGCATCGCACGTCAGCCGGCGCCCAACCCGGATCTATATCCGGACAGCTCCGGCGCGAGTGCGCGCCGGCGCCGTCGGCGTCGGCGGTGAGCTGACCATCGACCTCAGAAGCATCCGGCCGCGCATCGTCCCGGTCGGGTGTTTCGCTGCCGCTTGGCGCCGCCTCGCGGCCCGTGAACTCAAGGGACCGGCCCTGCCCGGCGCGGCGACGGCAGACAGATCCGCTTCCACCCCCGGGACGTCCAGCCGTCCGACGTCGCGCCCCACGGCGGTCACCCGATGCCCCGCCTCCGCCAGCGCGCCGACCACCGCCCTGCCGATCCCCCCGGTGGCCCCGGTCACCAGCACATGTCCCATGACGGCCCTCCTTTCCGTAACTGATCATCGCCTCGCGGAGAAGCGCGCTCAACACCGCCCGGCGGGTCTGCGATGCGCTCGCCCCCTACGCGGATCTCGCCCGGGAGCTCGCGGGCGGCCGGAGCCGCTCGCCACTGTTCAGCCGTTCGGTGGGTCGGGTCAGCCGTTCGGCGGGGTGGAGGGTTCAGCCGTCGATTCATGGCATGGGTGGATGTGCGCCTCGCTGCCGGATTGGGAGGCTGACGACCTCAAGTCGGAAGGAGCGAGACACATGTCGGAAGTGAGCGGTGGGAGCACGAACCCGCCTGGCCGCCGGGCGATGAGTCGTCGTGGGCTGCTCGCCGGTGCGGGTGCCGGAGCGGTTACGGGGGCGGTCGCCGGGGCGGCCGGCACGTGGGGTGCCGATGTCGCGTCGGCGGAATCGGGCGCGGCGGCGTTCGGGCCGGTGACGATACGTCCTGGTGATGCCCGTTACGACACCCTGTTGCGGGGTAACAACTTCCGGTTCGCGGGCCGGCCGGACGAGATCCGCGTGGTCGGGTCGACCGATCAGGTGGTGCGCGCCGTGTCGGACGCGGTGCGGTCCGGCAGGCGGGTGGCGGTGCGCAGCGGCGGACACTGCTTCGAGAACCTCACCGCCGATCCGGCGGTACGCGTGCTGCTGGACCTCTCGCCGATGGACGAGGTCGCTTATGACGCCGGTCGGCGGGCCTTCGCCGTGCAGCCCGGAGCGACGCTCGGGCAGGTGTACCGGACGCTGTTCAAGGGCTGGGGCGTGACGATCCCCGCGGGCAGCTGCCCGGGGGTGGGCGCCGGCGGGCACTTCTCGGGCGGCGGCTACGGAGCCCTGTCCCGGCGGTACGGCTCGGTGGTGGATCACCTGTACGGCGTGGAGGTCGTCGTGGTCGGCCGCGACGGCACCGCCCGCGCCGTGGTCGCCACCCGCGAGCCGGACGACCCGAACCGCGACCTGTGGTGGGCGCACACCGGCGGTGGCGGCGGCAACTTCGGCGTCGTCACCCGCTACTGGTTGCGCTCGTCCGGAGCCACCGGCACCGACCCGGCCAAGCTGCTGCCGCCATCGCCGCAGCGCATGGTGCAGCAGGCGATCTTCTGGTCGTGGGAGCACATGACCGAACGGGCGCTCACCGGGCTGCTGCGCAACTTCGGGACCTGGCATGAGCGCAACAGCGCGCCCGGCTCCCCGCACGCCGGGTTGTACGGAATCCTCCATCTCTCGCACCGCGCCGGCGGCACCGCCATGCTGGTCGCCCAGATCGACGCGGACCTCCCCAAGGCCGACGACATGGTGAGCGAGTTCGTGTCGGCGGTGACCGCGGGCGTCGACCTGACACCGGTGCTCGACATCCGGCGGACGGTGCCGTGGTTGCACCCGATGACCTGGCCGGGCACCGGCGAGGCCGGCGACGTGCTCACCCGCCGGTACAAGATCAAGGCCGGCTACCTGCGACGCTCGTTCACCGAGACCCAGCTCGCCGCCGTCTACCGCAACCTGACGAACTCCGCCGGCGGGCCGGAGTCCGGCATGCTGCTCATCGGCTACGGCGGCCAGGTCGGCGCGGTCGCGCCAGGGGCCACGGCGATCGCCCAGCGCGACGTGATCATGAAGGCGGTCTACCAGACGATCTGGGGCGAGAAGAAGGACGACGCGGCCAACCTCGCCTGGGTGCGCGGCTTCTACCGCGACGTGTACGCCGGCACCGGCGGCGTGCCCGTGCCCGGCGAGGTCAACGACGGCTCCTACATCAACTACGCCGACGCCGACCTGGCGGACCCGAGGTGGAACACGTCGGGTGTGTCCGCGCACACGCTCTACTACAAGGACAACTACCCGCGCCTGCAGCGGGTGAAGGCCCGGTGGGACCCGCGCAACGTCTTCACGCACGCCCTCGCCATCGAGCCTCCCCGGGCCGGCTGACCGGCGCCGGACGTGCCGGCGTGGAGGTTAGATTGGCCGCTGGGAGCCGGCGCGTGGGAGGAGGGCGCGGATGAACGATCCAGCGACACGTCGGCCGGCGCAGCGGCAGACGCGGTGGCAGACGCGGTGGCAGACGGGGTGGCAGACGCGGTGGCCGGCATGGCGTCCGGCATGGCGGCCTGTGCTGGCGGCCGTCGGGCCGTACGCGTTGCTGGCGTTCGTGGCCGCGGTCAGCGTGGCCGACAGCCGCGCGGCAGGCGCGCCCCTGCTCATCGACCTGGTCCTGTGCGTGCTGCTGGCGGCGTGGATGCTGAGGGCCGACGCGCTCCGTCCCGCCTGGCGCGAGCGTGCGCCGGTCATGGCGGTCTTCTTCGCCGTGCTGGTCCTGCTCTGGGCGGCTCTGGTCGTCAGGTCGCCGTGGTTCGGCTTCTTCACCCCCGCCCTCTACGTGCACGCCTTCCGCCGCCTGCCCTGGCCGTGGCAGCCGGTCGGCGTCGCCGCGGTGGGGACGGTGGCGGGCACGGCGCAGGCGTACGGCGTCGACAAGAGCACGGCCGTCGGCCTGGTCGCCTACGGCGCCATCGTCGCCGCGAACGTCATCCCCATGTGCGCCTTCGCCTGGTTCGCCCGGCGCGACGACCGGCGGAACGAGGAGCGGGACCGTGCGCTCCACGAGGCGCGCGAGGCGAACCGCAAACTGGCCGCGTCGCTGGCGGAGAACGCGGCCCTGCACGAGCAACTGCTGGCGCGGGCACGCGACGCCGGCGTGCAGGACGAGCGGCAGCGGATGGCGCGGGAGATCCACGACACGCTGGCGCAGGGTTTCACCGGCATCATCAGCCAGTTGCGCGCGGCCGAGCACGCCGGCGACGACCCTCCGGGATGGCGCCGGCACGTCGCCGCCGCGACCGGGCTGGCCAGGGAGAGCCTGTCGGAGGCGCGGCGGTCGGTGCACGCGCTGCGTCCGGAGCCGCTGCGCTCGGCGCGGCTGAGCGAGGCGCTGGCGGGCGTCGCCGAGCGCTGGTCGGCGTTGTACGAGATCCCCGTCCAGGTGACGACGACCGGTACGGCGCGGCCGATCCGGCCGGAGGCCGAGGCCGCGCTGCTCAGGATCGCGCAGGAGGCCCTGGCCAACGTGGCCAAGCACGCGCGGGCGACCAGGGTGGGGGTGACGCTGTCGTACCTGGAGCACGAGGCGGCCCTCGACGTCCGCGACGACGGCGGCGGCTTCGACCCGGCCAGGCTCGACACCGCCGGTGAAAGCCTGCGGGCCGATCGCGGCGGGTTCGGGCTGATCGCGATGCGGCAGCGGATCGAGAGCGTGTCCGGCACTCTGCAGGTCGAGTCGGAGCCGGGCACCGGCACGGGCATCTCGGCCCGCGTTCCCTCGGAGCGGGCGCAGGCATGCGCGTGAGCCACCCGATCGGGCTGCTGATCGTGGACGATCACCCGGTGGTCAGAGACGGGCTGAGCAGCATGTTCGCCCGCGACCCGGAGTTCGAGGTGCTCGGGGAGGCCGCCGACGGAGCCGAGGCGGTCCGGCTGGCTCTGACGCTGCGCCCCGACGTGATCCTCATGGACCTGCGGATGCCCGGCATGGACGGCGTGAGCGCGATCAGGCAGCTCGCCGAGCGCGGGAGCGAGGCCCGCGTGCTGGTGCTGACCACGTACGACACCGACAGCCACGTGCTTCCGGCGATCGAGGCGGGCGCCACCGGCTACCTCCTCAAGGACGCCCCCCGCGACGAGCTGCTGCGCGCGGTCCGTGCGGCGGCCCGGGGCGAGGCGGTGCTCGCGCCGTCGGTGGCGGCCCTGCTGATGAACCGCGTACGCGCGCCCGTCCCCGGGCCGCTCAGCCCACGCGAGGTCGAAGTGCTCCAGCTGGTGGCGTCCGGGGCCACGAACAGGGAGGCGGCGGCCCGGCTCTTCCTCACCGAGGCCACGGTCAAGTCGCACCTGCTCAACATCTACGCCAAGCTCGGGGTGAACGACCGTGCCGCCGCCGTCACGGAGGCGTTCAACCGAGGGCTGCTGGTCCCGCGGCCGCCCGGGCGATCCTGACGGGCGTCCCCCTACGAAAGTCGCAGTGGCCGTGTGACTTTCGCCGGGGACGGTTCGCCGCCGTCGCACGGCACGGTTGAGCGTATGAAGAAGACCGTGGCCGCGAGCGTGCTCGCGCTTTCCGCATCACTGACCACCCTGGGCGCGATCCCGGCCCAGGCCGCCGCGCCCGTCACCGCCCTGCCGGCGCCGACCGGCGACCGCCCGGTCGGCAAGACCGACCTGCACCTGATCGATTCCAGCCGCCCCGACCCCTGGGTCACCGACCGGGACGCGCGCGAGCTGATGGTCTCGATCTGGTACCCGGCGCGTAAGGCGGTGGGGAAGCGCGCCCCGTACCTCACGCCGCAGGAATCGGAGCTGATCATCAGGAGCGAGCCGCGGCTCGATGACGTGCCGGCGGACACGCTCGCCAAAACCGCGACGCACGCCCGCGCCGGAGCTCCGGCGCTGCAGCGGAGAGGCGGCTGGCCCCTGGTGGTCCTGTCACCCGGCATGACCATGCCCCGCGCGAGCATGACCTCGCTGGCCGAGGAGTTCGCCAGCCGCGGCTACATGGTGGCGGGGATCGAGCACACCTACGAGTCGCTGGCCACCACCTTCCCTGACGGCAGGACCGTCACCTTCGAGGCGGGCAAGGCCGGTCAGACTCCTGAGACGGGTGAGAAGGTGGCCCGGGTGCGGGCCGCGGACACCGAGTTCGTTCTCAAGCGGTTGAAAGCGGACAAGCGCTGGAACCGGCTGATCGACGAGAGGAGGATCGCCATGGTGGGCCACTCGGTCGGCGGCCAGAGCGCGGCGCACCTGCTGCCGGTGTCCGGGCGGATCAAGGCCGCGGTCAACCTCGACGGCACCTACAACCCCAAGACGCCGGCCAAACCGGTGGCCAAGCCCTTCATGATGATCGGCAATCCCCGGCACCAGCCGGAGTCGGGCGGCAAGGACGGCTCGTGGGACCAGTTCTGGCCGCACGTGAAGGGCGGTGAGAAGCGCTGGCTGACGGTGACCGGCGCCGAACACATGAGCTTCATGGACTACGCGGTGCTGCTGCCGCAGCTCGGGCTGCCCAAGACGCCGATCGACGGCAAGCGAGCCTTGAAGATCACGCGTTCGTACGTCACCGCGTTCCTCGACGCGCACCTCAAGGGCGAGCGCCGGCCCATCCTGGACAAGCCGTCAGGGAAGTTTCCCGAAGTGAAGTTCTGGTAGCACTCGGGCAGGGCACGCGTCCGCCCGGCACCACGATGAGCCGGGCGGACCGGTGCTCACCAGTCGTGCACGGTGCCGTCCTTGAGCCGGTTGAACGGCAGGTACGCGGCCTGGTACGGGAAGCGCGCCGCGGCCTCCTCGTCGAGCTCCACGCCGATCCCCGGCGACTCGCCCGGGTGCAGGTAGCCGTCGGCGAAGGTGAACGACTGCCGGAACACCTCGTTGGTGGCGGCGCCGTGCTGCATGTACTCCTGGATGCCGAAGTTGTGGATCGCGAGATCCAGGTGCAGGGCGGCGGCCATGCCGACCGGCGAGATGTCGGTCGGGCCGTGGATGCCGGACTTGATCTGGTATTGAGCGGCGTAGTCGAGCAGTTTCCGCATGGCCGTGATCCCGCCGGTGTGGGTGACGGCGGAGCGCACGTAGTCGATGAGCTGCTCGCGGATCAGCGTCTGGTAGTCCCACACGGTGTTGAAGACCTCGCCGATGGCGAGCGGGGTGGTGGTGTGCTGCCGGACCAGGCGCAGCGCGTCCTGGTTCTCCGCCGGCGTGCAGTCCTCCAGCCAGAACAGGTCGTACGGTTCGAGCGCCTTGCCGAGCTTGGCGGCCTGGATGGGGGTCATCCGGTGGTGCCCGTCGTGCAGCAGCGGCAGCTCGGGCCCGAACTCGTTCCGCACCGCCTCGAACACGCCGGGCAGGTGGCGCAGGTAGGCGCGGGTGTCCCAGTCCTCCTCCGCGGGGAGCGCGGTGCGCTGGGCCGGCTCGTAGTCGTAGCGCTTGCCGTCGACGCTCGGCTGGGCGGCCACGCCGTACACGGCGTTGATGCCCGGAACGGAGGTCTGCACCCGGATCGAGCGGTATCCCAGCTCCAGGTGCCGGCGGATCGAGTCGAACAGCTCGGGCAGGTCCCGGCCGGAGGCGTGCCCGTACGCCATGATCCCGTTCCTGGAGGCGCCGCCGAGCAGCTGGTAGAGGGGCATCCCGGCGGCCTTGGCCTTGATGTCCCAGAGCGCCACGTCGACGGCCGCGATGGCGGCCATGGTGACGGGCCCGCGCCGCCAGTACGCCGAGCGGTAGAGGAACTGCCAGGTGTCCTCGATGCGGTGCGGGTCGCGCCCGATCAGCAGGGGGACGACGTGGTCGGCCAGGTACGACGCGACCGACAGCTCGCGGCCGTTGAGGGTGCCGTCGCCCAGCCCGGTGATCCCGTCATCCGTCGTGATCTTGAGGGTGACGAAGTTGCGGTCGGGGCTGGTGACGATGACGTCCGCGGCGGTGATCTTCACGTGGTGCCTTTCTCACGGGTGGTGCGAGCAGGGGACGGGGCCGGGCCGCGGGCCGTGTACGCGCGGCGGCCCCGCTGGTGATGCTGGGACATGTCACCATTCCGCGTAGGAGCCGTCCCGGTGCCGCCACACAGGGCTGCGCCAGGCGTGCCCCTTCTTGTCGGCGGCACGGACCTGCGCATCGTCGATCTCGATGCCCAGGCCGGGCGCGGTGAGCCGTTCGACGTGCCCGTCCACGAAGGTCAACGGGGTCTTGTCGGCGCAGTAGTCGAGCACGTCGGCGCCGCGGTTGTAGTGGATGCCGAGGCTCTGCTCCTGGATCAGGTAGTTCGGCGTGGCGAAGCCGACCTGCAGGCAGGCCGCGAGCGCGATCGGGCCGAGCGGGCAGTGCGGCGCGAGTTGCACGTCGTACACGTCGGCGAGCGCGGCGATCTTGCGTACCTCGGTGATGCCCCCGGCGTGCGAGAGGTCCGGCTGGGCGACCGCGATGCCGGCCTGGAGGACGGGCAGGAACTCCTGCCGGCTGTAGAGCCGTTCCCCGGTCGACACCGGGACGGTGGTCGAGCGCACGAACTCGCCGATGAGGTGGGAGTTCTCCGGGACGACCGGCTCCTCGATGAACAGCGGCCGGTACGGCTCCAGCAGCGGCGCCAGCCGGCGGGCGTTGGCCAGGGTGAACCGCCCGTGCAGGTCCACGGCGACGTCGCGGTGGTCGCCGAGCACCTCGCGGGCGGCGGCCACCCGGGCGACCACGCCGTCCAGCTCGGCGACCGACGCGACCGGGCTCATCCTGCCGGAGGCGTTCATCTTCACCGCGGTGAGCCCGGCCTCCACCTGGGCGGAGATGTGGTCGCGCACCTCGCCGGGCTCGTCGCCGCCGACCCAGCCGTACACCCGGATGCGGTCCCTGACGGGGCCGCCGAGCAGCTGGTGCACGGGGGCGCCGAAGTGTTTGCCCGCGATGTCCCAGAGCGCCTGGTCGAGGCCCGCCACGGCGCTGGCCAGGATGGGGCCGCCCCGGTAGAACGAGCCCTTGGTCATCACCTGCCAGTGGTCCTCGATGCGCAGCGCGTCCCGGCCGACCAGCAGCTCGGCGAGCTGGTGCACGGCCGCGCGGACGGTCTCGGACCGCCCTTCGCAGGTGGCCTCGCCCCAGCCGACGATCCCGGAGCCGGTCTCCACCCGGACGAAGAGCCAGCGGGGGGCGACCAGGAAGGTCTCGATACGTGCGATGGTCGTCATGCCGGTCAGCCCTTCGTCGCGCCGGCCGTGAGGCCGGAGACCACGTACTTCTGCACGAACAGCGCGATCACCATGATCGGCAGCGTCACCACGGTGGTGGCCGCCATCAGGCCGCCCCAGTCGATGCTGGCGTAGCCGACGAAGTCGAAGATCGCCACGGGCAGGGTCTTGGTGTCGGCGTCGGAGAGCACGAGCGCGAACATGAAGTTGTTCCAGGAGAAGATGAAGGACAGGATCCCGGCGGTGGCGATCCCCGGCATGGACAGCGGCAGCGTGATGCGCCGGAACGCGCCGATGTGGGTCAGCCCGTCGACCAGCGCCGCCTCCTCCAGCTCCGCCGGCAGGCTGTCGAAATAGCCCATCATGATGTAGACCACCAGCGGCAGCGAGACGAACATGTGGCTGATGATCAGCACTCCGAAGCCGCCGACCATCTTCAGGTTGGAGAAGACGTAGAACCACGGCACCAGGAGCGAGACGCCGGGGATGACCCGGGCCATCAGCACCACCAGCGCGGACTTCTTCATGTTGAACCGGCTCATCGAGTACGCCGCCGGCAACCCGAGGACCAGCGAGGCCACGGTGGCGGCGAACGCCACCCAGAGGCTGTTGAGGATGAACTCGACGTAGTTCGCCTGCTGGAGCACCTTGGCGTAGTTGGCCAGGGTGGGGGAGAAGGCCAGCGCCTTGCCCGGATCGTAGATGTCGACGTTGGTCTTGAACGACGCGGCGATCATCCAGACCAGGGGCGCGATCAGCGCGAGCACCACGACGGTGAGCGCCACCACCCGGAACACCCGGTACGCGGGCCGTGGCCTCATCGGTCGGCCTCCTTGCGCCGGGCGGTCAGGGCCCACATGGCCCCGATGATGATCAGGAAGAAGAGGATGAGGACGGTGGAGGAGACGCCGTACTCGTTGTAGTCGAAGCTGAGGCCGTAGGCGTACACGTTGAGGGTCTCCACCTCGTGGAACGAACCGCCGCCCCGCCCCTTGGTGGCGTAGAGGATGTCGAAGGTCTTCAGCGCGTCGATGCCGCGCAGCAGGATCGCCACGGTCAGCGTGGGCGCCAGCAGCGGCAGGGTGACGTGCCGGAAACGTTGCCAGGTGCTGGCGCCGTCGATGCGCGCCGCCTCCTGCGGCTCGTCCGACAGCGATGTCAGTCCCGCCAGCAGGATCAGCGCCACCATCGGCGTCCACTGCCACACGTCGATGAAGATCGTGGTGGGCAGTGCCGTGTACTGGCCGGCGAGCCACGGCTGCGGCCCGATGCCGAACCAGCCGAGCAGCTGGTTGGCCAGGCCGATGTTCGGGTCGAAGATGAGCCGCCACATCATGCCGACCGCGACGGGGGTGGCCACGAGCGGCAGCAGGATGGCGACGCGTACCCACTTCTGGGCCTTGAACGGCCGCCAGAGCAGCAGGGCGATCGCCATTCCGAGGATCACCTCGAACAGCAGCGCGACGCCGGTGAACGCGGCGGTCCTGCCGACGGCGGGCCAGAACCGTGCGGTGTCGGAGAGCACGTCGAGGTAGTTCTGCAGGCCCACGAACTCGCTCTCCGCGCGAACGGACCCCTCGGCGTCGGTCAGGCTGAGGTAGCCGGTCCAGGCCAGGGGGAAGACGAGCAGCGCGGCGACGAAGGTCATCGCGGGCGCGGCGAAGAGCCATTTGCGGTGGTCGTTGACCCAGAGCACCCAGCCGGGCGTGCCCGGGGCGGTGGGGGTGCCGCGCGGCGCCTTGGTCGTGATCGTTGCCATGAGGTCTCCAGGGGAGGGGCGGGGTAGGCGGGTGGCGGGCGCTCCTTCCCGCCACCCGCGTGTGCCGCTTACTTGGCCTCGTCGTCCAGGAACTTCTGGAACGCGGCGTTGGCCGTGTCGGCGGACGCGGCGGCGTCCTTGCCGGTGATCGCGTCCACGATCGGCTGGCCGACGATCTCGCGGGCCTCGGCGACCTGGACGACCAGCGGCCGGTCATGGCCCACCCCGTCCTTGGTGCTGGCCGCGATGGCCTCCGCGAGGTCCTCCGGGAAGGTCGAGGTGCCTTCGGGGTCGGCCCAGACGGAGGTGCGGGCGCCCGGCACGCCGGACTTCTGCTGGGCGAGCGTCTGCTCCTTGCCGGTGGCCCACTCGATGAACTTCCAGGCGTTGTCCGTGTTCTCGGAGCTGTCGTTGATGCCCAGCGCCCACGACGGGATGTTGTACGGCTTGGAACCGGCGGGACCGGCCGGGAACGGGGCGAAGCCCACGTTGTCCGAGACCTTGGACTTGGCCGGGTCGGTGGCGTTCTTGTAGAGCGAGTTCGCCTCGGTGTAGAAGGCGGCCTTGCCCTGGGTGAAGATGGCCATCGCCTCGGGCCAGCCCATGTCGGTGCTGACGTTCGCCGGGCCGGAGTCCTTGATCAGCTCGCCGTAGTAGGCGTACGCCTGCTTGGCCGCCGCGCTGTTGACCGCGGCCTTGCCGCCGCCGTCGACGAAGTCGCCGCCGAAGCTGTAGAGGAAGCTGGAGAACTGGGTGACCGCCGTCGACTTGCCGGTGCGGGAGACGAAGCCGGCGACGTCGGGCTCGGCCGCCTTGATCTTGGCGGCCGCGGCCTTCAGCTCGTCGAGGGTCTTGGGCGGGGCGCTCAGGCCGGCCTTGTCGAGCAGGTCCTTGCGGTAGTAGAGGACCTCCTGCTCGGTGATGATCGGGATCCCGACCGGCTTGCCCTCGTACGTGGTGGCCTCGACCGGGCCGGCCTGGAAGTCGCCGAAGTCCCAGCTCTCGGACTTCACCTGGGCGGACAGGTCGGCGAGGTACTTGTTCTTGGCGAAGAGCTTGCCCTCCTGCAGCGGGCGGTACATCATCACGTCGATGTCGGCCGAGCCGGCGTTCAGCTTGACGTTGTACTGGTCGGAGAGCTGGTCCTCGCCGAGCTGGGTGACCTCGACCTTGAGCCCGGTCTGCTTCTCGAACTCGGGCAGCGCCTTCTTGACGTTCTCCGTCCACACGTGGTTGGCCAGGGTGACCCGGATCGTCTTGGACGCGCCGGCGTCGTCGCCGCCACCGCCGCAGGCGGACAGGCCCATGGCCACGACCATGGCCAGAGATGTACCGAGTATCGATTGACGTCGTCGCACGTCATCTCGCCTTTCTGTCATGGCCGCAGCCCCCCGGAACAGCGCCACGCTCTCTATAGCATCCGCTTAATGCCGGGATGCTAGGACAAATAAGCTGATTTATTCAAGTGTCGACGTCTAACTGATATGCTTTATTCCGTGGATCAGTCTTCAGCCCCAGGGGGCGCACCCACCCCGCGTGCCCCTGCCGAGGCTGGGCTGCACGCGCGTGTCCTCGACCACCTCGGCACCGCCATCTGCAGCGGCGAGTTGGCCGCCGGCTCCGTCCTGAGCATCGACGACCTGGTCGACCGCTGCCAGGTCTCCCGCTCGGTGATCCGCGAGGTGCTGCGGGTGCTCGCCTCCATGGGTCTCATCGAGTCCCGGCGCCGGGTCGGTGTCATGATCCAGCCCGCCAGGGCGTGGAAGGTCTTCGATCCGCGGGTGATCCGCTGGCGGCTGGCCTCCGACGCCCGGATGGCGCAGCTGCGCTCGATCACCGAGCTGCGCACCGCGATCGAGCCGCACGCCGCCTGGCTGGCCGCCGAGCGGATCGACGACGACGACGCGAGCGAGTTAGTCGGAGTCTCGGCCAAGCTGTGGGCCGCCGGCAAGGCCGGTGACGAGGCGCGCTTCCTCGACCTCGACATCGACTTCCACCGGCGGGTGCTGGCCGCCTCGGGCAACGAGATGTTCGAGGAGCTGCAGCTGATCGTCGCCGAGGTGCTCGCCGGTCGTCACCACTATCACCTGATGCCCCACTACCCGGACGAGCGGGCGCTGCAGCTGCACACCGACGTGGCCCACGCGATCCAGCGGCGCGACGGCGAGCGGGCCAGGCAGGCCATGGTGGAAATCATGGAGCAGGGATTCGCCGAGATGAGGTCGATGTGGGAGCGCACCGCCGAGCCGGGCGGTGCGTGACCCGGCCGGCCCGTCGCCGGGGCCGGGGAGCGTGCTATCGGGCCGGGTGGTGCGTCGCCCGGTCAGCCCGTCGCTGAGTCGCGCATGCGCCCGTGGGCGTCGTGCGGGAGGTCGGCGTAGTGCCACTGGTGGTCGCGGGCCCGCCGGCACGCCGTCTCCAGGTCGCCGCCCTCGATCGCGGCCAGCAGCTCGGCGTGGTCGCGGACGATGTCGTGCAGGTCGACCTCGGTCGCGACCATCGTGACCGACGTGCGCGCCTCGATCTGCAGGCCTTCCCAGGTGAGCTTGAGCAGCTCGTTGCGCGCGGCCTCGACGATGTGCCGGTGGAAGGACACGCTCGCCCGGGTCGCCGCCTCGCTGTCGCCGCGTACGGCGGCGGCCCGCATCGCCTCCACGTCGGCCCGCAGCGACTCCACCGGCACGGTCCCGGCCAGCAGGGCCAGCCGGGTGGCCGTCTCCTCCAGCGCGGCGCGCACGACATAGCTCTCGCGCAGCGTCTCCTGGATGAAGGGCCGCACGAAGGTGCCCCGGCGCGGCTGGGTCTCCACCAGCCGCATGGCCTCCAGCTCGCGCAGCGCCTCGCGTACGGGTGCCTGGCTGGTGCCGTAGGTGGCCGCGAGCCGCGTCTCCACCAGCCGCTCACCGGGCCTGACCTGGCCGGAGACGATCCTGCCGACCAGTGAGTCGCGGATCTGCCGAGCCAGCGTGAGACGCGGCAGCTTGGAGGGCTCTTCGGTCACGTGAACGATCCTACCGATTATCGATGAAGACGATCTCTTGACGCCCTCATGTCGATAATCAATTATCGATAATTAGAGGACCTCGGCGCAAGGAGGCCGCGCATGGCGATCCAGGCGGTGCACGTACCGGAGTCCCTCGACGGCGTGGTCGCCTGCTCGGCGCGGGGCGGTCAGATCATGGGCGGAGGCACGGTCGTCATGCCCCTGGTCACCAGCGGGTCCGCGGCCGTGACCGAGCTGGTCAGCCTGCGCCGCGCGGGGCTCGGCGGCGTCGAGGTGAACGACGGGGTGGCCACGATCGGGGCGGCGGCCACGCTCGCCGACGTCGGCGAGCATCCCGGCCTCGCCTTCCTACGGCCGGCGCTGCGCACGATCGCCTCACCGACCATCAGGAACCAGGCCACCGTGGGCGGCAACCTGTTCGTCGCGCAGCCGTACGGCGACCTGGCCGTCTGCCTGCTCGCCCTCGACGCGACCTGCGAGATCGCCGGCCCGGCCGGCCGGAGAGAAGCGCCGGTGGCCGACGTCCTGGCCGCCGGGGTCGCCGCGGGCGAGGTCGTCGTCGCCGTACGGGTCACGCTGCCGGAGCCGGGCGCCTGGCACTACCACAAGGCCATGCGCCGCCGCCTGAACTCGGCGGCCATCGTCACCGTCGCCTCCGTCACCTCCGCCGGCGGCCACCGGATCGCGCTGGGCGGCCTCGCCCCGCGTCCGGTGCGCGCGGTGTCCGCGGAACGCCTGCTGAGCGGCCGGCCGCTGACACCGGAGAGCCTCACCGAGGCGGGCGAGGCGGCCCGCGCCGACATCGACCCCTTCGACGACGCCTACGCCAGCGCGTGGTACCGGGCGCGAGTCCTGCCCGTGCACCTGCGCCGTGCCTTCCTCCCGTGAAGGGCCCGCACCAGAACCCGTGAAGCGCCCGCACCAGAAGAGGTGGGATCGTGCCGTCACAGATCGTCTCGCTCGTCGTCAACGGTGAGCGGCGGGAGTTCATCGCCGCGCCGGGGACCACGCTGCTCGCCTGCCTGCGCGAATCGCTGGGGCTGATCGCGGCCAAACGAGGCTGCGCGCAGGGCGCCTGCGGCACCTGCACGGTCCTCGTCGACGGCCGGCCCGAGGCCGCCTGCCTGGTCGCGGTGGAGACCGTCGCGGGCGGGTCCGTCCGCACGCTGGAGGGGGTCACCGCCGGAGGCGAGCTGGACGAGGTGCAGAGCGCCTTCATCGACTGCTTCGCCACCCAGTGCGGCTTCTGCACCTCCGGCATGATCATGGTCGCCGAGGCGCTGCTCGACCGGAACCCCGACCCGAGCGAGGACGACGTCATCGAGGCGATCTCGGGCAACGTCTGCCGGTGCACCGGCTACCGGCCCGTCGTGCTCGCCGTCATGGAGGCGGCCAGGCGGCGCCGGGAGCAGGAGGTGCCGCGATGACGTACCGGCCCGCCCCCATCGACACCGGCGCCTTCGCGGCCGAGCGGGACGGCGGCCACCTCACCGTCATCGGCTCGGTGGTGCAGCGCGCCGACGCGCGCGGGCACGTCACGGGACGCACCGAGTTCTTCGAGGACGTGGCTCCGCCGCGGCTCGCGCACCTCAAGATGCACCGCTCGGCCCGGCACCACGCGAGGATCGCCCACGTGGACGTGACCGGGGCGCTGGCCGTGCCCGGCGTGCTGCGCGTCCTCACCCACGCCGACGTCCCGAACAACGTCTACACCGTGCTCAAGCTGATCGGCGTCGAGCCGGACGACGAGCCCGTCCTCGCCGTGGACAAGGTGCGCTACCTCGGCGAGCCCATCTGCGCCGTGGTCGCCGAGACCGAGGCGGCCGCGCTGGAGGGCGCGGCCAGGATCGAGGTCGGCTACGAGGACCTGCCGCCCGTCTTCGACGTCGAGGAGGCGCTGAAGGAGGGCGCGCCGCTGGTCAACGAGTACCAGGGGCAGAACCACTTCGTCTACGAGGGCCACCACTGCCGGCGGATCCGGTTCGGCGACGTGGAGGAGGCGTTCGGCCGGGCCGACCACGTCTTCGAGTGGCGCTACCAGTCGTCGCCGATCGAGCAGGCACCGGTCGAGACCACCGGCTGTGTCGTCGTCCCGCAGGCCGACGGGCGGCTGCGCATCCACTCCGACACCCAGGCGTGCTTCTTCACCCTGGACAACACCGCGCTGATCCTGGGCGTGCCGTTCAACAGGCTGCGCATCGTGGGCGGGACGGTCGGCGGCGGCTTCGGCGGCAAGGTGGACGTGGTGGCCGAGCCGATCGCGTGCGTCGCCGCGATGGCGGTCGACCGCCCCGTCAAGTACGTCTACGACCGGGCCGAGGAGATGCAGGTCTCCTCGCCGCGCGCGGCCGAGCGCATCTTCATCAAGGACGCCGTGATGGACGACGGCCGCATCATCGGCCGCAAGGTCACCCTGTACGTCGACGCCGGCGCGTACGCCCGCCACAGCCCGTACGGCACCACCAAGGCCGCCGCGCACCTGCCCGGCCCCTACGCCATCCCCAACGTGTGGGCCGACTGCCACTGCGTGTTCACCAACCGCACGCCGTCCAGCGCCATGCGCGGGTTCGGCGTGACCATCGCCGACTTCGCGCTGGAGTCGCAGATGGACCGGATCGCCCGCGCCCTCGACATGGACCCGCTCCAGCTCCGGCTGCTCAACGCCTACCGCGACGGCGACCTCAAGGCCCACCGCAAGATCGCTGAGGGCACGGCCCTGGTCGAGGTGATCCAGAAGGCGGCGGAGCTGGCCGGGCACGAGCTGCCCGAGGCGTACCGCAGGATGTCCTCCACGACCCGAGAGGGGCTGTAGCGATGGCGAAGCTGCGCGGCCGGGGGTACGCGTCGGTGAACTACCCCACCGGCATGAACCTGGGCGGCGACCCCTCGCAGGCGCTGATCCACGCCACGACCACCGGCACGTTCGTGGTCTCGCTGTCCTCGGTGGACCTGGGCCAGGGCATCAAGACGATCGCCGCCCAGTGCGCCGCGGAGACGCTCGGCCTGCCGATCGGGAACGTGCTCGTCGACACCGCCGACACCGACACCGGCCCGCACTGCATGGGCACCTTCGCCAGCCGCGGCAGCCACCGCGTCGGCAACGCCGTCATCATGGCCGCGGCCGAGGCGCGCGGCGTGATGCTGGAGGTGGCCGCCGAGGAACTGGAGGTCGACGCCGCGGACCTGGAGACCGACGGCAGCGGCTTCGTCATGGTCAAGGGCGCGCAGGACAAGCGCGTCCACGTCACCGACCTGGCCATGGCCGCGCACTTCAAGCACGGACGGACGATCTCCGGCCGCGGCGTCTACCTCAAGGAGCCGAGCGCGCCCGTGCCCGAGACGGGGGAGATGGACCCCGACTCCTGCCAGGCGCACGCGTGCACGGTCGCCGTCGTCGAGGTCGACGACGAGACCGGGGTGGTCGAGGTGCTGGAGTTGTTCAACACGTACGAGGTGGGCAGGGCGCTCAACCCGGCCATGGCGACGCAGCAGGTGGAGGGCGGGGCGTGGATGGGCGTGTCGCACGCCCTGTTCGAGACCACCGAGCCGTACTACCCGCTCCGCGACCACGGCCCGCGCGACTTCGCCGGCTACCTGATGCCGGGGCCCGCCGACCTGCCGGTCCAGCACAGCCTGCTGCTGGAGCGGCCGGCCGCGAACGGGCCGTACGGGGCGAAGGGGATCGGCGAGATGACGGCCAACGCCCCGATCCCGGCCATCGCCAACGCGATCTTCGACGCCTGCGGCGTGCGCCTGACGGCGATGCCGTTCACCCCGGAACGCGTCCTGCGAGGGCTGGACGCCTTGAAGATGGAGGAACCATGCTGAAGGTCATGTCGCTGCTCAAGCGCGCCGAGGGCCTGTCGCGCGAGGAGTACGCCACGTGGGCCCTGGAGGAACACGTCGCGTTCGCCAGGAAGCTGCCCGGCCTGCGCAAGTACACGGTCAACGTCGTCAACGGCGACGACGCGGCGTACGACTCGGTGCACGAGCTGTACTTCGACGACGAGGACGCCCGCGCCGCCGCGTTCGGCTCCGAGCACGGCAAGGCGGCGGCGGCCGACGCGTCCGCGCACACCTCCTCGCGCATCCACCTGCTGACCACCGAGCACGCGCAGCTGTGACCCCCGGCCCCGGCGAGCTGGCCGCGGCGCTCGAGAGGGAGGGCTATTTCGCGGACGAAGGGTTGTCCACGGCCATCCACCTGGCGCTGCGCCTGAGGCGGCCGCTGCTGCTGGAGGGTGAGCCGGGCGTCGGGAAGACCGAGGTGGCCTCGGTGCTGTCGCGGATCACCGGCCTGGAGCTGATCCGCCTGCAGTGCTTCGAAGGGCTGGACTCCGGCCAGGCCCTCTACGAGTGGGACCACCCCAAGCAGCTCCTCCACGTCCGGGTGGCCGAGAGCCGCGGCCAGGACGTCGGCGACCTGTACCGCGAGGAGTTCCTGCTGCGCCGTCCCCTGCTGCGCGCCGTGCAGGCCGAGCGGGGCGCGGTGCTGCTGATCGACGAGATCGACCGGGCCGACAGCGAGTTCGAGGCGTTCCTGCTGGAGTTCCTCGGCGACCACCAGATCACGATCCCGGAGCTCGGCACCGTGCGGGCGGGCACGCCGCCGATCGTGGTGCTGACCTCCAACCGGACGCGCGAGCTGCACGACGCGCTCAAGCGGCGCTGCCTCTACCACTGGATCGCCTTCCCGGAACCGGGACGCGAGCGGGCGATCCTCCGTGCGTCCGTGCCCGGGCTGGAGGAGCGGGCGGCCGAAGGGCTCGTCCGGGCGGTCCAGCGCGTACGAGGGTTGCCGCTGCTCAAGCGGCCCGGCATCGCCGAGTCGGTGGAGTGGGCCCGCGGCGCCCTGGCGCTGGCGGAGGGCGGCGAATCGTGGCCCCTGGCCCTGCGCCGGGCCCTCGGCCTGCTGATCAAGGACGAGGAGGACACCCGGCTCCTCCTCGGCCACGCCGAGGACGTGTTCAGCGATGCCTGACGCCCGCTCGGGTGGCTGGACGGGGGCCGATCCGGCCGGGCTCGCCGCGGATCACCTGTGGGGGTTCCTGGCCGCGCTGCGCGAGGCCGGGCTCCGCACCGCGCCGGCCAAGCGGGCCGACCTGCTGCGCGTGGTCGCGGACTCCCCGCCGTCCGGCATGACCGCGCTGTACTGGTCCGCCCGGATCACCCTGCTCCAGGACGTGGCCGACCTGCCCGCCTTCGACCGCGTCTTCGACGCCTGGTTCCGGCACGGCGCCCCCGGCGACCCGCCGGTCCCGAGGGACGACGGCGCACCGTCCCCCGGCGGTCCCGGCGACGACGACCCGCCGGCCCGCGAGGCACGGCCGGGCGACGGCACCGAGGCCAGCACCCTGAGCACCCACGGCACGCGGGACTTCGGCCGGACCCGCGGGCGCACGCTCATGCGCGCTCTCGAAGCCGCCTGGCCCGCCGCGCTGCCCGCCACCGCGTCACGGCGCCGCCGCCCGGCCCGCGGCAGGTCGGGTGACCGGCTGGACGTGCGGCACGCGTGGCGGCGCGCCCACCGCCACGACGGGGAGATCATCGAACTGCGCCACCTCGCCCGCCCGCCCCGCCCCCGCCGCCTGCTGATCCTGGTCGACGTCTCGGGGTCGCTGCGGCAGCACACCCCGGACCTCCTGCGGGTGGCGCACACCGCGCTGCGCGCCGCGCCGGCCCGCACCGAGGTGTTCACCTTCGGCACCCGGCTCACCCGGATCACCGCCGCGCTGGCGCACCCGCACGCCGACCAGGCGCTGACGTCGGTGTCGGCGCTGGTCACGGACGCCGACGGAGGCACGGCCATCGGCGCGTCGCTGCAACGTTTCCTGGCCGGCCCGCGCTTCGCCGCGCTCGCCCGCGGCGCGCTCGTGATCGTCCTGTCCGACGGGCTCGAACGCGGCGACCCCGCCCTCATGGTCCGCGCCACCGCCCGGCTGTCGCGGCTCGGCCACCGGCTCGTCTGGTGGTCCCCGCTGGCCTGCTCGCCCGCCTTCCGCCCCGCCACGCGCGCCATGTCCGCCCTGCTCCCGAGCCTCGATCATCTCGGCGGCGTCCGCGACCTGGCCACCGCGCTGGACGAGGTGCGCCGCCTGCCCGCCGTCCTGTCCGGCCGCCGCCACACCGCGGCGCGCCACTGGCCCACGACCCCCTCGGGAGCACCGCGATGACCGGGATCGTCGACTCGCACCACCACATCTGGCGCGCCGCCGACCTGCCCTGGCTGCAAGGGGAGATGGTCCCGCGCATCTTCGGCCCGTACGAGCCGATCCGCCGCGACTACCTCGTCTCCGAGTACGTCGAGGAGGCGGCCCCCTGCGGCATCTCCTCGGCGGTCTACGTCCAGGCAAACTGGCCGCTCGACCGCTCCGTGGACGAGGTGCGCTGGCTGCGGGACGTCCATGCCGAGACCGGCTGGCCCACCGCCGTGGTGGGCTGCGCCGACCTCTTCGCCGATGACGCCCCCGACGTGCTGCGCCGCCAGGCCGCCCGCACCCCCCTCGTCCGCGGCACCCGGCTGCAACTGCACTGGCACGAGCGGCCCGAGTTCCGTTTCGCCGCCGCCCCCGACCGCATGAGGGACCCCGTCTTCCGGCGCAACCTCGCCGTGGTGGCCGACCTCGGCTGGTTGTTCGAGCTCCAGGTGTTCCCGGGCCAGATGGCCGACGCCGCCGACCTGGTGGCCGGTTTCCCGCAGCTGACGTTCGTCCTCGTCCACGCCGGGATGCCGGTGGACTCCGCCCCGCCCGCCGTCGCGCAGTGGACGCGGGGCATGAAACTCCTCGCCGAACTCCCCAACGTCGTGGTGAAGCTCACCGGTCAGGGCACCTTCGTGCACCGCGTGGACCGGCCGCTCATCGAGCGGGTGGCGACCACGTGCCTGGACCTGTTCGGCTCCGGCCGCTGCATGTGGGGGAGCAACTTCCCCGTCGAGAAGCTCTGGACCGACCTGCCCACCCTGCTGTCCACCTGGCAGGACGCGCTCGCCGGGCGATCCGCCGGAGAGATCCGCGACGTCTTCGCGGCGACGGCCACCCGCGTCTACGGCCTCTAACCCCCGCGAAGGCCACGATCCCGCCGTTGACATCCTGTGCCGGTTGTCTGCATCGTCAGCATCAGCAAGGAAGGTGATCGTGTGTCCCAGCCCGGTGAGGGCGCCGCCCCTGCGTGGACTCCCGCGTGGCGCTACGCCATCGGGATGTTCGGCACGTCCATCCCGATCAACATGATCAAGGGATCGACGATCCTCTTCTACGTCGACATCCTCGGGCTCGACGTACGCGCGTACGGCGTGGTCATGGTGATCTACGCGGTCATCGACGCGCTCGACAACCCGCTGCTCGGCCACCTCTCCGACCGCACCAGAAGCCGGTTCGGCAGGCGCCGGCCCTGGCTGCTCGCCGGCGCGCCGATGCTCGCCGCCTGCATGATCGCGTTCTTCTCCGCACCCGACTCCCTGCAGGGCATCGGCCTCGTGCTCTGGTTCGCGGTGTTCGCGATCCTGTGTGAGGCTTTCGACTCGATGCTCAACGCGAACTACGGCGCGCTGCTCCCCGAGCTCTATCCGCGCGAGCGCGACCGCGCCGTCGCCAACAGCCTGCGCCAGGGCTTCCAGCTCGTGGCGCTCGTGATCTCGCTCGCGGTCACCCCGCTGCTCACGACGAGCGTGTTCGGCACCGAGGAGTCCACCCGGGGCTTCCAGATCACCGCCGTCATCTACGGTGCGATCGCGCTCGTCGTGATCGTGTTCATGGCGCTCGGCGCCCGCGAGCGTCCCCGCTACTCCACGCGCGAGCGGCCGCGGCTGCTGCCCAGCGTGTGGTCGATCGTGCGCAACCCCATGTTCTGGACGGTCGGCCTCACCGGCGCCTGCTACGGGATGGCCATGGCGCTGGTGTTGTCGGGCATCCAGCTGTACGTCCGCTACTCGCTCGGGCTCCCGGTCGGCAACGCGCTCTACCTGCAGGGCATCGTCATCCTCATCTCGGCGGGCGGCCTCGTCGTGTGGACGCGCGTCGTCGCGCGCCGCGGCGCCCTGTGGGCCTGGCGGCTGGCCTTCGCGGTCCTCGCGGCCGGCTTCGCCGCCCTGTTCCTCGCCACCGGCCTCGTCACCGCGATCGCCGCGGGCGTGCTCGTCGGGGCCGGCTGGTCGGGCATGCTCGCCACGAACGACCTCATCGTCGCGCGCGTGCTGGACGTCGACGCGGCCCGCAACGGGGAGCACCGCGAAGGGCTCTTCCTGTCCGCGTTCGGCTTCTTCGGCCGGCTCAACGGGATCGTGACCGGGCTCGCGCTCACCTCGCTGGGCGTGTTCTTCGGCTACAACTCGGGCGACGATCCCGGCGCCGACCCGGGGCTCGCGTTCCGGATGTACCTGTGCGTCTATCCGTTCGTGCTGACGGCGATCGGCGCGGTCGCGGCGCGACTCGTCTCCGTCCCGGTCGAGCCGCCGCCCTCCGGCTCCGCGCCCGAACCGGTCGGGCCGCCCCACGGCCCCGCGGCCGACCTGGTCGACCCGCCGCCCACCGGCCCCGCGGACGAGCCGGCCTCGGAGCGTCCCCGATGACCCGCCGTGTCGTGATCACGGCCGACGACCTCGGCAGGGAACCGGGCACGACGGAGGTCATCGTCGCGCTGCTGGCCGAGGGACACGTCACCGCGACGACGCTCATCTGCGTCTCGCCGGCCTCCGAGCAGGCCGCGTCCCAAGTCGGCGAGCTCGGTGTCGTGCCGCGGCTGCACGTGACCCTCACGAGCGAGCGCGGGCTCCCGCGCTGGCGGTCACTCAACGGCACGGCCGGCCCTGATGTGACCTCCCATGACGATCCGTTCACCCACGGCGCGGCCGGTCTGGTCGACTCTGATGGGACGTTCCATGACGATCCGTTCGTGCTCGGCGCCCGTGGTGAGGCGCGCGACGTCATGAGGGAGGCGGAGGCGCAGCTGCGCTGGATGCGCGGCCGGCGCCTGGCGCCCGAGGCGGCCGACTCCCACGCCGGCACCCTCTACGGCCTGCACGGCCGGTCATGGCTCACCGAGACGCTCGAATGGTGCGCGCGCCACGGCCTCGCCTTCCGGCTGCCGCGCGACCCCGAGCCGTACGTCGGAGGGCCGCTCCCGCCGCAGCTCGCGGAGGCGCACGAGCGCGCCGTCGCCCTCGCCGACGCGCTCGGCGTGGCCATCCCGCAGACGATCGCCACCAATCGGCGCACGGCACACGAGCTCGGCGCCTACGAGCGGCTCCGCGACGACTACCTCCGCCGGCTCGCCGCACTTCCCGAGGGCACGAGCGAGCTGTTCCTGCATCCGTCGCGCGAGGACGCGGTCGCGGGTCCGGACGGCGTCGTACGGGCCTGGGAGGCGCGGTTGCTGCGTGACCCCGTCTGGCACGACGCGCTCGAGAAGGAGGGCGTCGAACTCGCCGGAGGCTGGTGGGACTGAGGGGCACGCGGCCATGGAGATCATTGGACAACCCGCCGCGCCCTCCGTGATACTTGGTGCGCGAGCAGCCACGACACATCCGCCAGCGAGTCAGAGGGACCACTCGATGCCCACGGACGGCCCGACCGTCGATCAAGGCGTGCGAGAGATGATCCTGCTGATGCCGCGGCTCATCGCGCGGGCCAAGCGCATCGCGGTTCCGGAGCAGCTGCAGGACTTCGCGCTCACACCGCGCCACCTGTCGCTGCTGGCTCTCCTGCTGCACGACGGCCCGGCCACGGTCAAGACGCTGGCGGGACAGCTGGAGGTCGCCTCGACGACGGTCAGCCTCATGGTCGGCGACCTGAGCCGCAAGGGCATCCTCGCCCGGACCGAGGACGAGCGCGACCGGCGGCGGACCATCGTCAGCATCACCGACGAGCACCGCGAGGCGATCGAGGGCTGGCTGGCCGCGGGTGCGGACGCGTGGCGTACCGCGCTGGGGCCCCTGGCCCCGTCGGAGCGGCAGCTGGTCATCGACGCGCTGCTCACCTACGAGCGCGAGACGATGAGGCGCACCCGCCAGCCCGACTGACCGGCGTCCGCCGGACTCGGCCCGCACCCGATCCTCGCCACCGCGGGAAGCCGGGCCTGACAGTCAGCAGGGGTGCGGCGCCAGAGGCCGGAGACCCGAGAACCAGGCCGATCGAACCGGCGTCTAATGTCTCGTGATCCATATGACACCCCGTCCGCCGACGGCCGCCGGCTCGGTATGACCGGCGTGCGGGAGGACAGCAGGGCGTTCCGGGCGGCACGCCGTGCCGGTATGCGCGACGCGCCCGATCCCACCTCGGCACTCGGCATCGCGGCCGTCGCCATGGGACTGCTGGTGCACTTCGTGACCATGATGGTGTCGGGGCAGGGCGATGAGCCCGTCACATCCGACTCGGTGCTCTTCATCATCTTCCCGGCGGTGCTCGCCGCCGTCACGGGAACCTCGGGTGTGCGCGAGGCCTCCATCAGGCTGAGGATGCGGCGGGCATGGCAGCGCGCGGGACGCGGGGAGGTGGTGCGGGGTCTCACCGGTGTGGCGCTGCGACGAGGCCGGACGGTGGCGGGCTACCCGGTGCGTACCGTCGTCGCCCGGGTGGACGGGCGTGCGCAGTACATCCGTCTGGCGTTCGCACGAGCCGAGGACGCGGCGATGCTGCCGGCGGGCTCGGTGCAGCTCGATCTGTTCGACGGCCCCTCGGTACGCGGCCCGGCGCGGTTGCGCCCGCGCCACGGAGGCGTGGTCTGGGCGTTCGCTGCGCGGAACGGCGATCTGGCCGTGACGGAGGAGACGCGCTACATGTTCGAGAACGGCGGGCCGGATGAAGGGCCGGATGGAGGGCAGGACGGCTGGCCGGACAGCGGCGGGGACGCCGAGCGCCATTCGGGCTGGCCCGGCGGCTCCGACGGTGACGGGAACGACGGCGACGGCGGAGAATAGCCCGGCGCGACTGAAACGGAACTGTCTTCCGGAAATATCTGGAACCGTGTTCCGATCGGCCTGCGATCCGTCGGCTTCCTTGAACCGGTGGATGCGTTGACAGTCAGCCGTGCCCAGATTAGGTTTGCTTTCAAATCTGATTTGCTTTTAGTGTCATCGGATCACCTGGAGGCCCCGCGTGCCTGTGTACGATCTCGACCACGTCACCCTCGGCGTACGTCACCTTTACGAGAGCGCGGAACGGCTGCGCCGCGAAACCGGGCTGCGCAGCCACGAGGGAGGATGGCTGCAGGTCATGCCCACCGCTCACCGGGTCATCCCGCTGCCCGGCGACGCCTTCATCAACGTCGAGTCGGTCATCGACCACTACGCCGAGTTGCCCCCGGGGGTCGGCGCGTTCCGCACCTGGTTCGAGCAGACCACCCGGCAGGCCGACCACTGGATGACGTGGAACCTGCGGGCGCGCAGCTACGCCGACCTCGAGGAGGTGGCACGCCGCCTCGGCGGGGAGGTGGTGACCTCCCAGGGCGCCCAGCACCCCGACGGATCGTCCGCGACGACGGTCATGGCGCCCGGCGACGCCGGGATGACCTGGGCGCGCGGGCTGCCGAACTGGTACTACCACGAGGACATGAGTCGGCACCCGGCGCGCACTGCGCCGATGACGCACGAGCGTGCCCTGGTCGCGGTCGCCTGGCTCGAGATCGGCAACGACCCCGCCGAGGTGGAGGAGCACCTCGGCAAGGAGACCTTCGACGCGCTGCCGCTGCGGTTCGTCTCCGGCGGTCCCGGCCTGCACGGGGTGGGCCTGCGCACCGAGGACGGGGAGGAGATCGCCGTCCGCGCCGCCTCGGGAGCGGCCGGCCTCGCCGAGTTCGCCGCCCGCGCGAGCTGACGGGAAGCGGAGCTGGAAAGGTGATGCCGCGTGGCCTGGCTGCGCACGTTCTGGCGGGGGCTGCCGATCGAGGGGCGGTGGCTGCTCGCGATCATCGCCGTGCAGACGCTCGGGCGCGGCCTCACGCTCCCCTTCACGATCATCTACCTGCGTGAGGTCCGCGGGTTCGACCTCGGCGTCGCCGGCGCGCTGATGTCGCTGGTCGCGATCGCCGGATTCGTCGTCACCGCCCCGAGCGGCTCGCTGGTGGACCGGTACGGCACCCGCGCCGTCCTGATCGGCGGGCAGAGCGCCATGATGGCCGGCAGCACGCTGCTCGCGTTCGCCACCGGGCCCTGGACGGCGGCCGTCGCGCTCGTCCTGATCGGGCTCAACTTCGGTGTGGCGCTTCCCGCCTTCAACACGCTGATCGCGGCGGTCGTCGACGGGGACGTGCGGCAACGGTTCTTCGGCGTGCACTTCGCGCTCATGAACGCCGGCATCGGCGTGGGAGGCGTCGTCGGCGGGCTGTTCGTCGACGTGGACGTCCCGGCCACGTTCACCACGATCTACCTCGCCGAGGCCGCCGCCGCCCTGGCGCCGATCGTGGTGCTGCTGGGACCGCTCAGTAACGTGCGCGGGCCCGCCGGGCGCGACCCGGGACCGCGTACGGCGGCGCCCGGCTACCGTGCCATCCTCGGGCGGCCGCCGGTGCGCTGGCTCGCCGCGCTCACCTTCACCGGGGTCCTCGTGGGGTACGGCCAGTTCCAGGCCGGCGTCCCCAGCTTCGCGCGGGAGGTCGCCGGCGTCTCCACCAGTGCCATCGGCGTCGCGTACGCGGTCAACACCGCGATGATCGTCGTCCTGCAACTGCCGGTGCTCGCGCGGATCAGCGGCCGCCGTCGCACCAGGGTGATGATCGTGATGGCGGGTTCGTGGGCCGGGGCGTGGCTGCTGCTCGGCGCGGCGGGGTCCGGGCTCGGCCCGGCGGTCGCGATCGCCGGGCTGCTGGCCTTCATGGCGGTGTTCGCCTTCGGCGAGACCCTGCTGCAGCCCACGGTTCCGGCGGTCACCAACGACCTGGCCACCGACGACGCCCGCGGGCGGTACAACGCGCTCAACGCGGCGGCGTTCAACGGCGGGGCGATGGCCGCGCCGGCGCTCGCCGGCCTGCTGCTGGGCCTCGACCTGGCCGCCGCGTACGTCGGCCTGATGGTCGTGGGGTGCCTGGCGCTCTGTGCCATGGCGCTCGCCCTGGAGAGAAGGATCCCGCCGGCGGCCAACGGGGTCACCGCGGCCGTGGAAGAGCAGAGCAGGAGCACCGGCGCGTGAGCCGGGTGGCCGACCATAGGACTGTGATCGAATGAAACGAGCTGTCATCGTCGGCGCCGGCGTCGGCGGGCTGACGACCGCGATCGCCCTGCGCGCGATCGGCTGGAAGGTCTCCGTCTACGAGCGGTGGCCCGAAGTCGTCGCCGAAGGGACCGCGCTCGGCATCCAGCCGGGCGCCCAGGCCGGGCTGGCGAGCCTGGGGCTGGGAGAGGACCTGCACGAGCGCACCGTCCCCTACAGGCAGGCCCAGGTCCGCAGACCTGACGGCAGGCGCCTGGCCGACCTGCCCCTGGAACGCATCGAACGGCGCACGGGGACACCGGTCCGCATGTTGTCACGAGCCTCGCTGATCGAGATGTTGCTGCGGCAGGTGGACCCCGCGACGATCAGCACCGGCGTGGAGATCACCGACCCCTCCGCCCTGCGTGTCTGCCACGACCTGGTGATCGGCGCCGACGGGGTGCGCAGCGCCGTACGCCGGACGTTCTTCGGCGATGCGACCCAGCCGCGCTACGCGGGCATCGTCGCGTGGCGCGGCGTGATCAAGGGGTACGAGCCCCGGCACTACGGCGAGACCTGGGGCCACGGGCAGATGTTCGGGATGACGCCGCAGGCCCCGGGGGTGACCAACTGGTACGCGGCCGTACGGACCCCTGGAGGGAACAACGAGAGCCTCGACGACCTGCGTGCCCGCTTCGCGGACTGGCACGATCCCATTCCCTGGGTGCTGGCGGAGGCCGACGACGGGGCCGTGCTGCGGCACGAGGTCCACGAACTGGCGCCGCCGCCGGCCTCGTACGTGAAGGGAAACGTGGCGCTGATCGGCGACGCGGCCCACGCGATGGCGCCGGCCCTGGGACAGGGGGCCTGCCAGGCGCTGCTCGACGCGATCGAACTCGCCGACCGCCTGCACGCCTCTGCGGGCGACGTGCCGGGGGCTCTGCGTGCCTACGACGCCCGCAGGCGCCCGGCCGCCCAGCGCATCGTCACCGCGTCGCGCTGGATGACCCGCCTGGCCGTCGCCGGCCGCCTGACGGGAGCGCCGCGCGACCTCCTGATGCGCCTGCTGCCCGCCTGACAACGGTGCCGCCGGCGCCCGGCCATCGCCCCGGCGCCGCGCGGCTCATCTACGCGGCTCATCTACGCGGCTCACCCACGGCCGCCTGCCGCCGGCGTTGCGGGTCGTCGCGAGGCCGGCGGTGCGGACCTGCGCGGAAGACGCTGGGTTAAACAATCGTGGAGCCTGTGCCATCGACGTCCGCCGTACGGATGAGTGAAGATCGTTTGCCATGTTCATCACCCATGACCCCGCGGTCCTGCGACGGGCGCTGGCAGGCGTTCTGACCATGGCCGCCGCCCTCACGGTCTCCGGCTGCGGCGCGCTCCAGCCTTCGGCCGAGAACCGGGCACAGGCGCAGGCTCCGGCGCGCGAGTCGGCGGCACCTGCCGAGACGGAGGAGAGCGAGCCGGCCCCCCAGGAGAGCACGGAGCAGGAGAGCACGGAGCAGGAGAGCACGGAGCAGAAGAGCACGGAGCAGGAGACCGGGCGGACGAACGCGGAGACCACTGCGGCGGGCACGCGGCTCAAGCTCGGCGAGCGCGCGGTGGTCCCGTTCAGGAAGGGCACGATCGGCGTCACCGTGACCGCTGTGGAGAAGGGCGACCCGGCCGACCTCGTACGCGAACGCGGCCAGCGGGCCAAGGGCATCACCCCCTACTACATCCGCTTCACCGTCGAGAACGTGGACGGCACCGACCACTCCTACTCGTCGGGCCCCAGCCTGTCGCTGGTGACCGCGGACGGCAGCGGCACCGGCGCGATCGTCACCGGCAGCATGCCCGGCTGCGAGCGCGAGAGCGCGCCCAGGGACTTCTCCACGGCCGGAGCGACCTTCACGTCCTGCAGACTGGGCGGCGCCAGGACCGGCATCGCGATCGCCGGCGCCAAGTTCGACGATGACGACTACCGCGACAAGCCCGTCGTCTGGCGGCGCTGAGCGGGCTCGAAGAGCTTTCCGGCTCACCGGCCGATCCACCTGAGCCGTACGGCCGGCAGGTGGAGGCGGGGCGGCGTGGCCGACTCGCAATCCGGTCGCGTCCTCCCCGCCGTTGACGTGGATCACCTCCGGGAGGATGATCCGCGGGTGGTGCCTGGACCGACACTCGCCTGCCGCGCACTCACCTGCCAGGCGGGCGGGCGCACGATCGTCGAAGACCTCACCCTCGAACTGGACCGAGCCGAGCGCGTGGCGCTGATGGGCCCGTCGGGGTCCGGCAAGACCACGTTGCTGACCACGCTGGCCGGGCTGCTCCCGCCCGCCGCGGGCCGGGTCCTGGTGGGCGGCGTGCCCCTCGACGAGCAGCCGGAGCTGAGGGCCGGGCTGGCGCTGGTGTTCCAGTCGTACGGGCTGCTCAGCCTGCTCACCGCGGCCGAGAACGTCGAGGTGGCGCTCAGGGCGTCGGGGCGGACGCCGCGCGAGGCGCTACGCCTGGCGTCGCAGGCGCTGGAACGGCTGCGGGTGTCGAAGTTCGCCGACCACCTGGTCGAGGAGCTGTCCGGCGGTCAGCAGCAGCGCGTCGCGGTGGCCAGGGCGCTGGCGTTGCGGCCCCAGGTGCTGCTGGCCGACGAGCCGACGGCCGAGCAGGACGAGACGCACCGCGCACTCGTGCTGGACGAGCTGCTCGCGGCGACGGACGGCGGCACCACGCTGGTGATCGCCACGCACGACCCCGAGGTGGCCGAGCGCTGCGACCGGGTGATCGAGCTGCGCGCCCGGGCCCACCGCCGGCAGTCCAGGAGCACCCTGTGAGCGCGGCGGGCACCCATGAGCCCTGCCCGTCCATGCGCCGCGACCGCGGCACCCGGGAGAGCCGCACATGAGCGTCATCAGGTGTGACGGGATCGTGCAGATCTACAAGGCGCAGGACGCCGAGGTCGTCGCGTTGCGCGACGTGGACCTGACGATCGAGGCGGGCGAGACGGTCGCCCTGCTCGGCCCCTCGGGCGCGGGCAAGTCGACACTGCTGTGGCTGCTGGCCGGGCTGCTGCGCCCGAGCGCGGGCCGCCTGTGGCTGGACGGCACCGACGTGGGGCGGCTCGACCAGCGCAGGCTCGACCGGCTGCGGGCGGCGCACAGCGGCATGATGTTGCAGAACCCGGCACGCAACCTCATCGGCTACCTCTCCGCCGCCCAGAACATCGCCTTCGCCCAGCGCGCCGCCGGACGTGCCCGTCGCTCCGCCCGCCGGCGTGCCCGCGAGTTGCTGGCCCGGGTGGGCCTGGCGGACGCGGGCGACCGGCCGGCCGGTCGGATGTCCGGCGGCGAGCAGCAGCGTCTCGCCCTGGCCGTGGCGCCGGCCAACGCGCCCAGGCTGCTGCTGGCCGACGAGCCCACCAGCCAGCTCGACGAGGAGTCGGGCACGCGGGTGATCGAGCTCATCAAGGACGTCGCCACGGCCGGCGGCACTACCGCGGTCGTGGTCACGCACGACACCGCGGTGAGCGAGGCGCTGAGCCGTACGGTGACGATCAGGGACGGCCGGGTCGGCGCGGAGGGCAGGCGCGGCGAGGACTTCGTGGTCGTCGGCCGGGAGGGCGCCGTCCAGGTGCCGCCCGAGTACCATCACCTGCTGCCGCCCGGTTCCATGGCGCGGATCGAGGAGCTCGACGACGGCATCGCGCTCAGGAGGGCGGAGCCGTGATCCTGCGCGGCCTCTGGGAACGCCGTACGCTCTCGCTGGTCGTCCTGCTGATCGCGATCGTGCCGATCGCGTCGGCGGCGGTGGGGCCGATCTACTCGGCGGCCGCCCGCACGACGATCGCCAGGGACGCGGTGAAAGCGGCGCCGCCGGAGGGGCGCGGCTGGCGGTACACGACCACCCAGGGCGGCATCGAGGCCAAGGTGGCGGCGTTCACCGCGGGCGCGGACTTCACCGGCCCGCCGGTGCTCGGGATGGAGGCGAGCAGCGGCCGGCCGGGTGACCGGCGCGCGTTCTCGCTGGTCTGGCAGGACGGGCAGTGCCGGCACCTGCCGCTGGTCGAGGGCAGCTGCCCGGACGCGGCCAAGGAGGTGATGGCCAGCCAGGCGTCGGGGTTCAAGGTGGGGGAGAAGATCAGGCTGTCGGCCGTGGTGGACGTCGAGTACACCCCCACCGGGCGGAAACCGGCGTCGCTCACCGTGGTCGGGATCTACCGGCCGGGGCCGGCCGGCGACCCGTTCTGGTTCGGCAGGACGTTGTTCTCCCCTACGGGGGAACCGAGCCAGGACAAGGCCGACGCGCTGTTCACCGTGCCGGAGACCCGGCTGGAGACGTACGCCGTCTCCGGCGGGCAGGGGGAGGAGGGCGGCTGGACCGACTACGCCATCGTCTCCATCGTCGCGGACCGGCTGGAGGGGACCGACCTCGCGAAACTCGCCGCGATGCAGGCCACCGCCGAGTCCACGGGCCGCAACTCGGGCGACATCGTGTTCTCCCGGGTGGCCGACACGGTCAGGGCCGTGACCGCGGGCGCCGGCGCGCTGGGCGTGCCGACGCTCCTGGTGATCGCGCAGGTGGTGGCGCTCGGCTGGATGTTGCTCTTCCAGACCGTGGGCGACCTGGTCAGGGCGCGCGGCGCGGAGATCGCGCTGGCCCGGCTGCGCGGGCACGGGCGGGCGCGGGTGTGGTTGTTCGCGCTGGCCGAGCCGCTGCTGCTGCTCGCCGCCGCCGTGCCGCTCGGGCTGCTGCCCGGGCACGCCGCGGCGGGCGTGATGATCGGCGCGCTGCTGCCCGCGGGCATCCCGGTGACCTTCCCTCCGGAAGCGGCGCTGGCCGGCGTCGCGGCGATGCTGGGCGGCGTGCTCGCTGCGGCGATGGCCGCCTGGCGTACGGCGACGCGGCCGGTCACCGAGGAGTGGCGGCGCACGCCCCGCCGTACGGCCCGCGGCTGGGTGCTGGACGCCGTGGTCCTCGCGGTCACCGCGGTGGGCCTGGTCGAGCTGCTGGCCACCGGCCTGATCACGGACGTGTCGGGACGCAGCTCGGGCGCGCTGGCGGTGCCCGGGCTGGTCGCGCTGGGCGTGGCGCTGCTGGCCGCCCGGGCGCTGCCGGTGCTGACCAGGCGGCTGTTCGGGGTCACCAGGCGGCGCGGCGGGCTAGGGCCGTTCCTGGCGCTGCGGCAGGTGGCCAGGGGGCCGGTGGCCGCGGGCAGCGTGATCGTGCTGGGAGCGGCGTTCGGGCTGGCCACGTTCGCGGTGTCGGCGTGGAGCGCCACGTCGGGCGACTACGCGGAGACGGCGCGCTTCCACAACGGCGCGGCCACCGCGATCACGGTCCGGCCGGTCGAGCCGAGCAAGCTGATCGAGGCCGTGGCCGCCGCCGACCCCGGCGGCGAGACCGCCGCGCCGGTGATCAAGGTGCCGGGTCCGCCGCAGCTGATCGCCACGGACCCCCGGCGGCTGGCCGCCGTGGGCGCGGCCTGGCGGCCCGACCTGGCGGACGGCGCGTCCCTGGCCCAGGCCGCCGCCAAGCTGCCGACCCCGGACGAGCCGCGGGTGTGGGTGCGCGGCGACAGGTTCCGCGCCGAGGTGGCGCACGACCGGCCGCCCAAGGGCTGGACGATGAAGCTGTTCGTCACGTTCCGGGTGCCCGGCCAGCTGCGGCCCGCCCAGCTCCCGCTCGGCGACCTCGCCGGACGCTCCGGCGTGCACGAATGGAACCTGCCGCCGGCCTGCCGGCAGGCCCGGTGCGAGCTGCGCGCCTTCCGCGGGCAGCCGCTCCCGCCCGCGCAGTTCGAGGACCCCGCGTTCGTACGGGTGACCGTCACCGGGATGGCGGTACGCGAGCAGGGCCGCTGGCGCTCCCTGGCCATGCCGCGCTGGGATGCCGATCCGGGCCGGCGCGACGGCACGTTCGCGATCACCATGGTCGGCAACCAGACGCTGCGCCCCGCCACGTACGACCAGCGGCCGCCGGCGGTCGCGGTCGGGGACATCGGCACCCGGGTGGTGCCGGGGCTCGACAACGCCTACGCCGGCCCGGTGCGCACCGTCGTCGCGTCCGCCGCCGCGCCCGGCCTGACCGACGCGGGCGTCCTGATGAACCTGGAGCAGGCCGACCGGATGGCGTACGGCGTGCACGAGAAGGCCGTGTACCAGGTGTGGACCGGCCTGGCCGACACGGCGGCGCTGGAGCGGGAACTGGAGCGGCAGGGGTTGTCGGTGGTGTCGCGGCGGCACGTGGCCGACCTGACCGCGTCGTTCGCGGGGCAGGGGCCGGGGCTTGCGCTGTTGCTGCTGCTGGCGTCCGCGCTGGCGGCGGCGGCGCTGGCGCTCGGGCGCACCGTGCTCGCGCTCTACACCTCGGCCAGGAGGCGTGGGTACGAGCTGGCCGCGCTGGAGGCGTCCGGTGCCAAGGTGGCGGCGCTGCGGGTGGCGCTCCTGCTGGAGCAGGTGATCACGATCGCGGCGGGCACCCTGGCCGGGCTGGTGGCGGGACTGGTGGCGGCGCGGGTGGCGCTCGGCAGGATCCCGCAGTTCACCTCGCCGCCCGTCACGCCGCCGCTGCCGCACGAGGTGGCGGCGGTGCCCGTCGCCCTCGTCGCCGGCGCCGCCCTCCTGACCAGCCTGCTGGCCGCGGTGGTCGTGTCGGAGCTGCTGCTGCGCGGCATTCGCGTGGAGCGCCTGCGCGAGACCCCCACCTGACGGCCCGGCCTCGCGCGCGCCAGCGTACCCGTATCGCCTGACGGTGGTGGCTGCCGCCGCGGATAACGTTCCGCGAACGTTCATCATGCGCTTCGGTGCCCAGGACTACCGAAACAGGGCCTCAGTAGGAAGAATCCAGCGAGCACGAAGGTAACCACCCAGGTTGACGGAAAGTGAGACTGCGCGACGATGGAAGCTCGCACCATCAGGCAACGGGGACCGACGGGCGAGCGCCGGTTGTCGTTGCTCTACCTGGCGCCCTCGCTGATCATTTTTGCCATCTTCGTCTTCTATCCGCTGGGCAGGACGTTCTACCTGTCCACGATGGGGACGGACATCATCGGGCGGGCCAACAAGTTCGTCGGGCTTGACAACTTCGCGGGCATGTTCAGCGACCCGGCCTTCTTCAAGGCGCTGGGGACCACGGCGTTGTTCGCCCTCTTCACCGTCGTCCCGGCGATCGTCGGCGCACTCGTGGTCGTCCTGCTGCTGGAGTCGCGGATCAGCGGGCAGCGGATGTTCCGTACGGTGTTCGCGCTGCCGTTCGCCTTCTCCGTGGCCACCGCGTCGGTGATCTTCGCCCTCATCTACAACCCGGCCGTGGGCATGGCCAACGGCATCCTCAGCTACGTCGGCGTCGACCGGATCGGCTGGCTGACCGAGCCGGACCTGGCCCTGATCTCGATCTCGATCACCACGGTCTGGATGACGCTCGGCTACAACGTCCTCGTGCTCTCCGCGGGCGTCGGCGCGATCCCCACCGAGGTGGTGGAGGCGGCCAGGCTCGACGGCGCGACGGGATGGCGGTTGCACAGCCGGATCACCGTTCCCATGCTCTCCCCGCAGCTCTTCTTCCTCATCGTGATCTCCACGATCCACGCGCTGCAGAGCTTCGGGCAGATCCACATCCTCACCAAGGGCGGACCCGACGGCGCGACGTCCACGCTGGTCTATTGGATCTACGAGAAGGCCTTCAGCTACGGGTCGTCGGACTTCGGCACGGCCAGCGCCGCGGCGATCGTGCTCCTGGCGGTCGTCCTGGTGTGTACCGGCATCCAGTTCGGTGTGCTGGAAAGGAGAGTCCACTACCGATGAGCACCCCATCCTCGGTCGCGAGCAAGATCGTTGTCTATCTCGTGCTCATCGTGTGCGCGGTCCCGGTGGTCTTCCCGCTCTACTACGCGTTCATCGGCGGCATCATGACGCCGGGCGACCTGGCCAGCTATCCGCCGAAGCTCGTCCCGACGGGGATCGACCTCGGCAACTTCTCCTCGGCGCTCGACACCATCCCGCTGGCCAGGCAGTACCTCAACTCGGCGATCCAGACCGGCATCGTCACCCTCTGCCAGCTCCTGTCGAGCGTCCTTGCCGCCTACGCGTTCGCGTTCCTGCGGATGTGGGCCAAGACGGCGATGTTCGCGCTGTTCATGGTGACGCTCATGGTCCCGTGGGAAGCGATCATCCTGCCCAACTACCTGCTGATCTCGGACCTGGGGCTGACCAAGGGGCCGCTCACCTACCTCGGGCTCACGCTGCCCTTCCTCGCCCACGCCTTCGGCACGTTCCTGCTGCGGCAGTCGTTCCTGCAGTTCCCGATCGAGGTGCGTGACGCCGCGGTGATGGACGGATGCGGCCACCTGCGGTTCCTGTGGCGGATCCTGCTTCCCCTGTCGAAACCGGCCATCGCCGCCGTCGGCGTCTACGTGTTCATGACCACCTGGAACCAGTACTTCTGGCCGTTGATCCTCGGCAACGACGACCGGTACAAGACGCTGCAGATCGGCGTCTCCATGTTGAACGACGCCGAATCGTCCAGCCCGACGCTCATCCTGGCCGGGGTCACCCTCGCGCTGCTGCCCACCCTCGTACTCGTGATCTTCGGGCAGCGCTTCATCATCCGCGGCCTCACCGCAGGCGCGGTGAAGTAATCGTGAACAAGAAACGGAGTTCCCAGATGGCACGACCCCGATTTCGGCGTACGCGCGACGGGCTGGTGGTCACGGCCGCGCTCTCCCTCGCTCTGACGGGCTGCGGCGGCGACGCGGGCTCGGGCGAAGGCGGCGAGGCCGCCACGGCGCCCGGCGCGGACGCGATCACGGAACCGATCGAGATCGAGTTCTGGCACTCGATGAAGGAGAAGAACGAGCAGGCCATCAAGGCCATGGTCGAGGACTTCAAGAAGGTCAACGACAAGATCACCGTCAAGCCCGTCTTCAAGGGCGACTACGACCAGATGGTGGTCGCCTACAAGCAGGCCGTGCAGCAGGAGGCCACGCCCCCGCTGGTCCAGATCTACGACATCGGCTCGCGCTTCATGTACGACTCCCAGCAGGTCGTCCCGATGTACAAGTTCATCGAGCAGGACAAGTTCGACCAGAACGCGAACATCGAGCCCAACATCGCCAGCTACTACACGATCAAGAACAAGCTCTGGTCGATGCCGTTCAACTCCTCGGCGCCGCTGCTCTACATGAACGCGGACGCCGTGAAGAAGGCCGGGCTCGACCCGGACAAGCCGCCGGCCACGCTCGACGAGGTCGGCGAGTGGGCGAAGAAGCTCACCGTCAAGGAGGGCGGAACGGTCAAGCAGTTCGGCTTCAACGCCGCGCTCTACGGCTGGTTCGTCGAGCAGTTGACCGCCCAGGACAACGCCGAGTACTGCGACAACGGCAACGGCAGGAACGGCCTGGCCACCAAGGTGAACTTCGGCACCGGCGCCGGGCCCAAGTTCGCCCAGTGGCTGGGCGACCTGGTGAAGGAGGGCTACGCCACCAACACCGGCCGGCCGACCGACCAGGCCCAGAACGCGTTCAAGACCGGGACGATCGCCCTGCACCTGGAGTCGACCTCCGCCCTCGGCGGCTACACCGAGGCCGCGGAGGGCAAGTTCGAGCTGAAGACCGCCCCGTTCCCCAAGGTGTCCGACTCCTCCAGCGGTGGCACGATCATCGGCGGCGCCTCCCTGTGGATCAACGCGGCCGGGCACAGCGACGCGGAGAAGCGGGCCGCCTGGGAGTTCGTGAAGTTCTCCAACACGCCTGAGCAGCAGGCGAAGTGGCACGAGGCGACCGGCTACGTGCCGGTCAACCCGCAGGCCAAGGCGAACGACAACCCCAACTTCCAGGTCGCGGTGACGCAACTGCGCGCCCAGCAGCCGTCGGCGGCCACGTCGGGCTGCCTCCTCGGCGTCATGCCCGAGGCCAGGAAGGCGGCCGAGGTCGGCCTCGAGCAGGCCGTGCCCGCCGGCGCGGGGCAGGAGCCGCGTACCCCGGCCGAGCAGGCGATGCAGAACGCCGCCGCCACGCTGCAGACGCCCATCCAGAAGTACAACGCCAACGTCGAGCAGTGACGGCAGGGGCGGGCGTCCACCGCAGGACGCCCGCCCCCAGGCTCAGCGGCCGTCCGGGCACCCGCGGCGCGCGGCCGGGGCGCCGCGGGTGCCACCCGTCATCGAGCCATCTTTTCGGCGTGCGGGGCGGCCAGGGCCCGGAAGTAGTCGTGCACGGCCGCGAGGTCGGCGCTGTCACCCCGGTAGCCGACGTACTTGTCCGGGCGGATGAGGTAGAGGCTGGGCCGGCGCACGCCGTAGCGGTTGTGCGCCTGGCTGCGCGGGTCCGCGGCGACGCCGCCGGTCAGGCCGTGTGGCAGGTGGCCGCGCGTGATGAGGTGGGCTTCGCCGTGCCCGGCCATCGCCGCGCACGCCGCGGATCGCCAGGCCTCCAGGGCGGCGGGGTCGGTGGTGTCGGCGGCGAACAGCAGCAGGTGATGCCCGGGTCCGCGCAGCAGGTGTCGCAGCGCCACCGGGCCCTCGCGTTCTTCGAGGTGGACGTCGCGCATCACGTCCCCCGGTCGCGGGCCCGCGACGGCGAGGTCGTTCCATGCCTTGGCCGGGGACTCGGTCCAGCGCTGGAAGACCAAAGGGCTGTCGTGGTAGTGGACCAGGTGCTCGCCGAAGGCGCTGGACAGCCGCTGTTGCACGGGGTTGAGCCGGCCGAGCAGGCGCAGCGCGTGCCGTCTGGCTCTGCGGGCGACCAGGGTGCCGCTGGTGACGATTCTGGTCGTGGTCGAGGTGGCGTCGACGACGGCCTTGGCCACGGGCCGTCGTTCGGCGTCGTAACTGTCCAGGAGCGTCTCGGCGGCCTCGCCGGTGACGACGAGAGCGAGTTTCCAGCCCAGGTTGTACGCGTCCTGCATGCCGGTGTTCATGCCCTGCCCGCCCACCGGGCTGTGGTTGTGCGCGGCGTCTCCGGCGAGCAGGACACGACCGTCGCGCAGACGCTCGGCCAGGCTCTCGCGGGCCACGAACGACGAGCTCCACTGCAGGTCGCGCAGGCGCGAGTCCAGCGGCGTACGATCGGCGACCAGGGTGCTGAAGTCGTCGAGGCCGGGTGTCGCCGACGCGGCGGTGCCGGCCGTTCCGGGGGTGCCGGCCAGGATCCGCCAGTAGCCTCCCGCCATGGGGAAGACAGCGACCAGGCCCGATCGGGCGAAGTAGACGTGAAAGCGGTCGCGCGTCAGCGGCCAGTCCGCGGCGACGTCACCCAGGATGAATGCCCGCTGCAGGTCGGCCCGCTGCCTGCCGATGCCGGCCGTCTCGCGGACGGTGCTGTGTGCGCCGTCAGCCCCGATCAACCACGTGGTCGCGCAGCGTTCGCGGCGGCCGTCGGCGTGCTGGAGTTCCACGGTGACGCCGTCTTCACCCGCCCTGTGGTCCAGCAGGCGGGTGCCCCATTCGATGGAGACTCCGAGTCGCTCCACACGCTCGCGCAGCAGGCTGACCGTCTGCCACTGCGGGATGCACAGGTCGAAGGGGAACGGCGAGTCCACGGCCGTGACGTCCATCTCGGCGAGCGTCGAGGTGCCCTGGTAGAAGTTCAGCGCGTGCAGCGGTATGCCGCGTTCGAGGGCGTCTTCGGCCAGCCCGAGGTCGTCGAGGACTTCAAGAGTGCGGGCCACGATGGACACCGCTCGGCTCTCCCGATGGTCGGCGGCCCCCGCGTCGACGACGCGAGGCACCACCCCTCTGCGGGCCAGCTCGATCGCCAGCACCAGGCCGGTCGGCCCCGCGCCGACGATGAGGACGTCTTCTCCGACGGTCACTGCTCCTCCATAAAAAACGAATGATCGTTCTTTTAGAACAGCACAGGGGAACTCGGATGGTCAAGAGCGAATGTTCGTTCGCTATCCGTGGGCCCGGCCCGACGCCGACATCAGGGCGCGCAGGCCGTTACGGAAAGCCGCCGAGTCCGTACGGCCGTCGTGGCCGTACACCGCCCGCGACACCAGGAAACCGTCCACCAGCGCCATCAGGACGTCCGCCACCTGCTCGGCCGGGACGTCGCCGGAGAGCAGCCCATGCCGCTGATGGCGCGCCACCAGCCCGCCGACCACCCGCCGGGCCTCCTCCATGACGGTCTGGAGCTTCGTGCGCAGCAGCGGTGAGCGCAGCGCCTCGGCCCACACCTGGACCAGGAACTGCGCGGACTCCCGCGAGCCGGACAGTGGCGGACGGTCCACCTGCAGCACGACGTCGACGATGTCGTCCAGGCCGGGCGGCGCGGCCGACTCGTCCGCCTCGAACGCCGCGGCCAGCTCGGCGAGGGCCTCGGAGGCGGTCGCCGCGATGATGTCGTCCTTGCTCTTGAAGTAGCGATAGACGGCGCCGGCCGACAGCTCGGCCTCGGCCAGGATGTCCTGCATGGACGTGGCGTGAAAGCCGTTGCGGATGAAGCAGCGCCGGGCGGCGTCGAGGATCTGGCGGCGCCGGGCCTCCAGATGTTCTTTGGGCATGCGGGCCATGGGACCTCAAGGTAGAACGAACATTCGTCCTTGACAACCTGATCGCCTTCAGCATAGTGAAAGAACGTTCGTTTTCTATGAGAGAGGCATCCCCATGTCCGTCACGGCGATCGTCCTGAGCGCGCTGGTCGCGCTCGTCTTCCTCCTCGCCGGCACCCAGAAGGCCCTGCTGCGGCCCCAGGTCAGCGCCAACATGCTGCGTATCGGCGTGGGTCCGGCAATGACCCGGTCCATCGGGCTTCTCGAGATCGCCGCATCCCTCGGGCTCGTGGCAGGCGTATGGGCCCGGCCGCTCGCCGTCGCCTCGGCGGGCGGCCTCACCCTGCTCCTGCTGGGGGCCGTCGGCTACCACCTGCGCGCCAGGGACTTCTCCCGGCGGCAGCACCGGTCCCACGCGGCGGCCCCCGTAGTGCTGGCACTGCTCACCAGCGCGACCACGATCGTGTTGCTGACGACCTCATGACGAGCACCCGCCGGGATGCCGCGGCGTGACCAAGCTCCCGGGGTGATCTGCCTCACACCAGGTCACAACGGGGGAGCGGGCGGTGTCCTATGCCCGAACCGCTGTTCGGGATGAAGGAGCACCATGACCGAGAACGCCCGGGTCGTTGTGATCGGCGGCGGATACGCCGGCGTCCTGGCCGCCAATCGCCTCACGCAGCGCGACGACGTGACGGTGAACCTGATCAACCCGCGTCCGAGCTTCGTCGAGCGAATCCGCCTGCACCAGCTGGTGGGCGGGTCCCACAGCGCGGTCGCCGACTACCGGGACGTCCTGGCGGAGAAGGTCGGGCTGGTGGTCGACACCGTGACCCGGATCGACGCGGCCGGGCGCCGCGTGGTGCTGGCGAGCGGCGACACGGCCGGTTACGACTACCTGATCTACGCGGTGGGCAGCGGCGGCGCCGACCCGCGTGTGCCGGGAGCGGCCGAGTTCGCCTACCCGATCGCCACTCTTGAGCAGGCGCGGCGGTTGCGGGAGAACCTCGGCGCCGCGCCCGCCACGGCCGCGATCACCGTGGTGGGGGCCGGTCCGACCGGCATCGAGACCGCCGCCGAGCTGGCGGAGGCCGGCCGCGCCGTGACCCTGGTGTGCGGCGGAGTACTCGGCCCCTACCTGCACCCGCGGGGGCGGCGCTCCGTCGCCAGGCACCTGGCCAAACTTCGCGTCACCGTGCTCAACGGCCCCGGCACGACGGTGACGGCCGTGACCGGTGACGCCGTGCGGCTCGGCGACGGCCGCGAACTGCCGAGCGACGTGACCATCTGGACGGCCGGCTTCGGCGTGCCCGACCTGGCCGTACGCAGCGGGCTGAGCACCGACGCCCTGGGCCGGCTGCGTACGGACGAGACGTTGACCAGCGTGGACGACGTGCGCATCGTCGCGGCCGGTGACGCGGCGGCGCCGTCGGACCTGCCGTTCCGGATGAGCTGCCAGGCCGCCGTCCAGCTGGGCCCGCACGCCGCCGACACGGTGCTCAGCCGGATCGCGGGCGAGCGTCCCGCGCCCCTGGCCATGGCGCTCGTCGCGCAGTGCATCAGCCTGGGACGACGGGCCGGCATCATGCAGCTCGCCCACAAGAACGACGTCGCGATGGGCCTCCACATCGGTGGCCGCCCCGGCGCGATGATCAAGGAGTCCATCTGTAAGGGCATCCTCTGGCAGCTGACGCACCAGGCACGCAGGCCCGGTTCGCTGAACTTCCCGGCCTGGGCCAAGGACACCAAGCGCGGGCAGGTGCTCCAGGCCAGGCGCGGCGATGCGACGGTCACCCGCTGACCGGTCCCGTTCCCGGCCGCCGGGGCGGCCGGACGGCTACCAGCGAAAGGACCTTACCGTGGTGAACAGACGCGAACGCCTGCCGCGACGGAGAGGAGCCGAGGCATGAGCGACCACACCACCGATCCGGCGACCGAAGCCTTCGTCGCCCATCGCAATCTGCTCTTCACCGTCGCCTACGAGATGCTCGGGTCGGCGGCCGACGCCGAAGACGTCCTCCAGGAGACCTGGCTGCGCTGGGTGAAGGCCGACCTCGGCCAGGTGCGCGACCAGCGCGCCTACCTGGTGCGGATCACGACCCGGCAGTCGCTCAACCGGCTGCGCACGATGACGCGCCGCAAGGAGGCCTACGTCGGTCCCTGGCTGCCCGAACCGCTGCTCACCGCGCCGGACGTGGCCGACGACGCCGAGCTCGCCGAGAGCGTGTCGATGGCGCTCATGCTCGTCCTCGACACGCTCTCACCGACCGAGCGCGCCGTCTTCGTCCTGCGCGAGGCCTTCGACGTCGGCTACGACGAGATCGCGGCCGCGGTCGGCAAGAGCCCCGCGGCCGTTCGCCAGATCGCCCACCGCGCCCGCCGGCACGTCAGCGCCCGGCGCCCGCGCGAGGCGGTCCCTCCGAGCAGGACCCGGGCGGCTCTGGAGTCGTTCCAGCGTGCGGTCGAGACCGGGGACCTGCAGGGCCTGCTCGACGTGCTCGCCCCTGAGGTCGTCCTGGTAGCCGACGGCGGCGGGGTCAAGCAGGCCGCGTCGCAGCGGGTCATCGGCGCCTGGAAGGTGAGCCGCCTGATCGTCGGCGGCATCGGCAGGTACGACGGCACGATCACCGCCGCTCCCACCGTGGTCAACGGCAACCCGGCGCTCGTCCTGAGCCTGGACGGCGAGCTCGACGGCGTGCTGGCGATCAGCGTCGAGGACGGCGTCGAGGACAGGGCCCGCATCACCGGCCTCTACTACGTCCGCAACCCCGAGAAGCTGACCCGCGTCCAGTCCGAGACCCTGCTCACCCGGCGATGAACACCGCCCGCACTTGACACCGGCGAGCAGGCTCGGCCTGCCCGCCGGACTCAACCCGATCCAACTCCTGAGAGGTCATCGATGACGAAGGACGCAACGGGCGATCTCGCCGGCGTGGAGCTGCCGGTCGAACGGGGCTGCCCGTTCGCGCCGCCCGCCGCCTACGAAGGGCTGCGCGAGCAGGCGCCGATCAGCAAGGTCCGGCTGGTGAACGGCGCCGAGGCGTGGTGGGTGTCCGGGCACGCGGAAGGCCGAGCCGTTCTCGCCGACCGCCGCTTCTCCTCGGACCGGCGCAAGGACGGCTTCCCGATCCTCAACGTCGACGCGGCGACCCTGCGCCGGCTCCGCAGCCAGCCGCCGCTGATGGTCGGCATGGACGGCGCGGAACACGCCGCGGCCCGGCGCCCGTTGATCAGCGAGTTCACCGTGAGGCGGCTGGCCGCGCTGCGCCCGCGGATCCAGGACATCGTCGACCGCTTCATCGACGACATGCTCGCCACCGAGCAGCGCCCGGTCGACCTGGTGCAGGCGCTCTCGCTGCCGGTGCCGTCCCTGGTGATCTGCGAACTGCTCGGCGCGCCCTACGCCGACCACGACTACTTCCAGAGCCGCACCGCCGTGGGGGTGCGCCGGACCTCGTCGCCGGAGGAGCGGCAGCGGGCCTTCCTCGAACTGCGCGCCTACCTCGGCGAACTGGTCACCCGCAAGGAGTCCGAGCCCGGCGACGACCTGCTCAGCCGGCAGATCGCCCGGCAACGCCAGGACGGCGCCGTCGACCACGCGGCCCTGACCAGCATGGCCTTCCTGCTGCTGACCGCCGGGCACGAGACGACGGCGAACATGATCTCGCTCGGCGTGATCGGGCTGCTCGCCCACCCGGTACAGCTGGACCTGATCAGAACCGATCCGGCCCGGACACCCATGGCCGTGGAGGAGCTGCTGCGCTACTTCACCATCGCCGACACGGTCACCTCGCGGGTGGCCGCCGAGGACGTGCGGATCGGCGGGGCGGACATCCAGGCCGGTGAGGGCGTCGTCGTCTCGAGCCTGTCGGCCGACTGGGATCCCGCCGTGTTCGAGGATCCGGCCGTCCTGGACGTCGGACGCGAGGCCCGCCACCATCTCGCCTTCGGCTTCGGCCCGCACCAGTGCCTGGGCCAGAACCTCGCCAGGATGGAGCTGCAGATCGTCTTCGACACGTTGTTCCGCCGCATCCCCACGCTGCGGCTCGCCCTGCCGGTCGAGGAGCTGTCCCTCAAGACCGAGTCCATCATCTACGGCGCCCACGAGCTCCCGGTCACCTGGTGAGGCGCCGGCGCCGCGCGCTGCCGGTCGCCCGTATCGACGCGCGCGGCGCCAACGGGAATACACCCGAGTAACGCGTTCTCGGCCATCATGAGCAGGTGCTCATTGTTTTCCCGATAATCCCTCATCAGGCCGCCGAGCTGCGGTTCCATTGTCCAAGCCGGTTGGCTGGACAATGTTTGGACAATTCTCAGATGAATGGCGGTTGCCGCCGCCCGAGAGGGCCCGGCATAGTCGGAACCGTTCCCCCCTTCGCTCCGGTCCGGTGCTTACTTCTGTGCTGCGCCGCACTGGCGCGTTTCTTTTTTCGTGGAAAGAAAGGATGAGAAGGTGAGTGGAAAGAAACCGGCCCTGGCCCTGGCGGGCTGCGGCGCCGCACTGGCGCTGCTGTCCGCGCCCGCCACGGCGGGGACGGTCACCACCATGACGGCCGCGGCCCAGGCAGCCGAACGGGACAGCACCGCCTGCATCAAGCCCAGCGGGAAGAAGACCAACTACTCCTGGACGAACGGCAACTCCTCCACGACGGTCTACTTCAACAACCACTGCTCCCACCGGGTGTACGCCAAGCTGCACTTCAAGGGCCCCGCGGGGACGAGGACGGAGTGCCTCGCCACGAACGGCGGAACCAAGGGCAAGAAGAAGTTCGGCAAGGGCCTGGCCGAGGACCTCACCAACATCAGCAGGGACTGCTGATCGCCGGGCGCCGGCGTCCCCGGCGTCCCCGCACCCCAGCAACCTCGGGCGACCCCACGCCCGCCTCACCATAAAGGAGTCGATCCGACATGAAGATCCATGTAGCAGCGGCCGCGGTGTCCGTCACGGCGATCTCGACGCTCCTGCTGACCGCGGGGCCAGCCAGCGCCCACCCGTACGACGGGAAGGACCCCTACCGGAGCGGGTGCGCCGCCTCCAAGGTGTACACCGGCAAGAAGGCCTCGCTGAAGAACGAGATCGGTGACAGCCTGGGCACGATCCGGCTCTACTACTCCCGCAAGTGCGGCACCAACTGGGGCGAGGCGAGGGTGTCCAAGCACGCGACCGGCCAGATCACGGTCTTCACCAGCTCCAGGAGCAGGTCCTTCACCTACCGCGCGGGCAACGGCGGGCACCACTGGGGCAACATGGTCTACGCCCCGAGCGGCGTCTGCGCCAAGGCGTCGGGCAGCGTGACCAACGGGATCGGCCGCGTCAACAAGGGCAGCGGCACCACGGGCAAGGCCTGCGGCTGAGACACCTGCCGTGGGGCGGGCGTCGCCCCATCGGGCGCGCGGTCGTACCCTCTCCTCCACCGGTGGGGCGCGGGTCCGACTTTGGTAGGTGATGGCTCCGGCGTACCGGAGATTAGCCTGGGCCGGTGAACGAGACTCGACCCCCGCACCTGGCCGCGGTCGCCGGCGTGCTCGTCGTGATGGGCGCGCTGACCGCGGTGTCGTTGTGGAGCCTGGCGGGCCGGCCCACCTGGGGGCTGGACCTCGCTCTCGCGGCGGTGAGCCTGGGCGCGGCGCTCGCCCAGCTGCGGTGGCCGGTCTCCGGGGCGCTGGCCGCCACCCTCCTGGCCACGCTCTCCCCGGTGGCGACGCCCGCGGCTTCGATGGGGGCGCTGCAGGTGGCCCAGCGCAGGCGCTTCCCGATCGCGGCGGCTGTGACGGGGGCGGGCATCGCGGCCCACGTGGTCCAGGGCCTGTGGCGGCCGAACTCGGGCATCTCCTTCGGCTGGTGGCTGCTGCTGATCTGCGTCGCTTACGGCGCGCTGCTCGGCTGGGGCGCGTTCGCCCGCTCCCGCCGCGCCCTGCTGGAGTCCCTGCGCGAACGCGCCCACCGCGCCGAGGCCGAGCAGGGCCGGCGGATCGCCGAGGCGCGCATGGCCGAACGCCGCCGGCTCGCCAGAGACATGCACGACGTGCTGGCCCACCGCCTCTCCCTGGTGGCCACCCACGCGGGGGCCCTGGAATTCCGCCCCGACTCCTCCCCTGAACAGCGCGCCCGGGCAGCCGGCGTGATCCGCGTCGGCGTGCACCAGGCGCTGGAGGAGCTGCGCCAGGTGATCAACCTGCTCCGCGAGCAGGACGACCAGACGGACGAGCTGCAGCCCAGGCCAGACCTGGCCGACCTGCCCGGCCTGATCACCGACGCACGGCAGGCCGACCAGGCGGTACGGCTCCACGAGGAGGTCACCGACGTCGACGCCCTGCCGGCGGCCGCGTCGCAGACCGCGTACCGCGTCGTGCAGGAAGGGCTGACCAACGCCCGCAAACACGCCCCGGGCCAGCCGATCGAGGTGCTGCTGCGCGGCACCCCCGGCACGCCCCTGCTGATCGAGATGCGCAATGCGCTGCCCCCGGCGGACGCGGCCCTCGTCGTGCCGGGCAGCGGCCTCGGCCTGGTCGGGCTCACCGAGCGGGTACGCCTGGCCGGCGGGCAGCTGGACCACCAGAGCACCGGGGGTGAGTTCCGGCTTCAGGCCCGGCTACCATGGCCCGCGTGATCCGCGTGCTCCTGGTAGACGACGACGCCCTGGTCCGCGCAGGCCTGTCCATGATGCTCGACGGCGCGGCCGGCATCTCCGTCGTGGCCGAGGCGGGCGACGGCCAGGAGGCCATCGCCGCGACCGACGCCCACGCCCCCGACGTCGTCCTGATGGATCTGCGCATGCCCCGCGTGGACGGCATCACCGCGACCCGCCGGCTGCGCGCCCGCGCCCGGCCGCCCGAGGTGATCGTGCTGACCACGTTCGACACCGACGAGAACGTCCTGCACGCGCTCCGCGCGGGTGCCGCCGGATTCCTGCTCAAGGACACCTCGCCACCGCAGATCGTGGAAGCGATCACCCGGGTCTCGGCAGGCGACCCGATCCTGTCCCCGGGCGTCACCAGGCGGTTGATGGACCGCACGGTCGCCCAGGCCGGGGCGTACGCACGGGCCCGCGCCGCGCTGGCCGCCCTCACCCCGCGCGAGCAGGAGGTGGCGGTGGCGATCGGCCAGGGCAGGACGAACGCCGACATCGCCGCCGACCTCGCCATGGGCGTCACGACGGTGAAGGCTCACGTCTCCAGCATCCTGACCAAGCTCGACCTGGGCAACCGCACCCAGATCGCGCTCCTCGCCCACGACGCGGGCCTCACCTGACCGGAGCGCGCGGCCTCACGGCCGGACCTGGACCAGATAGCCGGCCAGCTCGGCCGGGCGTGACAACATCACCATGTGGCTGCCGGGCATCTCGTCCGGGGTGATGCCGAGCCGCTCCTCGACATGGCGGCGCACGAAGCCGGGCGGGAAGAAGCGGTCGTCGCGGCAGAGCAGATATCGCGTCGGGACGTCCGGCCAGGCGGCCAGCGGCCAGGGCTCGCCACACGCCCGCTCCATGCTCATCGTCTCGGCGAGCGCGCCGTCGTGGGCCAGCACCCGCTCGGCCAGCTCGCGCGGAACGTCGTGCAGGTAGAGCTCATGGACGTCGTCGATGTCCGGCGAGACCCAGCCGCTGCGTTCCCACCAGTCGTCCGGCGCCTCACCCGGGCTCGGGATCATGGCGGTCACCAGCACGAGCGCCGAGGCTTCTGTACGCGCGCAGACGAGCGGGCCCACGAGGCCGCCCCACGAGTGAGCCACCACCACGAGGGGCCGCCGCTCGCCGGCCGCCCGGACGACGGCGTCCGCGTAGTCCCACAGCCCTGCCCGCGGATCGGACATGGGCAGGTCCACCGCGATCGTGTCATGGCCGCGGTCGCGGAGCTCGGCTTCGACCAGGTGCCAGTCGAATGCGCTGCCACCGCCGCCGTGGATGAGAACGAAGGTTGTCATGACCGTGATGACCGGCGGCGGCGCGGAAACTCATCGTCCGGGCGTGCTTGCGATCGGCGCCCGGTGGCTCCCACGGTTGCCAGGGCGTCGTACGGGTTCCGGCGGCTGCTATGGTGTAGGGCACTTCTGACCGGATGAGGAGATCCAGACGTGGCAGGTGACGACGACATCTCCGGGTGATACCGGAGAGTGACCGGCCCCGGCAGGCGCCATGACCGCCGCCGATGTGGCCCTGGTCGTCGTTCCCGAATCCCTGTCCCCTTCCGCCGGGCGGCTTTCGGCGCGCCCCGCGCATCGCCACGAGGTCCTTCTCCATGTCCGACGCGTTCGTCATCGTCTCCAACCTGTCCTTCTCCTGGCCCGACGACACCCCCGTCTTCGCCGGCCTGTCCTTCACCGTGGCCGCCGGCCGTACGGGTCTGGTCGCCCCGAACGGCGCGGGCAAGAGCACGCTGCTCAAGCTGATCGCAGGCGAGCACCGGCCCCAGAGCGGCGGCGTGTCCGTCGAGGGCGTGCTCGGTTACCTGCCGCAGACCCTGACCATCTCGGCGCCCGACTCGGCGCATACGTCCGCGCCCACCTCGGGCGACCTGACCGTGGCCGAGGTGCTCGGCATCGCCCCCGTCATCGCCGCGCTGGACGCCATCGAGTCGGGCGACGCGAGCGAGGAGCACTTCGCCACCATCGGCAACGACTGGGACATCGAGGAGCGCACCCGGGCCCAGCTCGACCGGCTCGGCCTCGGGGGTCTCGCGTTCGACCGGTCCCTGCGAACGCTGAGCGGCGGCCAGGTGGTGTCGCTCGGCCTGGCCGCGCAGTTCCTCAGGCGGCCGGACGTCCTGCTGCTGGACGAGCCCACGAACAACCTCGACCTCGATGCGCGCCGCAGGCTCTACGACGTGCTGGGGGAGTGGAACGGCTGTCTGCTCGTGGTCAGCCACGACCGGGCCCTGCTCGACCGCATGGACCGCATCGCCGAGCTGGAGCAGGGCGAGGTCCGCTTCTACGGGGGCGACTTCACGGCGTACGAAGAGGCCGTACGCACGCAGCAGGAGGCCGCCGAGCGGACCGTGCGCAGTGCCGAGCAGGAGCTGAAGCGCGAGAAGCGGGAGTTGCAGCAGGCCCGCGAACGGGCCGACCGCCGGGCGAGCAACGCCGCCCGCAACCTCAAGAACGCCGGCCTGCCGAGGATCTTCGCGGGAAACATGAAGCGCGGCGCCCAGGAGTCGGCCGGGCGGGCAGGCCAGACCCACCTCGCCCGCGTCAGCGACGCGAGGGCCCGGCTCGAGGAGGCGGGCCGTGCCGTGCGCGACGACCAGCGGATCGCGCTGCAGCTACCCGGGACCAACGTGCCCGCCGGGCGCACGGTCTTCCTCGGCCAACGCCTGCAGGCGCGCGGCCTGTTCGCCGAGCCCGGCGTCGACCTGGAGATCCGCGGGCCCGAGCGCATCGCGCTGATCGGCCCCAACGGCGCGGGCAAGTCCACGTTGCTGCGCATGATCAGCGGTGAGCTGGAGCCGGACGACGGCACCGTCAGGCGGGCCGGCGGCCGGGTCGCCTACCTGTCGCAGCGGCTCGACCTGCTCGACGTCGAGCGCACCGTGGCCGAGAACCTGTCAGCGTTCGCCTCCGGCATGCAGGAGTCCGAACGGATGAACCTGCTCGCCCGTTTCCTGTTCCGGGGCTCGCGCGCCCACCTGCCCGTCGGGGTGCTCTCGGGCGGCGAACGCCTGCGCGCCACGCTGGCCTGCGTGTTGTGCGCGGATGAGGCTCCCCAGCTCCTGCTGCTGGACGAGCCCACGAACAACCTCGACCTGGTCAGCGTCGGCCAGCTGGAGAGTGCGCTCGGCGCGTACGAAGGGGCCTTCGTGGTGGTCAGCCACGACGAGCGGTTCCTCGCGGAGATCAACGTGGGCCGCTGGCTGGAGCTGTCCGGCGGCCGGCTGGTGGAGCGCGGCGGGCCCGCCCGCGAGTGACGGTCGCCTGCGGTGCCGGGGTGCTCTTCCCGTGGCCGAGGTCCCGCGGTGGAGGTTCATCCATTGGTGAGGGTGGACATGGTGGGAACCTCCATGGTGGGGCCGGGGCGCCGGCTGGTTGTCTGGGGCCATGCGAGTCATCGTGCCCGCCGCTGAAGGGCGGGCGGTAAAGGTCGGCGCCGGTCAGCGCGTACGCGTCACCGACCTCGAAGGAGGCCAGGTGGGCGACCTGTTCGCGTTCGCCGCCGATGACACGACCGAGCAGCTCAGCGCGTCCCACACGCGGGCCGCCACCAGCCGCCTGTTCCCGGCGGTGGGCGAGCAGTTCGTGACCGATCGGCGCAGGCCGATTCTCACCCTGGTGGGCGACACCTCGCCGGGCGTGCACGACATGCTCATCGCGGCCTGCGACCCGGAGCGCTACCGGGCCCTGGGGGTGACCGGATTCCATGCCTCGTGCGCGGACAACCTGCGCCGGAGCCTGGCCGCGCTGGGCCTGACGAGTCCGCGCACTCCGCAGCCGGTCAACCTGTTCATGAGGATCCCGGTGTCGGGCGACGGCCGGCTGAGCTGGCTGACCGCGATCAGCCGCCCGGGTGACACGATCACGTTCGAGGCGGCCGTGGACTGCGTCCTCGTCGTCTCTGCCTGCCCTCAGGACCTGGTGGAGATCAACGGCCACCGGCCGACGCCGCTGGCGATCGATCTCCTCAGCGACCACGACTCACGAGCCTAGGAACCAGTGAAATGAACGATGTCCAGCATCCCGCCCTGCGTCCCGAGACCATCGGCGAGCTGAGCCTGGCCAACCGGCTGGCGGTCTCGCCCATGACCAGGGTGTCGGCCGCCTCCGACGGCACGCCGACGGAGGAGATGGCCGACTATTACGCGGCGTTCGCCCGCGGCGGGTTCGGCCTCGTCGTGACCGAGGGGACCTACACCGACACCCGGTACAGCCAGGGATACTTCAACCAGCCCGGCATGGTCAGCGACGGCCACGAGGCCGGCTGGCGGGAGATCGCGGGAAGGGTGCGCGCCGCCGGCGCGGCCTTCGTGCTCCAGCTGATGCACGCGGGCGCGCTGTCGCAGGGCAACCGCTACCGTGACGACACGATGGCGCCGTCGGCGGTGCCGCCGCGCGGCGAGAAGATGCCCGAATACGGCGGTCACGGGCCCTGGTCCACGCCCCGCTCGATGCGCCAGGAGGACATCGACCTGGCGGTGCGGGGCTTCGTGGACTCGGCCGTCCGCGCCGAGCGGGCCGGCTTCGACGGAGTCGAGGTGCACGGCGCCAACGGATACCTGATCGACCAGTTCCTGACCGACTACACCAACACCCGTGACGACCGATACGGTGGCGGGGTCTCCAGCCGGGTACGACTGGCAGCAGAGATCGTCTCCGCCATCCGGGCGGAAGTCGGCCCGCGCTTCTGCGTGGGCATCCGGTTGTCCCAGGGCAAGGTCAACGATCACACCCACCGATGGGCGGGCGGAGCCAGGGACGCGGAGATCATCTTCGCGGCGCTCGCCGAGGCGGGCGCGAGCTACCTGCACATCGCCAGCGAAGGACGCGACTGGGTGGAGACGGCGACCCTGGACGGGGGAATGACGATCACGGGCCTGGCCAGGAAGGTGACCGGGCTGCCGGTGCTGGCGAACGGCGGCATGCACGACGCCGACCGGGCGGCCACGGTGCTGGCGGACGGCCACGCCGACGTGCTGGCCCTGGGCCGGGGCGCGCTCGCCAACCCGGACTTCCCGCGGCGCCTGGCTCTCGGCCTGCCCATGGCGGACTTCGACCACCGCATGCTCCAGCCGATGGCGACGCTGAACAACGCCCGGCTGTGGCGACCGGCGGCCGGGGCGACGGCTTGAGCGCGGCCTCGGGGTCCGGCGGCCAGGGCGACGGCTTGGGCCCGCCCTCGGGGTCCGGTGGCCCGGGCTGGCGTGAGGGGGCCGCCGCGGTGGTCACGCTGACCTTCGACGTGGACGCCGAGACGCCCGTGCTGGCGCGTGGCCGCCGTTACGCCGGCCACGCCGGCACGATGTCCCACCAGGCGTACGGGCCCGAGGTCGGCCTGCCCCGCATCCTGGACCTCCTCGACGAGGTGTCCGTGCCGGCCACGTTCTTCGTGCCCGGCTGGGTGGCCGAGCACCGCCCGTGGCTGGCGCCGTCGATCGCCGGGCGGGGCCATGAGGTGGCGCACCACTCCTACAGCCACCGCCCGCCCACGTCGATGACGGCCGAGGAGGAGCGCGCCGACTTCGAGCGGGCCCTGGCCGTCTTCGACCGCCAGGGCATCGAGATCCGGGGGCATCGGGCCGCCCTGTGGGAGGCGTCCTGGCAGACCGGCGACCTGGTCGCGGAGCACGGGCTGCGCTACGACTCCTCCCTCATGGGGGACGACCGGCCGTACAAGGTGGAGACGCCGGCGGGCGAGATCATCGAGTTGCCCGTCCACTGGTCGCTCGACGACTGGGAGCAGTACGCGTTCCTGCCGGCTCCGCACGTCGGCTCGGTCATCGAGTCCCCGGCGAAGGTGCTGGAGCTGTGGCGGGCCGAGCTGGACGGGATGCGCCACTATGGCGGCCTGTTCAACCTGTGCGTGCATCCGTTCCTGTCGGGGCGGCCGGGGCGGGCCCTGGCGCTGCGACGCTTCCTGGAATACGCGCGAAGCTGCGCCGACGTGTCGTTCGCCCGCTGCCGCGACGTCGCCGAGTCGGCCGCCGCGGACGCCGGGCTGGCCGTGCGCCGCCCCGGGCCGCCCGAGGCCTCGCCGGACGTCTACCCGGACTGAGCTCAGTCCATCGCGTCGATGGTCAGCGCCAGGAACAGGTCGACCCGGTCCTCGGTGCGTCCCACGTCCCTGCCGGTGAGCTCGGTGATCTTGGCCAGGCGGTTGCGGAGGGTGTTGACATGGACATGCAACGCCGTGGCCGTCGCCGCCCACTGCCCGTCGTGATCGAGAAACGTGCGCAGCGTCAGCTCCAGGTCGCCGCCCCGCCGCGCGTCGTGGTCCTTCAGCGGGCCGAGGAGCCCGGCGGAGAACCGGCGGGACGTCTCCGCGTCGAGCAGCCCGAGGAGCAGCCGGTGCGTGCCCAGCTCCGAGAAGGCCCGCACGCGGGGGCCGGCGCGGGCGCGCAGGAGCACGCGGCAGGCCTCCCTGGACTGCAGGAGGGCAGGCCGCAGCTCGGCCGCCTGCGAGGCGATGCCGCCCAGCCCCGCGACCGGGCGCAGGCCGGGGAAGCGCCGCTCGACGCCGCGCACCAGGCGCTGCGCGAACGGCGGCAGCCCCTGTTCCGGATGGCGCCACGGCAGTACGGCGACGACGTCCTGCGTGCCGCCGGCGACCACCACCGGCACGCCTTCTGCGGCGAAGAACTCCCCGATCGCCTCGGCGAGCCCGTGCATCGTCGCGGTCTCGTGCTGCGCGAACGCCACGGCGCACACGGCCAGCGGGCCACCCGGGTCCACGCCGAAGGCGCGCAGCCTGCCGGGCACCTCGGCAGCCCGGCTGCCCCCTGACAGGATCATCTCCAGGAGCTCGCTGGCGAAGCGCATCTCGATCGCCTGGACGGCCTGCTGCTTGGCGACCTCCAGGCTCAGGAACCTGGCCGCCTGCTCGAGCCCTTCCCGCTCGGCCGAGGTGAGCCGGCGCAGGGGCCGCAGGCAGATGAGGGCGGCGTCGATGTCGCCGACGGCGCCCACCGGGAAGAGCGCGGCACGCCCCGCGTCCCCCAGCTCCACCTCCAGAGCCGGTGGACGTTTGGCCAGCCCCGTGGCGACGGCGTGCAGCTGGTCGGCGCCGAGGTCGGCGCCGACCGCCGCGAGCGAGCGTGCCATCCTGTCGACCACCGCGAGGGGCAGGTCGTAGTCACGCCGCAGAACGTCGAGCACCCCGTAGGCGCCGGCTCCCCGGGAGATCGCCGTGGCGAGCGCGTCGCCCCGGCGTACCATGCCGACCAGCGCCTGCTTCCGCTCGTCGGCCAGCATGTCGGCGACGGCCTGGGAGACCGCCGTGAACGGCACCTCGATGGAGATCTCCAGCAGCGGCAGCTCCGCCTCCCGGCAGGCCTCGACCAGGTCCGGGGGCGTGGCGGGCAGCTCGGCGCGCAGGCCGAAGACGATGCCGCTGCCCTTGGCGCCCTTGACGCTCCTGACGAACCGCGCGGGCGACACCCGGTCGAGCCACAGGCCGTTCGTCAGCACGAGCTCCCGCTCGCGCACGTAGGGGGACGGGTCGGGGAGTTCGGTGTTGTGCACCCAGGCGACCGGCTCGTCCATCGCCCCCGGCCTGCCCGCGACCAGCACGGTGAGGTGGAGGGACGAACGATCCGCCAGCGAACGAAGGGTGAACACGATGTGACTATATCCAGGAGAACAAGGCGTTCATGGAGATCCCTCCATGGACGCGGAGGCTCCCTCCCGGCGTGCGGGCCGCGGTGATCGCAGCCGGGCCGCGGCCACGGCGAGCAGCGCGACGGCGGCCAGCGCGAAGGCGGTGTTCCCCGCCAGGTCGATCGCCGGTTCCACGGGTGTGGCGGGCGGTTGCGGGAAGCCGTGCCAGGCGTAGGTGAGCACGCCGCCGGCCGCCAGCGCGAACGTCTGGACGGGCCCCCACCCGGGCCGCCGGGACCAGCGGGTCACCAGAGTGCAGACCGTGGCGTACACGACGAGGTTGACGGCCACGACGGGCCAAGCGCCCAGCGTGTCGAGAGCCAGGGCCGCCAGCCAGAACACCGCTCCGGCCGCCAGGGAGAAGCCGAGCACCGGCCACGGCCCGGGAGCCCGCCCCTGGGCCCCGACGGCCCGGCCGCGGCGGCGCAGGGCGAGGAGGACCAGCAGCCCGGCCAGGACGACGACGGCGGCGGCCTGCGCGAAGGAGGGCTCGTACGCGGCCGGGTCGAACAGGGCGGTGGCCACCGCCCCCAACCCGAACAGGAGCCCGGCGGTCACCAGCCCGGGAAGGCGGAGCCACGGCTCCGTCGCCCTGGCCGGCACGAAAGACTCCATGATCGCGATGGGGACGCAGATGCTGCCCACGGCGTGCACGCCGCCCAGCACGAAGCTCACCCACCAGGCGCTCACCTCCAGACCGGGGATCCACGCGTACGAGGTGAGGTCCATCCCGGCGTAGCCGGGGTTGAAGAGGGAGCGGGTGGCCAGGCCCTCCTCCACGAGACCGTAGGCGACGGCGAGCAGGACGATGCCCGGCCAGCCGGCCCCCCGCCGCCTGGCCAGCTCACGGACGAGCAGCGCGCCGCCCCCGTACAGCGGGGCCAGCGTGATCAGCGCGACCAGCATGGTGACGGGCAGGTTGCCCAGCAGGAACTCGCCGATCAGCGGCGACAACAAGAAGAGCCCGAGCGCGGGCGCGATACGTCTTCCCATGCCCCTAGCCTGGCCAGGCCAGGGGTGCGGCCGGTAGTGACGTTCGTCAGAGCCAGCCCTTGGACTCGGCGGCGCGCGCCGCCTCGGCCCGGTTGCGGGCGCCGAGCTTGCCGATGGCCGACGACAGATAGTTGCGTACGGTCCCGTCGGACAGGTAGAGGCGGCGGGCGATGTCGGCGATCGTGCCGCCCTCGTTGGCGGCGCGCAGCACGTCGCGTTCGCGGCTGGTGAGCGGATTGGTGCCGGCGGAGAGGCTGGCGGCGGAGAGCTTGCGGTCGAACACCCTCTCGCCGGCGTGCACCCGCCGGACGGCGTCGGCCAGTTCCCCGGCCCGGGCGTCCTTGACCACGTAGCCGGCGACGCCGGCGTCCATGGCCCGCCGCAGGTATCCGGGGCGGCCGAAGGTGGTCAGGATGATCACGCGTACGCCGGTGAGCTCGGCCGCCGCGGTGAGACCGTCGCGGCCCGGCATCTCGATGTCGAGCAGCACGACGTCCGGACGGAGCCGGGCGACGGCGCCCACGACCTCGTCGCCCCGGCCGACCTGGCCGACGACCTCGATGTCGGGCTCCAGGCCGAGCAGCGCCGCCAGCGCCTCGCGTACGAGGTGCTGGTCGTCGGCCAGCAGGATGCGGATCACGGCACGTCCGCCACGGGCAGCCGGGCGGTCAGCAGGAAACCGCCCTCCTCAGCGGCCGAGCCGTGCAACGTGCCGCCCGCCACGTGGATGCGCTCGGCGAGGCCGCGCAGCCCGTTGCCGCCGGCGTCCGCGGCTCCGGCGGGCCCGCGGCCGTCGTCGAGCACCTCCGCGTACGCCTGCCCGCCCTCGACACCGAGGCGGATGCGGCAACGGCGGGCGCCGCTGTGCCGGACGACGTTCGTCGTGGCCTCCCGGACCACCCAGGCCAGAACGGGTTCGGCATCGGCCGGGAGCGGGTCCGCCGCCACCTCCAGCCGCACGCCCGCGGTGTCGAGCGCGCGGCGCGCGCCGTCGAGCTCTCCGACGAGCGACAGCTCCCGGTAACCCGCGATCGCCTCGCGCACTTCCGACAACGCCTGCCGGGAGAGCTCTTCGACGTCCCGCATCTCGGCTCTGGCCCGTTCCGGGTCGGCGATGGCGAGCCTGTCCGCGAGCTGGCTCTTCACCGTCATCACGGCCAGGCTGTGCCCGAGAAGGTCGTGCATGTCGCGGGCGAAGCGCAGGCGTTCGTTGTCCACGGCCAGCCGCTCGACCTCGACGTTCGCCTCGCTCAGCGCCTTGTTCGCGGCGTTCAGCTGGAGGAAGGCGTGCATGGCGGCGGCGAACACGACGGTCTGCAACGGCATCCACCAGTAGTCGGCCAGTGACCTGCCGAGCAGCGGAAGGGCGAGCGCGGTCGCCCCGGCGACGGCCACGGTCACCGCCGGCAGGGCCCGTGCGGGCAGCGACGTGGCCGCCGCGGTGATGAGGAAGTACGACGTCGCGAACACCCACATCTCACCGAGAAGGGGCGCCATCGCGGCCGCGACCAGGTAGAGCAGGATCAGGGCGTACGGGGTGGCGTTGAGGTGCGGGCGCTCCAGCGCGGTCCACGCGACCCGCAGGTAGAGGAGCACGAAGCACGCCATCCCTGCGAACATCAGCCCGGTCAGGGCGCCCGGAGGGCCGGACGCCAGAAACGCGGGCACCGGCCACACCAGGACGACGAGATAGACGGAGGTCCACAGGCGGGCCTTCATGCGGTCCACCCTAGCCAGCGACCATCCCCGCCGAACCCTGACGAATGTCATATGTCGGGGGGGGGGGCGGGGGGGCCGGCATCACGGCCAGGCTGTGCCCGAGAAGGTCGTGCATGTCGCGGGCGAAGCGCAGGCGTTCGTTGTCCACGGCCGCCGCGCCGACCTACATCAGTGCTTGCCGAACGACTGCCAGGTGCCCGCGAGGCCCTGCTGCCCGATCCCGGGCGCGCTCCAGTCGCAGGTCCCGCCGGGGAAGATCTTCCGGAGCCGGTCGAGCTGGGGCTTCGTCAGAGGCGTCCCGTACCCGGCGGGATCGATCGGCCCCAGCCGGCACTTGACGATGTCGTTCGCCATCGTTCCGCCCGCGACGAGCCGCGGCGAGGTCCACACCGGGTACAGCGTGTTGCAGGTGGTCGTGCCGTTGCCCGCGACCTGGGGTTCGGTGATCTTCCGGGGTTCGGGGTCGCGGGTCCAGCAGGCGTCCGTGAGCTCGCGCGGTTTGTTCCGCACCACCCTGTCGGCGGGGCGGCCGGGGCGGTGGTCGGCGGCGATCGCGGTGAGCCACCGGTCCATCTGCGTCAGCGCGTCCAGGAGGACGGGGCTGTTCAGCGAGAAGCCGCCGTACCGGTTGTCCTCGACGAGCATGACCTGGTTGCCGAACGTCCCGTTCGCCTTCAGCAGCCGCTCCCGGGTCGAGAACGACTGGAACCGCATGTGGATGTCCCCGCCCGGCGCGTCGTCGGTGTAGGCGCGGTAGTCGATCATCGGCATGCGCGCCAGGCCGGCGCCCGCGTTGAGCAGCCGCCCGCTCCGGTACGCCGCGCGCGTCGCGGCCAGGTCGGCCCGCGTCCGCTCCGGCACGTGGTTCGCGTCGGCGTCGAAGCCGCCGATCCGCTCGTTGAGGTCCAGGAACTGCTCGACCGTGATCGCCTTGTCCCGCAGGGCGCCCAGCCCGTACTGGATGCCGGTGTTGTCCAGCGGCCGCCGGGCGAACCCGGTCCGCGGGTCGCGGCCGTAGACGTTCACGGTGTGGTCGTACACGTCGCACCGGGCGCCGGTCGGGTTGTTCTCCGGGTGGTAGCGCAACGGCGCGGGCAGCCGGCCGGGGCAGAAGATCCGCGGGTCGATCCGGCCGCCGCCCCGGCCGAGGTTCGCGATGCTCTCCCAGCGCCCGAAGCCGGAGACCGTCTGCTGCTGCTCCTGGCTGAAGGCATCGGGCGCGACCTCGCGGAAGTAGTGGTCGAGCAGGCGCGCGTCGGTGATGGTGTTGACCGTGCCGAAGCCGACCTCGGGGAAGCTGCATCCCGAGACGATGCCGTCGAGCAGGCCGGGATAGTTGTCGCCGATCTGGTGCGTCTGGTACGACCCACCCGAGCAGCCCCAGCCGATCGTGAACGCCGGAGCGCCGTACGCCTCGATGAAGCGTTCCTTGACCATGCTCGTCGTCTCGGCGGCCAGGAGATCGTTGCAGTTGTTGCCGAAGACGTTGAGCGAGGACGACGCCACGGCGTACCCCTGGCGCAACATCCTGTCGTCCATCACCGAGCCGGTGTTGCGGCCCTGGACGTACCACCCGCTGGAGCAGCCGCCGCCGAAGGTGTAGATCAGCCGGCCGTTCCAGCCGGGCGAGCGCCGCCACGGATCCGGCTCCTCGGCGGCGGGATCGGCCAGCATCGACATCTCGTAGACGGCCCGGTTGATGGTGCCGGTCTCCACCCGCACGATGTACGGCACCCGGCGGCCCTCGCTCGTCGTCGTCCAGGCGAGATCGCCCGGGCGGGTCTGGCCCGCGGGCAGCGGTGCGAACTTCCCGGCCGTGGTGCGGTAGACGTGGTCGACCCGGGTGGCGATCGAGCAGTCCTCGTCCGCCGGCGGGCCGAGCTTGCTCCCGGTCACCGTGGTGAACTCGGCCGTGTCGCAGATGAACGGCTGCTCGTGCGGCCCCGAGAACACCGGTCCCGTCACCGGGTGGTCGTCGAGAACGATCCGCGCCGGCCGGACGCCGCGCGCCGACGCGGTGAGGACGTTGCGCCCGGCCCGCAGGTCCGTCACCAGCCCTTCCAGCGCCCTGCCGCCGTCGACGGGCCGGAAGTCCGAGGTCACGTCCGTCCCGTCGCGCTTCACCCGTACCTTCTCGGCGGATCCGTCCGGGACGTCGAGGCGGACCAGGGCGTTCCCGGCTGAGACGACCTGCGGGCGCGACGAGAGCACGGTGAAGTCCAGGCCGTCGCCCCCTTCCGGGGTCGTGGCGGCCACCGGGCCCGAGGCGAGGGTCACTGCGACGACCCCGGCGGCCGACAGGGAAGATAAACGACGCGCAAACGATCTCATATGGGGCTTTTTACGCCATAAACGATCTACACGCTAGGGACCGTCCAGCCGCGGCCGGTTCAGCGTCGTGGGTCGATGTGGATTTTCGGGCCGGGGCCGGCGCCGGGGGGACGGTGGCCGGCGAGGACTCCGGCGGTCTCGGCGAGGCCGACCGTGGCCGCCACGAGCGGGCGGGCGTCCACCGAGCCACGGGCGTAGGCGGCGATGGCTCCCTCCAGCCCGGCTGAACCGCCCAGGATGCCGACGGCGGTGACGTCCTTGAGCACCAGCTCGCGGGTGTCGATCGTGGACGGGGCGCCGGCCAGCCCGATGCAGACCACGCGCCGCGCGGGTTCGACGAGCCGTGCCGCGAGGCCGGGCGACCCGGCCGCGTTGGAGGCGTCGACGACGGCGTCCCAGCGCAGTGGCGGCAGCGAGGGGCGGGTCCAGACGTTGGCGAAGCCGAGCCGCCGGGCCGGCGACAGGGCCTCCTCGTCGCGGCCCATCAGGTGAACGTCGACTCCCTCAGCGTGCGCGAACAACGCCACGAGCAGGCCGATCGTGCCCGTGCCGAGGACCAGCAGCCGCTCGCCCGAGCCGAGTTCGGCGGCGCGCACGGCCCGCAGCGCGTTGCCTCCCGGCTCGACGAGCGCGCCGAGCGTGGGATCCACGGTGTCCGGCAGGCGATGCAGGGCCGTGACGGGGACCGCGAGCCGTTCGGCCAGCGCGCCCGGGCGGCCCCGGCTGATGCCGATCTCGGCCGAGCCGGCGCAGACGTGGTGGCGGCCGTCGCGGCAGCGTTCGCAACGTCCGCAACCGAGCATGGTGTCGCCCGTGACGCGACGGCCGAGCCAGGCGCCGTCCACGCCCTGCCCGGCCGCGGCGACGCGCCCGCACCACTCGTGGCCGGGACGTAACGGATACCAGGAACGGCCGGTGCGCAGGTAGCTCATCCCGCCGGTGAACAGCTCGACGTCCGTCCCGCACACGCCGACCCGCTCGACGTCCACGATCACTTCCCCGGGTGCCGCGGCCGGCGGCTCGACCTCGTGGACGCCGGCCTGGCCCGGGCCGGTCAGCACCAGGGCGCGCACTGGCGTGGCCTCGCATCCCGCCGGCCGTCGTTCCGCGTCAGCTCCGCACCCGGGGTCCGGCCTGTCACTCCGCCTCCTGAGCGAGCGCCTGGTGCCAGCGGGCGGTGTCGGTGTACTGGTGCAGCCAGGAGATCTGGCCGTCCGTGACTTGCCACAGATGGACGAACTCGGCGTCGTGAGCGCGGCCGGTGGCGCGGGCGGTACCCCGGTAGTGTCCGGTCACGACGATGATCCCCTCGGTGGTCTCGTGCCAGGTCTCGTCGTAGGGCGCGGTGTCGTAGTCGGCGAAGACCGCGCCCCAGACGTGCGCAAGAGCCTCCTTCGGCCCGTGGAAGGCGCCACCGGCGCCACAGGGCATGCCCGGTGCGGTCCGGGCCCGGAAGTCCGGATGGAGCAGGGCCAGGATCGCGGCGCCGTCGGCGACTTGGGCGGCGGCGTAGAACCGCTTGACGACAGCGGATGCCGTGGACATTCCACCCCCCTTTTAGGTCGAGTTATTCTAGAATGCATCAACTAATATCAGGAGGCGCGTTCCATGGGAAGACCGGCCAAGTTCAGCCACGACCAGATCCTGGACGCGGCCTTGGCCATTGCGGCCGAGAGCGGCCCGGGCGCCCCCACGATGGCGGCGATCGCCGCTCGACTCGGTGGTCCGACCGGCTCGCTCTACCACCGTTTCGGTTCACGTGATCTGTTGATCGCCCGCTTGTGGTTGCGTACCGTGCGACGATTCCAGGACGGGTTCGTCCGTGCGCTGGCGGCCGGAGACGCCGAGGCTGCCGCGCTGCACGTCCCACGCTGGTGCCGTGAGCATCCTGCCGAGGCGGCGCTGCTCCTCCTGCACCGCCGCGAGGACCTGGCCGCGCGATGGCCGGCCGAGCTCGGTCAGGATCTGGACCAGTGCGACGCCCGGGTGGCGGTCACGCTGGACGATTTCGCCGCGCGTTCCGGCGTCGACCGTGACCGGCTGCTCTTCGCTGTGGTCGACGTCCCTTACGGCGCGGTCCGGCGCCACCTGCTGGGCCATCGAGCGCCGCCGCCGTCCGTGGACGAGCTGATCGTGTCCGTCTGCCGCGCCGTCCTCGCCTAGCGCCATGTCCGAGGCACGACGCACAAGGAACATCCTCCGCAACCGGTCCCACCCCCTGGTTCCCGCCGCAGGTTCGCGGATCGGAGGGCCGACGACCCTCCAGGCCGGGACCTTCGGCCCTGACCGGGCACCTCTCCTGCGTGATGCGCTGAGCATGACCCCCTATGGAGGTGAGAGTCATGGCCATCCCTTCGGCGAAGCAGGTGCTCGACGCCGCGGTGGAGGCGGCGCGCTGGGCACCGTCCGTGCACAACACGCAGCCCTGGACCTTCTCGGTGTCGGGGGAGACGATCAGCCTGCGGGCCGACCCGGACAGGAAACTGCGCGTCGGCGACGCCGCGGGCCGCGAGGTGCTGATCAGTTGCGGGGCGGCCCTGTTCACCATGCGTACGGTGCTGCGCCACGAGGGCTTCGAGCCCGTCGTACGCGTCCTGCCGGACCCTGACCGCCCGTCGTTGCTCGCCACGCTCCAGCCGGGTGCCGAGGTGCAGCCCGACGAAACCACCGAGGTCCTGGCCGGCGAGATCCGCCACCGCCGTACCCACCGGGCGGGATTCGCCGACGTGCGGGTGCCGGACAGGCTCATTGACCGGCTGAGCGCGGCGGCATCGAACGAAGGGGCCAAGCTGACCCCCGTCCGCTCCCCGGAGGCGGTCGACGTGCTCGCCGCGCTCACCCAGGCCGCCCAGGGCGTCCAGGCGCAGGACCGGCGCTTCAGCCTCGAGGTGATCCGCTGGGCCAGGCCACCCGGCAGCAGCCGCACCGACGGGGTGCCCGCGGACGGCTACCCGCGCGCGGCGGCGCCGACCCAGCCGCGCTTCCCGCAGCGGGACTACGCCTGGCGGCATGACTGGGGCTACGAAGCCGACCCGCGCGGCGCGGCGGCCGTCGGAGTCGTAGCGCTGCTCACCACGCAGGGTGACGGCCGCCACGAGTGGATCGCCGCGGGGCAGGCGCTGCAGCACGTTCTGCTGCGTGCTTCGGCGTACGGCGTCAGCGCCGCCTTCCACACCCAGGCGCTGGAGATGGGCCTGCTGCGCGAGTTCATGAGGCAGGGGCTCTGCTCGGGCGAGCACCCGCAGATGCTCATGAGGTTGGGCGTCACCTTCGACGAGAAGGGTTCGGTACGCCGTCCCCTGTCCGAGGTCGTGTGGTGAGGGCCGAGCAGGGCTGACCGCGAAGGGTCTTCACAGGCCGTGGATGCGGCGGCCGGTGACCTGGTGCGGGACGACGCGAATGTACAGGTGGCGCTCGCCGCCCGCCCACGGGGTGACGTCGGCATCGGGCGTCTCGTCGTGCGGCACATGGTGGGCGGGACCCTGGATGAGGACGCTCCAGCCCTCACGCCGAGTCACGTCGATCTGGTCCACCTGGAAACCGATCTTGATGTCCACGCCCTCCAGACCGGTGCGCAGGTCCTGATCCATCGGCCCGCCGTAGGAGGTGCGGAACACGATGGCACCGTCGTGGACCGTGTAGTTGACGGGCAGCACCGTCGGCCCGTGCGAGCCGGTGAACGCCACGCGTCCGATGCCGCCGGGCGCCACCAGCCGCAGGCACTCCTCGCGTTCGAGCACTTCCGGTGGGGATCCGGCCGTATCCGTACGCGAGGTCCCGAAGTCGCCACTGCTTGTCATGCGGATGTCTCCCTTCCGGTGATGCTCACGACGATGACGCTACCCGCGTGCCCCCTTGGCGGACAGGGTCCTTCGGCCCGGGGGAAACCGACCTCCGGCCCTGCACCCGGCAGGGGCGAGCGGGTTCCGATGGAGGTGCGACGAAGGAGGGCATGTCATGATCATCGTAGGAGTGGACGGCTCCGTGGCCTCACGAGCCGCCGTGGAGTGGGCGGCGGGCGACGCCTTCCGCATGCGGCTGCCACTGCGGATCGTGTACGCGGTCGACCGCAGCCCGTACCAGGTCGGCAAGTATGCGAGCCTCGGCCTGCCCGATCTGCTGCTGCGCGAAGGGCTGACGATCCTGCGCGAGGCGGAGGAGCTCGTTCGTGAGCGCCGGCCCACCGTCGAGGTCACCACCCGGCACGTCGAGGGCAGGCCCGCCGCGGTCCTGCGCGAGCAGGCCGCGGGCGCCACCGAGGTCGTGGTGGGCAGCCGCGGTCTCGGCGGATTCGCCGGCGCCCTGGTGGGCTCGGTCAGCACGCACGTGGCCGGGCATGCTCACTGCCCCGTCGTGGTCGTGCGCGGCGAGAACCGCCCGGTACACGGGGAGGTCGTCGTGGGCGTGGATGACTCACCCGAATGTGAGCCCGCGCTCGCCCACGCCTTCCAGCAGGCGGAACTGCGGGGAGCCGCCCTGCGCGCGGTGCACGCCTGGCAGCTCCCGGTGCACGTCTACGCACCGGAGCTCGTCTACGACATGGACGAGGTCCGTACGGCGCAGCACCAGGTCGTGCGCGTCCGGCTGGCAGCCTTCGCCGAGAGCCATCCGCACGTGAAGACCGTCGAGGACGTTCCTTCCGCGCATCCCGTGGACGCGCTGACCGACGCGTCCGAACGGGCGGACCTGCTGGTGGTGGGCTCGCACGGACGCGGCGCCCTGAGCGCGATGTTGCTCGGCTCGGTCAGCCGGGGCGTCCTGCACCACGCCCGATGCCCGGTGGCGGTGGTCCGCGCCTGACCTCCGGCCGGTGGGTGTGGGGCCCGTCCCGTGGCCCGCGGTGGGCGACGTGCCGTCCAGGTGGGAAACTGAGCGGTATGTCGGAGAGCGAGCGTCATCCGCTGCTGCCCCAGATGCGGCTCGATGAGCTGTTGGCCGAGCTGCAGACGAGGCTGAACGCCGTGCTGGCCACCCGCGATCGGGTGCACGCCCTCCTGGAGGCGGTCGTGTCCGTGGGCAGCGACCTGGACCTGGAGACCGTGCTGCGGCGGATCGTGGAGACCGCGACCAGGCTGGTCGACGCCGGCTACGGGGCGCTGGGGGTGGTCGGGGAGGAACACACGCTCATCCAGTTCATCCCGGTGGGACTGAGCGAGGAGGAGATCGCGAGGATCGAGCACTGGCCGCACGGGCTCGGCCTGCTCGGTTTGCTGATCAAGGACGCGCGGCCGCTGCGGCTGGGCCGCATCTCCGATCACCCGGAGTCGTACGGCTTCCCGCCGGGACATCCGCCGATGGGCACGTTCCTCGGAGTGCCGGTACGCGTGCGGGACGAGGTGTTCGGCAACCTCTATCTGACCGAGAAGCGCGGCGGCGGCGAGTTCGACGAGGAGGACGAGGCCGTCGTCGTCGCGCTGGCGACCGCCGCGGGCGTCGCGGTGGAGAACGCCCGCCTGTACCAGGTCTCGCGCAGGCGCGAGACCTGGCTGCAGGCGTCCACGGAGATCACCACGAGCCTGCTGTCCGGCGTCGGCTCCCGCGAGGTGCTCACCACGATGGCGGCGCGCGCCCGCCGGATGTGCGACGCGGACCTGGTCCAGTTCCTGCTTCCCGACTCGTCCGGGCAGGCACTGACCGTCGACGTGGCGGAGGGCGAGGGAGCGGACGAGTCGCTCGCGATGAGATTCGAGGTCGAGACCACGCTGGCCGGCGAGGCTTTCACCCGGGGCGAGCCGAGGTGCGATCCGGATCTGGCCGCCTACCCCGGCTCGCCGCTGCGACGGCCGGGGTACGGGCCCGGCCTCGCGGTGCCGCTGGGGACGCCGCCGCGGGTGCGAGGCGTCCTCATGCTGGCCAAGCGGGGCGGACGGCTGCCGTTCAGCAGGGCCGACCAGCAGATGGTCGAGTCGTTCGCGGGCCAGGCCGCGCTCGCGCTGGAGCTGGCCGAGGCCCGCCGCGACGCCGAACGGCTCGGCCTGCTGGAAGATCGGGACCGCATCGCCAAGGACCTCCACGACGTGGTCATCCAGCGGCTGTTCGCGACCGCGATGACGCTGATGAGCACCGTCCGGCTGGTGGAGCGGCCGGAGGCGTCCAAGCGGCTGCAGCACGCGATCGACGAGCTGGACGAGACGATCCGGCAGATCCGCTCGTCCATCTTCGCCCTGCAGACGCCGCGCGAGGAGGCGGCCCCGAGCCTGCGGGCGCGGATCGTCGACCTGGTGGAGGGAGCGAGCGGCCACCTGGGTTTCATGCCGGGCCTGCGCATGGAGGGCCAGATCGACGCCCTGGTGCCCGAGGCCGTGGCCGAGCACCTGCTCGCCGTGCTCCGCGAAGCCCTGTCCAACGTCGTGCGCCATTCCCACGCCACCCGCGCGGAGGTCTCAGTCGAAACCTCCAAGGGCCGGCTCACCCTCGTGGTCACCGACAACGGCGTCGGCCTGGGCGACAGCCCTCGCCGCAGCGGCCTGCGCAACATCGGCGAACGGGCCGGCCACCTGGGCGGGGCCGCGGAGCTGGAGACCCCGGACGGCGGCGGCACCAGGCTGCGCTGGCACGTCCCGCTCCCTTGACGCGTGCCGCGCGAGGACACGGGGAGGCACTGAGCACAGCGCCTGGCTCATTCACGCCTGCCGGCCCGCAGCCGGGCCGACAGCGCGGCCGCCTGGGTGCGGCGCTGCATGTTGAGCTTGGACAGCAGGTTGGAGACGTAGTTCTTGACCGTCTTCTCGGCCAGGAACAACCGCTCGCCGATCTGCCGGTTGGTCAGCCCTTCGCCGATCAAATCGAGGATGTGGCGTTCCTGCTCGGTCAGTTCGGCCAGCGGATCCTTCCTGGCGGCCTGCTCGCGTAGCCGTTGCAACATCGCCGCGGTGGTCTGCGGGTCGAGCAGGGACTGCCCGGAGGCGACCGTGCGTACCGCGCCGACCAGGTCGGAGCCGTGGATCTGCTTGAGCACGTAGCCGGAGGCGCCGGCCATCACCGCGTCGAACAGGGCGTCATCGTCGGCGAACGAGGTGAGCATCAGGCAGGCCAGCCCGGGCAACCGCGAGCGGACCTCCCGGCACACGTCGACGCCGTTGCCGTCGGGCAGGCGCACATCCAGCACCGCCACGTCCGGCCGGAGCGCGGGGATGCGGGCCATCGCCGACTCGGCGGTTCCTGCCTCGCCGACGACCTCGATGTCGTCCTCGGACTCCAGCAGGGCGGCCACCCCGCGTCGTACGACCTCGTGGTCGTCAAGGAGGAACACACGAATCATGCCTCCGACACTAGTCAAAGACGCGGGACCGCCCAAGCTTCACCACATGGCTCCGAGGAGACCCCTGCCTTCAGGTGGGGGAGGAATCGGACTCCTGCGGAGCAGGACAGGGGTAGCCGGTTCGCCGCCAGGCGAACCGGCGTCAAAACGCCGCACGACACCGCACGGTTCGGTAGTGTGTTCGACGGTGGCGATAACCAAGCCACCGGACGAACGATCAGAAGCACCCTCGCCGCAGGGCTTGCGGAGAGGTGAAACGCCTGTGGAGCTGGTGTAAGACCTCAACGAGAGTTCCCTCTCGGGCGGGCGACCGGCGGTGAAGCAGGAAGGCCAGTCGGCGACGGCTGGAATCCCGGTCCTTCAGGGCCGGGAGGATGTCAAGGACGACCACATCGTCTACTCGATCGTCCTCGTCGGCCTCGCCCTCGCCGACGCGGGCACCACGCTCGGACTCGGCAACCTGCCGATCATCCGGCGCAACCCCTACCTGAAGTAGGGCGAACGTCCACGCCCCACCTCCGGCCACCGGAGGTGGGCTCTGTGCGCCGGGTCCGCCGCGGGCCGCCGGGTAGGGACCAATGGCCCTGCCGGTCGGTGACCTCGTGCTCCTGCGCCGGGCGCCGGCGCCGCGCGAGGCTGGAGGAAAGCGGAGGAGGTGCGTGATGACCGGACACATCGTGGCCGGCGTGGACGGGTCCGTACCGGCGAGGGCGGCCGTGGAATGGGCCGCCGCCGACGCCCAGCGCAGAGGGCTGAGCCTGCGGATCGTGCACGTGTGCGAGCAGTGGCGCTACGGGGATGAGGGGACGAAGTACTGTGCGGGGACGCTGGCCGCGGCCGCCGACCGGGCACGAGGCCTGACGCGCGACGTCGAGGTGACCACGGAACTGCTGCCCGGCAACGTGATCGACACCTTGATCGGTGAGTCGGCGTCCGCGGACAGCGTGGTGCTGGGCAGCCGGGGACTCGGGGGGTTCGCGGGGCTCGTGGTCGGCTCGGTCGGCCTGGGGGTCGCCGGGCACGCCACCGGACCGCTCGTGCTCGTCCGCGGGCCGTCCGTCGTGCAGTACGGGCGGGTGGTCGTCGGGGACGACGGCTCCGACGACTCCGAGGCCGCCATGAAGTACGCCGTCGACCAGGCCCGCGTCCGCGGCCTGCCGTTGCACGTCGTGTTCGCCTGGCAGATTCCGATCGCCCCGCCGTTGGCGGCCGGATACAGCATGCTCATCGAGAGCACCCGCGAGGAGGACATTCGCAGGGCGGCCGAGCGCGTGGCGCCCTGGCAGGAGAAGAACCCGGATGTCGCGATCATCGGCGAGCAGGTGGTCGGCCATCCGGCCGACGTCCTGATCCGGGCGGGCGGGACGGCGGATCTGCTGGTGGTGGGCTCGCGCGGCCGGGGCGGCTTCGCCTCCGCGGTGCTCGGCTCGGTCAGCCACGCGGTGCTGCACCACGTGACCTGCCCGGTCGCCGTGGTACGGCCCCGAACACACCAGGCGTGAGCCGCCGGTGGCGGCTGACGCCCGGCGAAAGTCGCCCGGCGGTCATCGGGTCCGTGGCGGCGCACAAGGCGTCCCGGCCTTGGTCGCCGGCCTGGCGAGTCTCGCAGAGAGTTACGAAAGTCTGCTTATAGTGTCAATCGCAGGCACCTCCACCATGTCGGAGGTCTTCGTCATGGACCGGACCCAGCTGTCGGCTGTACGCGTGGTCGACACGGCCAGAGGTGAGAGGCGACATGAGCGCGACGATCGCGGCTCTCGGGGGCGTGTTCACATCCATCGACCAGGAATACCTGTTCGAGGCGCGGCAGATGCAGGCGCTGTCGCTCGCCGTGCACATCCCGCTGGTGTGCTTCGGGATCGCCTTTCCCGCGATGGTCCTGTTCTGCGAGTGGCGTTACCTGCGGACCGGGGACATGCTCTTCCGCACGCTCGCCAGGCGCTGGTCGAAGGTGATGCTGGCGCTGTTCGCCATCGGCGTCGTGACCGGGACGATCCTCAGCTTCGAGCTGGGGCTGCTGTGGCCGGGTTTCATGGCCGACTTCGGCGACGTGTTCGGGCTGGGGTTCACGCTGGAGGGGTTCTCGTTCTTCACCGAGGCGATCTTCATCGCGATCTACGTGTACGGGTGGGATCGCTTGCGGCCCCTGCCGCACTTCCTGGCGGGCATCCCCGTGGCGATCGCGGGGGTCCTGGGGTCTCTGTTCGTGATCTCCGTCAATGGCTGGATGAACCACCCGGCCGGGTTCAGGATGCAGGACGGTCGCGCCGTCGACGCGCACCCGTGGTCGGCGTTGTTCGCCAACGGCTATTTCTGGCACGAGTTCGTCCACATGTATTTCGCGGCCTTCATCGTCGCGGGGTTCCTCGTCGCCGTCCCGTACGCATGGGGCTTCCTGCGCGGACGCCGGGACCGATACCGCCGCACGGCCCTGACGGTCGCGCTGTCGGCCGCGGCGGTCGCCGCGCCGCTGCAGGTGATCATCGGTGACTGGGCCGCGCGCGAGGTCGCGCAGCACCAGCCGGTGAAGCTGGCTGCGCTGGAAGGGCTGGGGCAGACCACCCGCGGTGCGCCCGAGCACCTGCTGGGCTGGTACGACGGCCAGGAGGTCGACTATGGCATCGCGATCCCGCGCCTGCTGTCGCTGCTGGCCTTCCACGACCCGAACGCGACGGTTCAGGGCCTCAACACGGTGCCGGTCGAGGACCAGCCGCCGGTCAACGTCGTACGCCTGGCCTTCCAGAGCATGGTCGGCATCGGCATGCTGCTCGCGCTGCTCAGCCTCATCTACCTCTATGTTCGGTTGCGTCACAAACGATTGCCCCGCTCACGCTGGTTCTTCCGCGCGGTCGTCCTGGCCGGCCCGTTGTCGGTCGTCGCGCTCATCTGCGGGTGGATCACCACCGAGGTCGGCCGCCAGCCCTGGATCGTGTACGGGATCATGCGAACCAGCCAGGCGGTCACCGGCGCGTCCGGAATACCCATCGGCTACGGCACCCTGATCGTGGTCTACCTGGGACTCGCCGGCGGCGTCGCATGGCTGCTGCACCGCTTCAGCCGCGTGCCGATCGAGGACCACGATGGCTGAGATCCCCATGGTGTTCATCCTCGCCGGTCTGGCCGCATACACCGTGCTGGCCGGCGCGGACTTCGGCGCGGGGTTGTGGACGCTGCTGGCCGGCCGAGGAGAAGCCGGGCACCAGGCGATCCGGCACCACGCGCGCCACGCGATGGGACCCGTGTGGGAGGCCAACCACGTCTGGCTGATCTTCGTGCTGGTCGTGTGCTGGACGGCCTATCCCGTGGCCTTCGGCTCGATCACGTCCACGCTGGCGGTGCCGCTGTTCGCCGCCGCGGTCGGGATCATCCTCAGGGGCGCCTCCTACGCGCTGCGCGGCCAGCTGGAGGGCGCCGCAGGCGAGCGGCCGATCGAGTACCTGTTCGCCCTCTCCTCGATCCTGACGCCGTTCGCGCTGGGCACGGTCGCGGGAGCGATCGCCTCCGGCCGCGTCCCTGTGGGCAACGCCGCGGGGGACCTCGTCACCAGCTGGCTGAACCCCACCTCACTGCTCATCGGCGGGCTCGCCGTCGCCGCCGGGGGATATCTCGCCGCCGTCTACCTCGCCGCCGACGCGCGCCGGTTCGGTTCCCGACGCCTGGAACACGACTTTCGCGCCCGCGCCCTCGTGTCGGGCGGATGCGCGGGCGCGTTCGCGCTGGCCGGCCTCATCGTCGCCAGTTACGACGCGCCGCTGCTGTTCGCCGGCCTGACCAGCGACGGCGGCGCCGTGATGGTCGCCGTCTCCGGCGTGGCAGGGATCGCGACCCTGCTGCTCGTCTGGCGCGAGCGCTTCGGCCTGGCCCGCGCCTCGGCGACGGTCGCCGTCGCGGCGATCGTCGCGGGATGGGCCATGGCCCAGAGGCCGCGCTTCCTGCCCGGCCTCACGGTCGAGCAGGCCGCCGCCGGCCCATCGACGCTGCTCGCCGTCGTCGTCGCCGTCGCCGGCGGAGCGATCGTGCTGGTTCCCTCGCTCGTCTTGCTGTTCCGGCTCTTCCTCCGCGGCACCCTGGACCCCAGCGCCGCCACCGACACCGGAACCCCCTCGCCGCCCGTCGCCGCCCGCCGGGCCGGACGCCGCCGGCTTGAGGGCTTCGCCCTCGCCACACTGCTCATCGGCGCGGGCGTGACCTTGCTCGCTGAACCCGGCTGGCTTTTCGCTCTCGGCGTCATCTGCCTGTTCGCCTGCGCGGCGACGACCTTCGCCCTCGTGACGACGGGGCCGGACCAGCAGGCCTGACGGGGACGCGGTCAGCGCGCGGCGATCTCGCGCACGACCCGCACGAACTCGCCCACCAGCGGGTTCACCGTGCCGGGCGGCCACGCCAGCACGATCCGGAGCGGCTCCACGTCGGTGATGGGCAGCCACGTCAGCTCGGGATGCGCGTAGTACTCCGCCATCGAGCGGGCGCCGATGCACACCGCCGCTCCCGCGGCCACGTGCTCGAGCATCTCGTCGACGTTGTCGTTCTTCGGCCCCCAGACCGGCGCGGAGCCGTCAGGCCGGGGGTTCACCGCCCACCAGTCGACCCACGCGGCCGGCGCCACCTCGGTCCACCCGATCGGCTCGTCACGCAGGTCGGCCATGCCCACGCAATCCCGCCCCGCCAGCCGGTGGTCCGCCGACACCGCCACCCACCTGCGCTCCGTGGCGACCACCTCGCTGCGCAGCCCGGTCAGGTCGGCCGGCAACCACACGAAGGCGACGTCCACCTGCCCGTCCCGGAGCGCCCGCGTCTCACCCGCCCACTCGAACCGTTTCGGCTCGATGGCGGCCTCCGGGCGGCGGACGGCGAACGCGGCCCGCGCCCGCCGGGCGAGCGGGCCGCCGCCCGCGACGACGAACCCGATCCGCAGCACGTTCCGCGTGGCCGCGGCGGTGGTCCGTACGAGTCTCGTCGTCTCCTGCCACTCGGCGATGTGGCGGCGTGCCGCGGTCAGCAACTGCTCGCCGGCCGGGGTGAGCCGGACCTCGGGCCGGGTGAACAGGTCGGCGCCGAGCCGCTCCTCCAGCTGCCGGATCTGCCGGGACAGCGACGGCTGCGCCACGAACAGCTCCTTCGCGGCCTGCGTGAAGCTCAGCCGTTCGGCGACCGTGACGAAGTAGCGCAGCACCCGGGTGTCCACGTCCATGCCTGAAATGTATGGGCACAGGTATTGGCCCGTGGAGTCCCCCGGCTGATTGCCTGTCGGCATGACCACGCGCAAGCCAGACCTCCGCACGCCGTCGAGAAGGACCCTGCTCACCGCGAGCGCCACCGCGGCGGCGGCCACCGCCCTCACATCCGACGCCGCCGCCCGCACGCCTCAGCAGCCACGTGACCGGTTCGCCGGCAAGGTCGTCCTGATCACCGGCGCCACGTCCGGTATCGGCGAGGCCACCGCCCGCGCGTTCGCGGCCGAGGGGGCGGCGGTGTTCTTCTGCGGCCGGCGCGAGGCGCTCGGCGACAAGGTCGCCGCGAGCATCCGGGCCGAGGGCGGCAGGGCCACCTTCCGGCGGGCCGACGTCCGCGAGGAGGGCCAGGTGCGCGACTTCGTCGAAGCCTGCGTACGCCGCCACGGCCGGATCGACATCGCCGTCAACAACGCCGGGATCGAAAGCCCCCGCGCGGTCCGCGTGCACGAGCAGACCCTCGCCGACATGGAGGCCGTGTGGCGCACCAACGCCGCAGGTGTATTCCTCGCCATGAAGTACGAGGTCCCGAGGATGCTGGAGCGGGGCCGCGGCGCCATCGTGAACACCGCGTCGGTGTCCGCCGAGGTCGGGTGGGCCACGATCGCGCCGTACAACGCGAGCAAGCACGCCGTCGCGTCGCTGACGAAGGTGGCGGCCCTGGAGTACGCGGCCGACGGCATCCGGGTGAACGCGCTGGCGCCGGGCGCCGTGGACACGCCCATGTTGCGGCGTGCGGCCGAGGCGTTCGGGGTGACGTACGAGCAGATCGCCCAGGACTACCCGATCAAGCGGATCGTCGCGGCCGAGGAGATCGCCAGGGTCGTCATGTTCCTCGCCTCGGACGACTCGAGCGCCGTCGTGGGCCACGACCTCGACGCCACCGGCGGCTACCTCGCCGGCTAGGACGAACCCCTGCCGCGCCGGTGACGCCGCGCGTCCCCGCGCGCTCACGCCGTCCAGAGATCGCACGATCACATGCGCATATCAGGTGTGTTATCACCCTTGCCCCCGCCCTGCCGGGCCCCGAAAGTCTGAACATCGGGGAAGGAGAGAGGAATGCGGGGGCCGCTGGTCGTCAAGCGCGCGCTCGGCGAGCCGTTGCTCCTCCTGGCCGCGCTCGGCTCGATCCTGCTGACGACGACCACGCTGGTGGCGCTGACGATGTACGCCTCCTCCATCGTCGGCGCCGGCGTGCGCAGGGCGACGGAGACGGCCTCGTACCGCCAGACGACCACCACGATCACCGCCCAGGTCAACGCCAGGACCTTCCCGCGGTACGACCGGACGGTGCGCGACGAGCTCGCCGCGGCCTACGGAGCCCTGCCGGCCGCACTGCCGGCCATCACCACCAGCCTGCGCTCCGACTCGTACGTCATGCCGGGCCAGGACGGCAAGGAGCCGCCCGAGCTGCTGCGGTTCGGCAGCTACGACGGGCTCGACCGGCACGCCCGGCTGGCCGCGGGAAGGTGGCCGCGGGCCGGCGGGCAGGCCGTCGAGGCGGCGATCTCGGAGCAGGCCGCCGCGGCCACCGGGTTCGGGATCGGCAGGGAGTTCATCACGAAGGCGCGGCTCGACGGGCGCCCGGTCGAGGTCCGCGTCGTCGGCGTTTTCCGGCTCGACGACCCCGTGGGCGAGCGGTGGGCCGGTGAGGAACTGCTGAGCAGGGGAGTGGAGCGCGGCGAATACACCACGTACGGGCCCCTGATGGTGACGCAGGAGACGTTCGTCGACCGCTTCGCCACCGGCGTGCGGGCCGTATGGGCGGCCGAGCCGGAGCTCGGCGCGCTGACGCCCGAGCGGCTGCGCCCGCTGGCCGAGGCCGTCGGCCGGGTGGGCGAGCGGCTCGCGGCGGCCGGTTGCGTGAACTGCCTGACCGCCGGCGACCTGCCCGAGCTGCTCACCCAGCTCGACACCGCGTCCCTGGTGGCCCGCTCCACGGTGCTGATCCCGGTGTTGCAGCTGCTGCTGCTGGCCGCGTACGCGCTGATGCTCACGGCGCGGCTGCTCGCCGACCACCGGCGCATGGAGGTGGCGCTGCTGCGCTCGCGCGGCGCGGGCACGGCGCGGCTGGCGGCGCTGGCGGGCGGCGAGGCGCTGCTGGTGGCGGTCCCGTGCGCGATCGTGGCTCCGTTCCTCGGGCCGCCGCTGCTCGCGCTGATCGGCCTGCTGCCCTGGATCAGCGCGTCGGGAGTGCGGCTGGCGCCGCGGGCGGACGCGGGCACGTTCCTCGTGTCGTTCGGGGTGGCGCTGGCCGCGGCCGTGCTGCTGGCGCTGCCGGCCGTGGCGGGCGCGCGGCGCACGTACGTGGAGGAGCAGTCGGCGCGCGGGCGCGGCGGCCGGCGCGGGCTGATCCAAGGGGCGGGCGCGGACCTGGCGCTGCTGTTCGTGGCCGGGCTGGCGATCTGGCAGCTCCAGCGTTACGGCGCGCCGGTCACCGCGACGGCGGGGGGCGGGCTCGGCATCGACCCGCTGATCGTCTCCGGCCCGGTCCTGGCCCTGCTCGCGGGCGGCCTGCTGGGCCTGCGGCTGGTGCCGCGCGTGTCGCGGCTGGCCGAGCGCCTGACCTCGCGCCGGCCCGACCTCCCGCTCGCTCTGGGCGCCTGGCAGGTCAGCAGGCGGCCGCTCACGTACGCCGGCCCCGCGCTGCTGCTGACCCTGGCGATCGCGATCGGCGTCGTCTCCATGGCCACCACCGCCACCTGGCAGGCCTCGCAACGTGATCAGGCCGATCACCGGGCGGCGGCCGACCTGCGCCTGTCGGGCCCGTCCGAGGGGCCCGAGCTGGGGACGCTCGGCCGGGGCACGGCGTTCACGGCGCTGCCCGGCCTCACCGCCGCCTCCCCCGCCTTCCGGGCGCCGACCGGGGTGGGCGGCGAGAGCGTGCTGCTCCTCGCGCTGGACGCGGGCAGGCTCGGTGAGCTGTTCCGCCTGCGCCCCGACCTGTCGGCGCGGACGGTGGCGCAGCTGTCCGCGGCGCTCACCGGAGATCGGGCGGGCCGGCTGCAGCTGCCCGGACGGCCGCGCGCCCTCACCGTGCGGGTCGAGTCACGCGCCGCCGTGCCGGCCCGGCTGGTGCTGTCCGACGCGCTGGGCGTGTGGCTCGACCTGCCGCTCGGCGAGCTGCGGTGGGGCGGCAACCGGGTCGAGGTCGACCTGGCCCCGCTGGCGGGACGCGCCGGCACGATCACCTATCCGCTGTCCGTACGCGGCCTCGTGGCGGGCGAGCAGGCCGGCCTGAGGCTGACCGGGCTGAGCGCGGACGGCCGGGACGTGCCGGTGGCCGGGGCCGTCGCCCACCCGCGGGGCGTGATCACCTTCGGCCCGTCGCGGGAGCCCGGCCCGTCCCGGGAGTCCGGCCTGCCGCGGGAGCCAGGCCCGCTGCCCGTGGTGCTCACGTCCGGCCTGGCCGCCACGCTGGAGCTGGACGTCGGGCAGGCCGGGACGGTTCGCCTCGCCGGCCGGGTCGTGCGGGTGGAGGTGGCCGGCATCGTGACGAGCATGCCCACGAGCGCCCCGGACCAGCAGGCCGTGCTCGCCGACTGGGAGACGTTGCAGGCGTACGAGCTGGCCGCGGCGCAGCCGCCCCGGCCCGCCACCGAATGGTGGCTCGCCGCCGCCGACACCGCTCCCGCGCGGGAGATCCTCCGCCGCAACCCCCAGTGGGACGTGACCGCGGTCGACCGCCGGGAGCTGGCGGCAGAACTGCGCGACGATCCGCTGGCCGGCGCCCTGCAGGGAGCACTGACCCTGGCGTTCGCCGCCGCGCTGGGGTTCGCGGTGCTCGGGTTCCTGGTGAACGCCGTGGTCGCGGCGCGGGAGCGGCGGGCAGAGTTCGCCGTGCTGCGTGCGCTGGGCACCGGCCCCCGCCAGGTGCTCGGGATGCTGGCCACGGAGCAGGCGTTCGTCATCGGGCTGTCGCTCGCCGCCGGCACCGCGCTCGCCGTGGTCGTCGGGAACCTGGTGGTCCCGCGCGTCGTCATGACCGGGCAGGCGTCGGCGGTGACGCCCGGCGTGCTGTTCCACATCCCGTGGGCGGCCGTCGCCGCGATGCTGGCCCTGGTGACGGCGGTGCTGGTCACGATCGTCGCCGGGCTGGCCCGGCGCATGTGGCGGGGGCAGGCCTTGGAGGAGCGGTGAGGATCCCCCTGGGCGTCCGGGCGCACGCGGGCACGTCGGCGCTGCTCGTCGTGCTGACGGCGGTCGCCTGCCTGCTCGTCGCCGGGCTGCCCAGGACGATGCAGGCGTCGTTCGACGAGGCGCTGCGCCGCTCGCTGGCCGCGACCGTCGCGGTGCGGACCGACCTGACCGTCACAGCGGCTCCGGCCCTGCCCGCCGGGGAGCTGCACTCACGCGCGGAGTTCGAGGGCGCCGGCCTCCACTGGCGCCGGCTCCTCCCGGCGGAGCTGCGGCCCCTGGTCGGGCGCGGCGGCCACATCAGCGCCAAGACCTTCCGTACGCCCGTCAACGAGACGGGCGACACCCGCACCTTCGTCAACCTCGGCTGGCTGTCCGACGCCGAGCGGCGCGTGGACTGGGTGCGGGGCCGCGCGCCCGGCAAGCCGTCCACCACGCGGTACCGGGGCGCGACGATCCCGGTCATCGAGGTGGGCGTGGTGCAGGAGGCCGTCGAGCGGATGGGGTTGCGCGTCGGCCAGACCAGGATGCTGGGCGAGAGCGCGCACACCGCCGCGAAGATCGTCGGCGTCTTCAGGGCCAAGGACCCGGCCGACCGCTCCTGGAGCCACGACGCCGATGTCCTGCACGTCACCAGGGTCGTGCCGGCGGACGGGCCGGAGGAGTTCCACACCACGACGCTGATGTCGGACGACGGGCTCAGCGCGCTCACCAACAAGGCCCGTACGCTGGCCTACCGCTGGGTCCTTCCCCTCGACGGGCGGGCCGCGAGCGCCGCCGGAGTGCCGGGCGTCGAAGCCGCCGTCGCCGCGTTCCGGCGGCAGGTGGACGTCCAGGGGACGGGCAGCATCAGCTACCGCCTGGTCACCGGGCTGCCCCCTCTGCTCGCCGGCTTCCTGACCGCGCTGTCCGCGGCGCGGACCGTCATGTACCTGGTGCTCGGAGGCCTGTTCGCGGTCGCGCTCGGCGTGATCGCGCTGGGCGTGCGGCTGCTGACCGACCGGATGGAGCGCACGATGGCCCTGGCGCGGGCGCGCGGCGCCTCGCTGCGGCAGGTGGCGGCGGCCGGGGCCACGCTGACCGCGCTCACGGTGGGGCCCGCCGCCCTGGCCGGGTACGCCCTGTCGTTCCTCCTTCCGGGGTCCGTGCCGCCGATCGTGCACCTCGGACCGGCGGTCGTGGTCGTCGCCGCCGTGGCCTTCGCCGTGGCACGCCTGGTGCTCGCGCATCGCACGCCGCTGGGGGAGCGCCGTGCCGATCTGGTCACCGCCCGGCCGTCCGCGCGTCGGGTCACGATGGAGGCGCTGGTCGTCGTGCTCGCGCTGGCGGGGGCGTACCTGCTGCGGGCCCGAGGGCCGTCCGGCACGCAGCAGGATCCGTTCCTGCTGGTGATCCCGGTGGCGCTGGCGCTCGCGGCCGCGCTGATCACCCTGCGGTGTTACCCGTACCCGCTGCGGCTGCTCGTGCGGCTGACCGCGCGGGGGCGGGCAGCCGTGCCGTTCCTCGGGCTGGCCAGGGCGGCCAGAGGGCGATCCACGGGCGCGCTGACGGTGCTGATCCTGCTGCCCGCGCTGAGCCTGTCGGTGTACGCCGCGGTGGTCCACGACGGGATCACCACCACGCAGCGGCTCGCGTCCTGGCAGAAGGTGGGCGCGCCGATCAAGCTGACGTCCGTCGCGGACATCTCGCCCGACGCCATCGAGCGCGTACGCCGGGCCCCCGGGGTCGAGCAGGTGGCGCTCGCGCTGACGGGCCGGGTGCAGATCGGGGCCACCGGGGAGCGGCCGTACGCCGTCGCCGTGGACCTCGCGCAGTGGCGTCGGGTCAACGAGGACGCGCCCATCAGCCTGCCCGCGCTGTCCGGGGACAGGTCCGCGCTGCTCTCGCCCGCCCTGGGCGACCGGGACGCCTTCGAGATCGTGTGGTTGTCGCCGGTACGGCTGACCGCCCAGGGCGTGATCGACACGGTGCCCGGTTTCTACTCCAGCGGGCAGTTCCTCCTCGTGCCGCGGGAGGTGCTGCCCTGGCCCGCGGCCAACACCCTGCTGATCAAGGGCGACGCCTCGCCCGCCGAGCTGGCGCGGCTGGTCCCGTCGGCCACCGTGGAGACACAGGAGGCGGCGCTGGCGGCCATCCAGGCCGACCCGCTCACCGGCACGGTCCGCACGACGATGGTCGTGGTGACGGTGGCGCTGGGGGCGTACGCGCTGGTCGCGATCGTCCTGTCGCTGGTCGCCGGGGCGGCGGGGCGGGCCAGGACGGTGTCGCTCCTGCGCACGCTCGGGCTGTCCGGCAGGCAGGCCAGGCGGCTGATCCTGCTGGAGCTGCTGCCCGTCGTCCTCGTCACGGCGCCGGTGGGCCTGGCTCTGGGGCTGGGCCTGCCGGCCGCGCTCGGGCCGGGCGTGGACGTGTCCGCGTTCGCCGGTGGCCTGCCCGTCGCCGGCCACACGCCGGGCCTGCTCGCGCCCGTGACGCTGGCGGCCGGGATGGGCCTGTGCGCCGTGCTCGGGGCGTACGCGCACATCGCCATGGGCCGGCGCCGGAACCTCGACGCCGCCCTCCGCGCGGGCGACCCCTGACCACCAGGACACCCGGCCCGGCTCAGGTGGGTCCGGGTCAGGTCGGCGCGGGGAGCGGCCGGGCCTTCGCCCGCGCGATGCGCGCCTTGACGTCGCGGAAGTGCAGCCGCATCGCCTCCCGGGCGGCCTCGGCGTCACGGGCGCGCAGCGCCGCCACGATCCGGCGGTGGTTGACGACGATCTCCGCGGTCCGCTCCTCCGGCGGGCCGAGTGTCGGCTCGACCTCGTGGTAGACGTCCCAGAAGAGGCCGATCAGCTGCAGCACCAGCTCGTTGCCGCACGATTCGTACAGCAGCGCGTGGAACGCCCGATCGGCTCCACGGTCCCGGTCCATGCCGTTGACCAGGGCGTCCAACGCGGCGAGGCGGGTGGGGCTGGTGGTCCGGGCCACCTGGCCGATCAGCCCGGTCTCGAGCAGTTCGCGGACCTCGACCAGATCGTGCAGCGCGCGGATCCCGCCGCCCTGGCCCGAACGCACCTGGAAGGCGAGCGACGGGGTCAGCACGTCGAGCGACGCGTGCCCGACGAACGTCCCATGTCCGTGCCGGATCTCGACGATGCCCAGCGCCCGCAGGGCCCGCACGGCCTCACGGACGCTGTTGCGGCTCGCCCCGAGCAGGTCCATCAGCTGCACTTCGGTGGGCATCGGCGCTCCGGGGGCCAGCCCGCGCTCGTGGATCAGGGCGATGATGCGCTCCTGAAGCGACGCGCCGTCACGCGTAGGCATGCTGCCTCCAGGCTCGTCGAAGACCTTGGGTCGAACATCCCACCTCTCGGTCTCCGAGAGCCAGGCGGTGGAGGAGATTTTACGCCGACTACACGGGCGGGCCACCGGACGCACGCCGCTCGTTCAACCCGCAGGACGTCCTACGTCCCGGACGCATGGCGATGGCGCCCACGGGTCTCCGCGAGCGCCATCGCCGGGCGGTTCGTGCGCCTCAGCCGACGTGATCGAACGGCAGCCGCAGTCCGAGCCGGCCGCCGATCGGGAGGTTACGCTCCCGGATCAGGTCCAGCTCGGCGCCGGTGAGGGCGCGCCGGTAGACGCGTACCTCGTCCAGCGTCCCGCGGAAGCGGTCCGCACCGTCCAGCCGCTGTCCGACGTGGATCCCGTCGAGCCCGAACTCCTTGCCGAGCGTCAGCGAACCGGCCGGCACCGGCGCCGACGAGACCTGTACGCCGTCCACCAGGAGCCGGAGCTCGCCGCGTACCCGCTGGAGTGCCACGAAGTGCCACTGCCCGTCGTTGTACGCGCCCGGCGACTGCACGGTCACGTCGAACCGGTCGACGGCGAGGACCGCCCGGATGCGGTTGCCGGCCGGCTCGGCCCGCAGCCACAACCCCGGCGGGTTGGTGCCCCGGTCCACGCGGTGGAACCAGAGGATCGCGTGCGAGCCGGCCGTTTCCGAGTACCGGATCCAGGAGGTCAGCGTGAAGTCCTTCGCGCCGAGGTCGATGGACTCGTCGAACGCCACCTCCGCCCGGTCGTCCACCCGGTCCAGGGCCAGCCCGCCGCCGAACCGCCCGTCGGTGGTCTGCGCACCACCGCGGACGTACGCCGTGTTGCCGTTCGGCGACCTGTCCGGCGTCGTCGGGCCGGGCGCGGGCGGACCGGGGATGCCGGGCGGAGTGCCGTTCGGCGTCTCCAGGTACGCCTCGTTGAACCGCGCGAACCGGATCTGCTCGTACGGCGACACGTCGCCGGCCTCGTACATCAGGGCCGCCTCGGCGCCGTCCAGCCGCACCATGTCCGAGTACGCCGACGGCCCCCAGTGGAAGACCTTGCCCTCGTTCCAGGTCTCGAAGCGGCGCCCCTCGTCGGAGGACGACCGGATCCCCATCGCCTCCCGGGCGCCCGGGTGCATCGGCGAGGAGAAGAGGATGCGCTTCTCGCCGAACCGCAGCAGCGACGCCTGGACGTCGGTCGTCGCCAGCGCCGGCATGGTGCGGAACGGCGCGTCCCACGTCTCGCCGCTGTCGCTGCTGGTCGCGTACGCCCGGCTGCCCTCGTCTGTGCCGCGCTCGCGGGCCGAGGCGTAGATCCGCCCGTCATCGAGCTCGACGACGGTGACCTCCTGGGCGATCATCGTGCCGTCGTCGGAGGACGTCTCGGCGCCGATGTTCCAGGTCACCCCGCTGTCGTCGCTGTAGAGCAGGTGCGTGCCGTAGGCGTGCGCGCCGACCCGGTCCCAGCTCTCGTAACTCGCCCCGACGACCAGCCGGCCGGCGTGCGGGCCGTGCTTGAGCTGGATGCCGTGCATGGGGCCGGTGGCGTACCAGTGGTTCCACTCCGGACGCTTGCCCTCGGTCATCTCCCTGGCGGCCGACCAGGTGGCCCCGTGGTCGTCGCTGACCTGCACCCAGGGGTCGCGGTCACAGCCGTTCGGGCACGGCTCGGCGCCGTTGTGGGTGCTCACCAGCACGACCCGCCCCGTACGCTCGTCGACGATCGGCACCGGGTTGCCGTGGGTCGTGCCGTTTCCCTCCGAGACCACCTGCAGCGGTCCCCAGGTCCGCCCGCCGTCGGCGGAACGGCGCAGCACGAGGTCGATGTCCTCGTCGTCGCCGCAGTCCTTCACCCGCCCCTCGGCGAAGGCCAGCAGCGTGCCGTCCGTGGCCCGCACCACGGCGGGGATCCGGAAGCAGGCGTATCCGAAGTCGCCCTGCTTGTAGAGCACCTGCTCGTCCACGAACGGTGCGGTGTCGCCGGTCACGGAGGTCTCTGCCGGCGCGGCTGTCGCGGGCGCGCCGAGCACACCGACGAGTAAGCCTGCGAGCACCAGTACGGCGCCCGCCCGGCGGCGCGGCGAGCGCCTGGCACGGCCCTGCGGGGGGTGAGCATCGTGCATGTCTTCGCCCTTCCTGGCATGAGGGTGTGAGGGGACGTCCTACGTCCAACGTAGGATGTCAAAAATTTGGTGAACAGGGAATGGTCGCCAGAGGACGGATATGTTGCGGGCCTGTAACGGCGTGCCCGGTGCCGTGGCTGGTCGCAGGGTGGTTGACCTGGTCGTCCAGAGCGGTGCCGGGACAGGGAACCCGGCCACGGCGGAGCCGGCCGAGGTGGAGGCGCTGTGGCACGAGGTCGGACGTCTCGTCCGGGCGTCAGGAACGCCTGCGAAGCTTCGGCGACCGATCGGACGCCCGGCGCGGGAGAGCCGCTCCGGCTAGGCGTTCACACGAGCCGGTGGGCGAGAGGCAGGCGGGTCCGGGTGATCAGCGCCGCCACGGTCGCCAGCGCGGGCAGTCCCACCACCACGGCGAGCATGAAGGGCCACGGTATGGCGATCGTCGCGGGATCTCCGGCCCCGTGCGTCGTCATCGGCCGGGTCAACGCCACGCCCGTCACCGTACCCGCGACCAGCCCCACCATCGCGCCGAGCCCGGAGATGTAGAGGGCCTGACCGGCCACGACCATCCGCAACGTCCCTGACGGCGCGCCGATGGCCAGCAACGTCGCGCGGTCGGGCCGCATGTCGGCGGCCGCCAGGCGGGTGGCGGCCAGCGTGCCGCCGACGACAAGGACGAGAGCTCCGGCGAGCCAGCCCCACAAGCCCGGGTCGGGCAGGTTGCGGTAGCCCGGTTCGGAGGCGACCGTCACGCGGGGGGTCACCCTGGCCAGATCGCGCGCCAGCGTCGAGTCGGCCGGCGGCTGGTACATGGCATAGAGCTGACGCTCCGCCGTCGCGAACCCGGCCCGCTCGACCAGCGCGCGCGGGAGCAGGGCTCCGCCCTGGTGTTCGTCCGCGGGCGTGGCCGCCACCGCCGGCACCTCGAGCCTGCGGGCGGGGCCGGACGTCGAGCTCGCCCGCAGCGCCAGCTTGCCGTCGCGCACCGCGGCCGGATCGAACACCACGGCCTTGCCGCTCGCCAGCGCGGCGGCCGCCCGCGGATCGTGGCGTCCTTGCAGCAGCCTCAGCAGAGCCTGGTCTCCGATGGCCGCCGTACGGCGCTTCCGGGTGCCGTTCCACCGCACGTGGTACCGCAACGCGTAGCGGTGACCCTGGGCGTCCTCGGCGTGGTAGCCGGCGGCCAGTGGCACGCCCGGCAACCGGCGGCCCGCCTCGGCGCGCAGCCTGTTCCAGGTCGCCTCGCCCATGGGCCCGCCCCAGATCGCCAGCGTGCCCGTCGGGCGCGCCGAGGTGTAGGCGTTGCGCTGGTCCATGAACTCGCTGTGGGCGCCGATGCCCATCGCCACGACCGTGGCCGTGACCGCCATGACGGCCGCCACGGCGCTCGCCGTACGGGATCGGTGGCGAACCGCGTCGCGCACGGCCATCCGCAGCGGCAACCACAACCGTGTGGCCACCCGTCCCGTGAAGCGGACCAGCCATGGTGTCAGCACCACCAGCCCGATCATGACCAGCAGCGCGGAGACCCACACCCACACCGAGCCCGGCTGGCGCCGCGCCACCACGGTCGCTCCGAGACCGGCCAGCACCAGCACGGGCCCCGCGATGGGCCACCCTCGCCGATCGGCCACCCCGGACGCGCGGCCGGCCAGCACGGTCACCGTGTCCTGCCGGGCCGCCTGCACGGCGGGCACCAGCGCCGCCGCGATCCCGGTGATCAACCCCAGGGCGGCGACGCCCAGCACCGGCGCCCACGGCACCTCCGCCGGGCCGACCTGGCCTCCCCAGCGCGCGACGACCTGGGCGCCCAGCCCTCCGGCTCCGATCCCCAGCACCGTCGCCACGACGGTGGCCGCACCCCCGAGGACCAGCCCGTCGGCCAGTACGATCGTCCGCAGGTGCCCGGCCGAACCACCCTGCGCCGCGATCTCGGCCAGTTCGCGCCGCCGCCTTCTGAGCCCGACCGCGAAGGCGGGCCCGGCCAGCAGCACCGTCTCCAGCACCACCATGATCACCATGGCGCCGAGCCCGACCGTGTGCTGGACGTCCATGGAGGAGAACCGGACGGGGGAGCGCGGCGAGCCAGGAAGCGCGGCGCGGGAGGTGACGTACAGGCCGGCCGCGTTGAGCGCGGGCACGTCGGCCCAGGACACGGGCTTGGCGGTGTCGGCGAGCCAGCCGGGTCCGTACCTGTGAAAGAAGAAGTCGTCATCCATGGGCTCCAGCGGCAGATCCGGGCCCACCACCTCGCGGAGCGAGGGCCGGTGCGGATGCTCGACCACGCCCACCACCGTGAGCGGCGCCGCGCCGGACGGCCGCAGGAGGTCGCCGGGGCGCAGGCCGAGCGCGGGGGTCACGGCGACCTCGCGGGCGGCGGGGAACCTGCCCTCGGTCAAGGTCAGCATCCCTCTGGTGAGGGGATCGCTCAGGTCGGTCTCCACCGCGTCGACCCGTTCGGCGCCCACCCGGAGCACGCCGGTGCTGAAGGGGACCAGCCGGGTGCCCGGTCCGAGCAGGACCGCCACCTCGGCGCCGCTGAGCTCTCGAGCGGCCGTTCCGTCGCCGCCGCCCGTGCTCCAGCCCGCTCCGTCCGGCTGCTGCCGGAGCACCGTGCCCTCGGGCGTCCGGACGAGGCGGGCGTCGGCCGTGCCGAGCTCGGCCACCAGCCCCTCCCGCGCGGTGACATACATGGTCTCGGTGAGGGTGAAGACCCCCGTGATCACCAGGACGGGCAGGCCGATCATCACCATGATGAGCGCGCTTCGTCCTCGGGAACGCCACGCGGTCCGGCGGGCGATGCGCAGCGCGGCGACGAGCGCGCTCATCGGGCGCTCACCAGCGAGCCGTCCGTGGAATCCGTGATCTTCCCGTCGCGCAGGAACACCACCCGATCGGCCCAGGCGGCGTAGCGCGGCTCGTGGGTCACGAGCAGGACCGCGGCGCCCGCGTCACAGCGGGCGCGTAATATCCGCAGGATCTCGTCGCCGGTGCGCGTGTCGAGCGCGCCGGTCGGCTCGTCGGCCAGCAGCAGGCGCCGCTCGCCGACCAGAGCGCGGGCGATGGCGACCCGCTGGCGCTGGCCACCGGACAGCTCGTCGGGAAAGCGGTCGGCCAGGTGCTCCGCGTCGATCTCCCCCAGCACGTCCATGGCCTGCTCGCGGGCGGGACGTTGCCGCACACCGTCCAGCTCGCGCGGCAACATCACGTTCTCCGCCGCCGTCAGTGACGTGATCAGGTTGAGGTCCTGGAAGACGTAGCCGACGCTGCGGCGCCGCAGTGCCGCCAGGTCGCGCACGGTGGCCAGGTCGTGCTCGCCGATGTGCACCGTTCCCGACGTGGGCCGGTCGAGCCCGCCCGCGAGGTGGAGCAGGGTCGACTTGCCGGACCCCGACGGGCCCATGACCGCGATCAGCTCTCCCTCGCCGACCTCGAGGCTCACGCCCTTCAGAGCGTGTACGGCTGCCGCACCCTCTCCATGGACTCTGGCCACCCCGGCCAGCCGCAGGAACGTCATCTTTCCTCCTCGAGAACGGCCTCGCAGTGGTCCAGCCACCGTTGCTCGGCCTCGGCCTGGAAGATCATGGAGTCGAGCACCAGCCGCTGTGCCGCGCCTTCCGTGGCAGCCCGCTTGGCCATGGTCAGCTGCTGGAGAGCGCGCATGGTCGCCGTCCGCTGCCGGTGGATGACCTCGGCGACGTCCACGGTCCTGGCGGCGACGGCCATGGCCAGCTTGATGACCAGCTCGTCCCGCGGCCGGTCGGAGTGGATGACCGGGGTGCTGAACCATCGCGCGGTTTCCTCCATGCCGGCCTCGGTGATCATGTAGACGACCCGGCCCTGCTCGTCCGACTCGCCCGGCTTGACCAGGCCGTCACGCTCCAAGCGGGACAGCGTCGTGTAGACCTGGCCGATGTTGAGCGGCCAGGTCGCCCCTGTCGACGCCTCGAACTCGATGCGCAGCTGGTAGCCATGCCGGGGCCCTTTGCTGAGGAGGGCGAGCAGCCCGTGTCTGACCGGCATGCGTACTAAGTATGCATACGCAGTATGCACTTCTCAAGAGGGCCGGCACCTCATCGGCCGGGCCGGCTCCCGGCCGGCTCCCGGCTGCGCGGTGTTCATGGTTGCACCGATCGGCAGGTTCGCCGGTGAGCCGCGGTGGGCGGCATCCGTCCGCGGCGTCATCGGAACCTTCCCCCGCCGGCGGGTTGGTTCATCGCGTTCCGTGGCTGTTGTCCGTTCAGAGCCGCGCGGACTTCCGAGAACACCTCCTGGGTGACGTCCGCCAGCGACTCTTCGGAGTAGAAGCCCGCGTGCGGGGTCACGATCACGTTCGGCAGGGCGAGAAGCTCCTCGTGCACGTCCGGCGGCTCGGTCGCCAGGACGTCGAGGGCCGCGCCCGCCAGCCGGCCGGCTCGCAGCGCCGCCAGCAGGGCCGGCTGGTCGACCAGGCCGCCTCGTGCCGTGTTGACGAGGTAGGCCGTCGGTTTCATCGCAGCCAACCTCGCGGCGGACACGACCTGCCGGGTGGCGGGCGTCAGCGGCGCGTGCAGGCTGAGCACGTCGGCCTCCGCCACCAGCCGCTCGAGCGGCACCAGTTCGGCGAACGCCGCCTGCGGGTCACCCGGCTCGATCACGGGGTCGGTCGCCAGGACGCGGAACCCGAGCGCGGCGGCTCGGGCCGCGACGGCTGCGCCGGCACGGCCCAGCCCGAACAGGCCGAGAACCTGCCCCCGGGTGCGGCGGAGCGTCCCGGCCCGGCGGTGGTCCCATCCGCCGTGCCGTACGTGATCGTGATATCTGACGATGCCCCGGGTCGAGGCCAGGATCAGCGCCAGGGTGTGGTCGGCCAGTTCCTCGACGCAGTATGACGGCACCCGCGAGACGTAGATCCCGGCCGCCGTCGCGGCGGCCACATCGATGTTGTCGACGCCCACGCCGTACTCGCAGATCAGCCGGCAGCGATCCATCCTGTCCACCAGCGCGGCGGTCACCGGGACGGCGTCGGTGACGACCACATCGGCCGAGCGGCACAGCTCCAACGCGTCGGCCCGCCCGGAAGCGTCGATCAGCTCCGCCTGGGGGCCGGCCAGCGCGGGATCCAGCCCGTGCGGTTCCGGGTGATCGAGCACCACCACCCGCTTCAACGTCCCCATGCATGTCCCCCTGTTCTGGCAACCTCTGGTGCAGAGGATCTCGTACTGGAGGTACGCGTCGGCGATCCCCCTGCATTCCGCCAGGTCGTAACGCGTTGACCGGCAGGGAGCCACGATAGGGTCGCTGGGTGAAACCGGCGCCTTCACGATCATGGGGCTGGCCCACCGCCGTCTCCCCGCGGACAGCGGGGGCGGGCACCACGGAGGCCACGCCCATCCTCGACTGGAAACATCCTCGGGTGCTGGGATTGGTGGCCGAGGCCCGGGATGCCGGAGCGGAGCGAGCATTCCTGATCACAACCCACCGACTCATCGCGAGCCGCGTCCGCCCGGTATACGCCATGAACGAGAGGCAGCCCGCCTCGGCGACTCTGGGCCTGAGACGCGGTTCGTGCAGCCAGCGGTTGGCGTTGCTGGAGGCTGTGGCGCGCGGCCGCGGGATCGCCACTCGGGTCAGAGGGTTCTTGCTCGATGGGCGCTTCTGGCATTCGCGGTTCCCTCGGCTGCGCGCGCTGGTTCCCCGGCGGGTGGTGCTGGCCTGGCCGGAGTTCCTCCTCGGTGGCCGGTGGGTGACCGCTTCCGAGCTCTACGGTGATCTCGGCATGCTGCGGGCGGGAGGCCGGTTCACCAACGCGGGTGGAGAGACGCTCTTCGACGCGATCGCGCGCACGGCCGTGGACTGGGACGGCGGCACCTGCTCCTCATGCGATCTCTCAGGTCACGTCCTGGCCGATCTGGGCTTCTTCGACTCCCGTGACGACCTGTTCAACGAGCACGGTCAAACCTTGTGCCTGCCGGTGCGCATCCCCGCGGATCTCATCATGGGCCGTCGGGCGGCTTGAGCGTACGTGGTGGGCGGCCTTTACCGGGGCGTGGCGGTCAGCAGGTGTCAGCTCCGTCGAAGGTGCGTGGGCCCCGAGCGACCTGGGAGTAGATGGTGTGTCCCGGGTCGACGGTGTGGCAGGCGCCGTCGGTGCCGCGCGCCCACTTGATCTTCAGCCGTAGCCGGCGATCGCAGTCGTTGCGCGCGTATCCCTTCTTGGTGAAGGTGCCCGTGGTCTGCCAGACGGCCACGCACGACGGGGCATTGCCCGCCGGCGCGGCGGCGATGGCCGGAGGCGCCGAGGCGAAGGTGGCGGTGAGGGTGAGGGCGGTGAGGGCGGCTCTGGTGATGTGTCGCACGAGGTGGTGCTCCTATCTCGGTTCGCTGTAGGGGGTCCGTGTCAGCGGGGCAGGGACGCGGCAGGCACAAGAGCGAAGATCTCAGATAGGTCATCGCCTGGGCATGGCCGGGCGGCACAGTGTCTGACCTGCTGTTTTGGGGGTGTCGTCGGTAACGTTTCGCAGGCGTCGCAGAGAATGCGGGCGCACTCGGTCAAAAGACGAAGATCGCCCGCTCTCGACCCGCGGGCAGGCCCGCTTGAGAGCCGCCCGCCGGCCCGGTGCGGCGGAAGGAGGCATACCTCGAACACCGGCCGCGACGAAAGCAGGCTCAGGGGTGCGGGCGGGTCGGCGGCGGCCACCTCATCGGCGTCCCCGCGGGGTGGCCGGTCAGAAGCGGAAGGTCTCGGCGAACCGGTGGAGAAGCTCGGGATCGCCCTCCACCCGCACGCTGCCGTCGGCCAGTGCCTGGCCGGAGGTCTTGGCGCCGGTCATCAGGGCGTGGATCCCCTGATCGGACAGTCTTTCCACGACGAGGTCCGGGGCGGGATGAGAGCCGACGCCGACTGTCAGGGCGCCGTCGGTGATCTGCAGGTGGAGGATGAAGCCGCCCATACGGACCTCGTAGCCGATGATTGAGTCCCGGGCTGCTTCCGGCCGGTAGGTGGTGCGAAAGGCCATGGCCACCGACTCGGCGGTGACGATCTCGCCGGGGCGGGGCTCGGTCATCGTCCGGGCCCCCCAGCGGCCGAGCGCGATCAGCGCCGGTTGGAGTTGGAGCCCGTAGTCGGTGAGCTCGTAGACGACCGCGCGCTCGGGGTGGGGCAACGCGCGGCGGACGGCCAGACCCGCCTCCTCGAGCTGTTTGAGGCGGGCCGCCAGGATGTTGGTCGGGATGGCGGGCAGGCCCTTGCGCAGGTCGGTGTAGCGCTGGGGCCCCGACAGCAGGTTGCGGACGATCAGCAGGGTCCAGCGCTCACCGACCATCTCCAGCGCACGGGCCAGGCCGCAGAACTGGCCGTATTCACGAGCCGTCATGCTGCAGATCCTACCGCTAACTTGGATTGACAAAGCATGCTTGTAAAAGACAAGCTTGCTGCATCCGAATACCTGCCACCCGTTCACGAATGCGAAGGACACCCGTCATGACCGCGCCCGCCAGAGGCAACCCCGCCAGCTACTTTCCCGCGATTGAGAAGAAGTACGGCCGCCCGGTCCAGGAATGGATCGATCTCATCGATTCCTCATCCCTCACCAAGCACATGGAGCTGGTCTCCTGGCTCAAGGCCGAACACGGCCTCGGCCACGGTCACGCCAACGCCCTCGTCACCCACACCCTCGCCGGCGGAAAGTAGGCAGAGGCCGGCGACGGCCGCCGGGCGAATGGCGGTTCTTCCCCTGTGCGGGGGAAGGGGCCGCCGGTGTTTCACACCGTCGGGGGATCCCGTCCGAACGACGGTCCGGGAAATTCGACGCGTGCGGTTCGGTCGGCTTCTGGAGGTTCGGGTGCGGGTGACGCAAGGGTGGACGGGTTGCCCGCCGGGATGAGCAGGGATGCGCGTTGGAGCGCGGTGCGCAGGCTCGCGGGCTATGCCGCGGCGTTCAGCGTGATCTGGTGTGGAACCCCGGGCGTTCACACGCCTGGGAGGAAACGACAGCGCGGGAGGGCCTCCAGGCCCGAGCGGTGCTCTGACAGCCGGTTTGTGTGGGTGGCTCAGCCTGGCCGCCTCTGGTTCTCGATGTACTCCTTGATGATCGGCAGGGGTGGCCCGCCGCAGGACGCGGAGACATACGAGGGGGACCAGAGCCGGCTGTCCCACGGATAGCGGCGGATGTGGACCGCAAACTCCTTGCGCAGCGCGGATATCGGGTTCGGGTTTCCCCGCGCTGTGACATGAACCTCTTGATAGTGTGTTCGATTGTGAAACTGGTGGTGCAGGTGAAGCTCCTGCCGACGCCGCAGCAGGCGGCGGCGCTGGAAGCCACCCTGGACGCCGTCAACCGAGCGGCGAATCTGGTCGCGGCATTGGCGTTCCAGCGCCGCTGTTTCCGTAACTTCGATCTGCGCAGGCACGCCTACGATCAGATCAAGGCGGAGTTCGCCCTGGCGGCCCAGGCCGCCCAGCATGTGATCAAGAAGGTGTGCGACGCCTATCGCACGCTGCACGCCCACCTGGCCGCCGGGAACCTGGGCAGGCCCGGATCCCGGCGCCGGGTCAAGGCCGTAGCCAAGCCGGTCTCCTTCCGGCCGCTGGCGGCTCAGCCGTATGACGACCGGTGCCTGTCCTGGCAGCACGAGGCGCGGACGGTGTCGATCTGGACGATCGGCGGGCGGCTGAAAGGGGTGGCCTTCACCGGCTCAGAGGAGCACCTGGCCCTGCTGGCCGCCCATCGGCGTGGTGAGTCGGATCTGGTGTGCCGGGACGGGATGTGGTTCCTGCACGCCACCATCGAGGTCCCCGATGTCCCGGCCGCCGCGCCGGAGGGGTTCTTGGGCGTGGACCTGGGCATCGCCAACATCGCCACCACCAGCGACGGCGCCCGGCGCAGCGGTAAAGGGCTGAACGCGGTCCGCCACCGTCATCGCCGGCTCCGCCGCCGCCTGCAGGCCAAGCGGACCAAGTCCGCCAAGCGGCTGCTGAAAAAGCGGCGCCGGGCCGAGGCGCGGTTCGCGGCCGGCACCAATCATGTGATCGCCAAGCAGATCGTGACCGAGGCAGAACGCACCGGGCGCGGGATCGCCCTGGAAGACCTCCAGGGTATCCGCGAGCGGGTACGGCTTCGCAAGCCCCAGCGGGTCACGCTGCATGCGTGGAGTTTCCACCAACTCGGGAGCTTCATCTCCTACAAGGCGGCCCGGGCCGGTGTCGCCGTCATCCACGTCGACCCGTCCTACACCAGCCAGCAGTGCTCGGCCTGCGGGCACGTGGACCGGCGCAACCGGCCCAATCAGGAAACCTTCTCCTGCACGTCGTGCGGCTTCGCTGAGCATGCCGACGTCAACGCAGCCCGCAACATCGCCTCACGCGGTGAGACGGGCTGGGCAGTGAGTCACGCTGCCTGACGCGGACCAGACCGTGCACCCCATGCACGGCGAGGAGCTGCAAGCTCGGTCGTTCACGGCCGAGAAGCTGACCATGGCGCTCTACCTGGTGGTGAGGATCGTCTGGATCGCCGCGGCTCTGCTCGGGCACGGCCCGGACACCTACGGCACCGCCGGCTGGGTGCTGCTGAACGCCGTCACCGTGGTGATGGCGGTGACCGGGATCGTGCTGGGGCTGGCGCTGGCGCAGCGATGGGGCCGCCGGCTGCCCGCCGCACCGGTGATCTTCTTCTCCTGGGTGGGTGCCGGCTTCCTGGTCCCGATGCTTCCCTACACGGTGATCAATGGCGTCCTCGGCGCACTCGGGACCGATCCGGGCGGAGGCGACGGCTCCGCATCGGCTGCGCGAGGGGAGACGGTCTTCCTCACCATCGGCTTCACCGGGATGGCCGTTGGGCTGGCCGTGGCGTTGCCGATCTACCTGAGGGAACGATGGCCGGGGGCCTTCCTCGGCCACGTCGCAGCCTGCCCCTCCCGCTCGTCGGCGCCGGTCACGGCGGCAATGGCCGTGGCGGCCGGGCTGGGCCTGCTGTGGTCCTCCTGGGCGCTGGGCGGGACGCTGGGCCTCGATCCGGCTCATGGCGAACACGGGGATATCAACGGGCGGCTGCTGAACGCGAGCTCCGCACTGTGGGTCCTGCTCGGCGTCTGGAGCGTCTGGACGATCACCCGCCGCCGGCCTGTCCGGCTTCGGCGGTGGATCCCGATGACGCTGGCCTTCGGGGCTTCCGGCTCGATGTTCGCGTGGAGCGCGTGGAAGCTGCCCATGGTGATTCTGCGGCCCGGAGGCTTCGTGACCGCCGAATACACGATGCTCGCCATCGTCGAGCACTCCTTGAGCATCGGCGTGGGCCTGATCTTCATGGCCTCCGTCCTGCGGGCCGTCCGGAGGGAGGACGCCACGCCGCCGGAGAGTGCCGCAGCCCTCGAATGACCTCAGGCGTGGCCGCCTTGGCGTCACGGCCCACGCGCCCTGCCCGCCGACGGTCGCCGGGTATCGCCGGTTACACCAACGCCGCGCTGCCCCTGCTCGCCCAGGCCCGCGCCGTCCTGGCCGCGGCCGTCACCGCCGACCGAGCGGCTGGAGCCACCTGGGACGAGATCGCCGTAGTTCTGGATGTCAGCCCTGACACCGCCGCCCGCCGCTACCGCAGCTAACGGCGAGTCGGCCCCGCGGTTCAGCGTGATCTGGCGTGGAACCCCGGGCGTTTACGTTCACGGCCGAGAAGCTGACTCTTCGGGAAGGAACGAATCGCCGAGAATGACCTCGGGCTGAGATCCGGTCGCCCCGGACTTGATCTCTCGCGTGAAAGACGCTTTTGGCGCCACCAGCGTCAGATCACAGCCCGAGACCTCAGTGGGTGGGGCTAGGCATTCGCTCGGCGAAGACGTTCGGCTGCCTGTGCCCGCAGCGCATCGCCGCCCGCCGGGGAGCCACCGCACAGGGCCATCTCCCGGGCATTGTACGCAGTCATCCACACGCTGGCCGCCCATGCGATCTCCAGCTCCATAGGCGTGAACACGCGCTCCCGAAAGTCCTGATAGGCCACCAGGAACGCCTCGGAGCTTTCGATCGGCGCCAGCGTCGGAGGCCCGGCACTGGCGAACGACCCGCTCGCCGCTCCCACCAGCGCCGCCTCCGGCTGCCACGCCAGGCTGTCCCAGTCGTGCACCGCCCACAGCCGCCGACCCTGCCACCGCAAGTTCTGCGCCTCGAAATCGGCGTGGCCGAGCACGCACGGCAAACCGGCGGCCAGCAGCCGCCCCCGGGCCCGCTCAGCCGCCTCGACAATGTGCTCGGACACGACACTCTGATCCAGGCCGTCGAGGAAGCCGATCGCCGGCCACGTCCCAGAACTGGTCTCGTCCCAGCGCACCCAGGGCGGATTCGGCAACGGCGGCGCGACGATCACGCCGGCGAGTTCGGCCATCAGCCGAGCGAACACCTCCGCGCAACGCAGGGCAATGTCCGGCGAGTCCCCGTGCAGCACTTCGCCGCCGGGCCGGCATTCCTCAGCGTGCACGGCCAGCGCACCGACACCGACCACCGGCGTCAGCGGCCGGGCACAGGGAAACCCGCGCTCGGCCAGCCGAGTCTGCGCCGCGACACACGACGCCGCCCGGCCGTCGTCGGCACGCGCCTTGACCACCACGTCCCGGCCACCGGCCAACCGCAGACCGAACACCATCGAGACCTGTTGTGACCGGAACAACACGTCGGCGGGTGCGCCGCCCAGATGGGCAAGACACCAAGCCGGCAACCAGTGCGGCAACTCGTCCAGGGGCACGCTCAGGACTGTGCCATAGGCGCCGAACCCAGCGGAAGCGAGGGGTGTGGACACAGGTGCTGAGACCAAGGCTCCGCTTCGCCGGCATTACTACTCACGCTGACATCCCAGGCGCACCAGCCAGATCACTATGGGATGGAAAACACCCTCTGACCCGCGCCTGCCGACGACGTCGTGGTTCATCGGCTGACGGCCCTGTTGTACAGCCGCGTCGCCAGCGGCACGAACACGACCAGCAGCAGGACCGACCACAGCAGCGACACAGGCACCGCGTGCTGCAGCGGCCAGGCACTGGGCGCGGGGATGGCCGGGCTGGTGTTCCCGAACAGCTCGCGTGCGGCCTGGACGAGCGTGGAGACCGGGTTCCACTCGGCGATCGGCTTCAGCGGTCCGGGCAGTCGCGCGCTGTCGACGAAGGCGTTGGACAGGAAGACCAGCGGGAGCGACACGATGGTGGCGACGTTGTTGAAGACCTCGGGCGTGCGCAGGGCCAGCGCGACCGTGGCCGTCACCCAGGAGAAGGCGTACGCGAACAGCAGCAACATCAGGAACCCGAGGGCGGCCTCCAACGGCGAGCTGTGGATGCGCCACCCGGCGAGCAGCCCGACCAGCGTCATGGTGACGATGCTGGTCAGGTTCATGATGACATCGCTGACGGTCTGGCCGGTGAGCACCGCCGAGGGCGACATCGGCAGCGTCCTGAACCGGTCGAAGATACCCTTCTGCAGGTCCTGCGTCAGCGTGTAGCCGGTGATCTGCGCGCTCGTCGTGATCGTCATGACGAAGATCCCGGGGAGCAGGTATTCCGCGTACGACATGCCGGGCAGGCTGATCATGCTGCCGAAGACGTAGGTGAACAGCAGCACGAACACGATCGGGAGGATGACCACGCCGCCCAGCAGGTCGGGAGCTCTGCGGATCTTCAGGGCGTTGCGCCTGGCGATCGTCATGCCGTCGGCGGCGGCCAGCTGCAGGGCGTTCATCGGAGGCTCTCCTCGGTCTTCTCGTCGGACTGGTGTCCCGTGAGGCTCAGGAACACGTCGTCCAGGGTCGGCCGGCGCAGGCCGGCATCGCGTACGGTGATCCGCTCGTCGGCCAGGTGGCCGAGCGCCCGGGTCAGTGCGGCCGCGCCGCCGGCCACCGGGATCGTCACCCGCAGGGCCGCGGCATCGATCTGCATGTCCCCGAGGGCCAGCGGCGCCAGCGTTCTGGCGGCGGTCTCCAGGTTCGCCGCGTTCGTCAGCGACAGCTGGATCCGGTCGCCGCCGACCTGGTCCTTCAGCTCGTCGGCGGTGCCGAGCGCGATCACGCGCCCGTGGTCGACCACGGCGATGCGGTCGGCGAGCCGGTCGGCCTCCTCCAGGTACTGGGTGGTGAGCAGCACCGTCGTGCCCGCGGCGACGAGCTCGGCGATGACGTCCCACAGGCCGATCCTGGCCCGCGGGTCGAGGCCGGTGGTGGGCTCGTCGAGGAACAGCACGGGCGGGTTGGCGACCAGAGCCCCGGCCAGGTCGAGGCGGCGTCGCATGCCGCCGGAGTAGCCCTGCACGGGGCGCTCGGCCGCGTCGGCCAGGTCGAAGCGCTCCAGCAGCTCGCGGGCGCGCTGCCGGCTGCGCCTGGTGCCCAGGTGGTAGAGGCGGCCGACCATTTCCAGGTTCTCGGCGCCGGTGAGGTGGTCGTCGACGGCGGCGTTCTGGCCGGAGACGCCGATGCGGGCGCGCAGCCGGCGCGCGTCGCGGACGACGTCGAACCCGGCCACCGTGGCGTGCCCCGCGTCCGGCTTGAGCAGCGTGGTGAGGATGCGCACCGTGGTGGTCTTGCCGGCGCCGTTCGGGCCGAGCAGCCCGAACACCGTTCCCTCGGGAACGGCCAGGTCCATCCCGTCGAGGGCGGCCACGTCGCCGTACTTCTTGATCAGTCCCTCGGCCACGATCGCGTCAGGCATGAGAATCTCCTCGGCTGGTCAGGAACGGTGGATGACGATGTCGCCGTGGGTGGTGTGGGCCCGCACCTCGACGACCTGGTCCGTCTCGGCGGGGGCGTCGCCGGGGTCGAGGGAGACGTCCACGGTGCCGTACGTGGAGCTCACGTCCAGCCAGGCGGCGGTGCCGTCGCGGATGCCGAGATCCAGGCCGCCGCCGGTGGTCTCCATGGTGATCGAGCCGGACACCACCTCGCCGATCTCCACGCCGGCGTACGCGGTCTTGACAGTGACGCCGGCCAGGGCGCGGTCCACGGTCATGTCGCCGTGGGCGCTGTTCAGCCGCAGGTCGCCGGTCACCTCGCGGAGGCGGACGTCGCCGTGGGAGGTCTTGACCGCGGCGGTGCCGTCGATCTCGCCGATGTGGATGCCACCGTGGGTCGTGGTGACCTCGGCGTGCCCGGTCGCGCGGGTGACCGAGACGTCGCCGTAGGTGCTCTTCAGCCGTAGCCGGCCGGCCTGCTCGACCCGGATGTCTCCATGGGAGGTGCTGATCGTCACCTCGCCGAGCGATCCCCGGCACAGGACGGCCGCCGCCGTCCTGGCATCCAGGCGGGAGCCGGCCGGCAGGTCGATCGTCACGTCGACCGAGCCAGGGCCGTGCAGCAGCGAACGTGCCCAGCTCGCGGGCGACTCGACGAGCTCGTCGAGCGAAAGGCCCCAGGCGGAGGTCGAGCCGGCATGCTCCTTTCCGGTCCGCACGAGAAGCCTGCCGCCGGTGTAGTCGGCCTCGATGTGCTCGGCGGCTCGCACGTCGGCGTCGTTGAGCCGGTCACTCGGGCGGACGTCGACGACCGTGTCGGTGCGGTCGCTCGCGGTGATCCGGATGGTGGCGGCCGGCAGGTCGATGACGGCGGTGATGGGTTCGGGGGTGTCGAAGGTCGGCACGGCGGTCCCCTTGTCGTGGGTCGGCATGGTCATCAGCGCACCCAGCCGCTGTAGCGGTTGCCGCTCCGCTGTGCCGGGCGCCGGCCGGAGCGGCGACCGGCGTCACCGGGATCGAGTGCGGCGGAAACGGCCCGGACGAGCCAGGCGTTGACCGACAGCCCGTCACGGGTGGCCGCCTCCTCGATGCGCGGCTTGAGGTGCTCGGGGACCCGGAGCGAGATCCGGGACGTGCCGCCGTCGTCCGCGTCGGGAGGCGGCAACGGGGCGGGCGGCCTGCCGGCCTGCCCGGGCTCGCCTTCCTCCGCGAACGAACGCGCGTCCGGCGGTGGCGTCACGACGAAAGCGGGGTCGCGCCCGCGCAGGCGCACTTCGACAGAGCCTGGTGTGAGGTCCTGGGTGATCTCGTCCGCGGCGGCTGACAGGGCCTCCAGCAGCGCGAGCCGGGCGGCCGACTCGAGCGTCGCGGCGAGACGTTCCGCCAGCGCACGGGCTTCCTCGCCGCCCGCCCCTGCGGCGATCGCGAGCTCGCGGCGGAGGTGATCGACATACGGCGCAAGGTCCATGGCGTCATAGTGGCACCGTTGTGACGTCATGGCAATAGCTTCAGGGGCTACTCTGGCGTCATGGAGGCGTAAGTGTACGAGCGGGCGCGACCGGCGCCGGGGTCAGGTGAGCAGGGGGATGGGGCGGTCGACGACCATCTCGTAGACCACGTCGGTGGTGATGGAGCCGACACGGGCGAGTTCGGAGGTGATCTGCTCGAGGTCGCCCATGCCGGTGGCGACGATCTCCATCACGTAGCAGGACTCTCCCGTGACGCGCAGGCAGCGCACGATCTGCGGCCGGTCGGCCAGGATGGCCTTGACCTTGTCGTACAGGGAACCGTGGACCTTCATCCGGACGATCGCGCGCAGGGTGTAGCCCAGGGCTTCGGGCTCGACGCGGGCCCGGTAGCCCGCGATGACTCCCTGCTCCTCCAATGCGCGCAGCCGGATCCGCGTGGCGGAGACGCTGAGCTGGATGATCTCGGCGAGCCTGGCCAGGGTCGCGCGTCCGTCGGTCTGGACGGCGGCGATCAGGGCACGGTCCACGTCATCCAGTGGCCTGACGTCTGGTGTGTTCGTCATTGGTGCAGCATTCCGCATATTCTGCGCCGATATGCCCAGTGGTCGAACGATTCGGTGTGTGAACCGCGATCCGGGCTTTCTAGCGTTGTCCTCATGACGACTACGACACCGTTCTTCTTCATCGACGTCTTCGCTCAGCGCCCGCTGACCGGTAACCCGCTGGCGCTGGTGCCTGACGCGGACCACCTGACGGTGAACCAGATGCGCGACATCGCCCGCGAGTTCAACCAGTCCGAGACCACCTTCCTGCTGCGGCCCGCCCGGCCGGGCGCCGCGTGGCGGCTGCGGTCGTTCACCCCGATCGGCGCCGAGGTCGACGGCGCCGGCCACAACGCGCTCGGCGCCTGGCTGTGGCTCGCCGACCAGGGGCTGACCGGCGACGAACCGTCACGGACGCTGATGCAGGAAATAGGCGGGGACGTGCTGCCGGTGGAGGTGGTCCGCCGGCCCGGGCGCGACGTCCGCATCGTGATGGAGCAGTCGGCGCCCGTGTTCGGGCCCGTGGTCGAGGACGCACGGCGCCTCCTCTCCGCGCTCGGACTGGAACCTGAGGACCTGCCCGCCGATGGGCAGGCGCAGGTCGTCTCCACGGGAGTGGCTCACTTGCTCGTCCCGCTGGCCGACCGCCCTGCTGTCGACCGCACCGCCGCCGACAGCAGGGTCCTGGCCGCGATCCTGGCCGAGGTGGGCGCCGAAGGCTGCTACGTCTACACCACCGCACCCGGGGAGCCCGAAGCGGACGCCTACAGCCGGTTCTTCAATCCCACCGTGGGCATCGTCGAGGATCCGGCCACCGGCACGGCCGCGGGTCCGCTCGCCGCCCTGCTCACGCGTACACAACGGGTCGATGGCGGTCTGGTCGTCATCGAGCAGGGCCACCGGCTCGGGCGGCCCAGCCGGATCCAGCTCGAGGTCGACGGCGACCGGGTGCGGATCTCCGGGTCCGGGATCGTCACCGGCCGCGGGGAGCTCCGGCTCGCGTGAAACGGCGTGCGCCCGCGCGCCGCACCCCTGACCCGCGCCCCGGTGCCGCTTCGGCGTCCGCCAGGACGGCGGCTCGGTCCGGAGTCGTCAGCCGGCGGACTCCACTCCGGGTGGTGGCGTGATGGACTCGCGGCTGCGCAGGTGCATCGGCACCCGATGCACCTCGCCGACCCGGTCAGGGCCCGCGTGGTCGCGGCCGATCTCCGTGAACAGCACGTCGACGGCCCTGCGGCCGAGCTCGTCGTGGGGGAGCGCCACGCTGGTCAGCTTGGGCCGGATCCATGAGGCGATGGGGTGGTCGTCGAAGGAGACGACGGACACGTCGCCGGGCACCGCCAGCCCGGCATCGTCGAGTGCCTGGTAGGCGCCCATGGCGATCCGGTCGTTGAAGCAGATCAGCGCCCGCGGCCGGATGGCGCCCAGCAGGTCGCGGGTCGCGGCGAAACCGTGCTCCGGCTGCCAGTCAGGGCAGGTGCGAGCGCCCGCCACCTCGACCCCCGCCGCGCCGAGCGCCTCACGGATGCCGATGAGCCGTTCCACCGCCGCGACGCTCTCCCGGGGGACGTCACGCAGGCCGGGACCGGCGCCGATCAGGTAGATGCCCTCGCGGTGGCCCGCGTCGAGCAGGGCGCGGGCCGCGGTGCGGCCGGCCTCGACCTCGTCGGGGAGGACGGCGGGCAGGGGAGTGGGCTGCTCGGGCAGCGCGTTGAGCAGGACGGCGGGCACCGCCGTGATCGCCTTGGGCACCTTGATGGTCCTGGTGAACATGGAGGCCAGGATGAGGCCGTCGACCTGGCGGTCCTGCATGGCCTGGAGCAGGAGGCGTTCGAGCTCGGCGTCGCCCTCGGTCTCCCCGATGAACAGCATGAAGCCGCGGTCGCGGGCCGCTTCCAGCGCTCCCTTGATCATGTCGCCGGCAAGCCGCGAGGTGGCGACGGTATCGGAGACGAAGCCGATCGTGCGGCTGGTGCCCGTACGCAGGCCCACGGAGACGATGTTCGGCCGGTACTGCAACCTCTCGGCGGCTCGCAGCACCCGCTGCTCGACGTCCTGAGAGATCCGCAGCTCACGGCCACGGCCCGACAACACGAGCGAGGCGGTCGTGCGGGAGACACCGGCGGCCTTGGCCACATCGGCCAGCGTGACCCGTCGTGGGCTCACCCAGGACCTCCGACCGTCAAGAGTGGGTTGCGGGGGGTTGACATCGTACGACGCACGTGGTGAGACTACGGGCGCTAACCCGATTTAGCAACGAACTCGGGACGTCAGCCGGGTGCCGATCGTCCCAAGCAGCAGAGGAGATGCACATGGCTCGTCGAGTCCGCCCCGGCACGTCCGGCGCCGCGCTCATGATCGCCATGGGAACGCTGGCCGCCGCCTGCTCGGCCCCCGGCAGCAACAGCCCGCAGGCGCAGGCCACCGGCGCCTCACCGGTGTCCACGGCGCCCACCTGCGGCACGGCGCCGATCACGATGAGCGGCTACTTCGAGACCGGCTTTCCGCTGCCCAAGGCGCTGACCACGGAGTTCACCAAGCAGCACCCGAACGTCACATGGAACATCCGCGAGGACCAGTTCGCGGTCATCACGCAGAACGCGCCCCGCGTGCTGGCGGACAACCCGCCCGATCTCATGCGCCTGCCCCAGGTCTCCGAGCTGGTCAAGGACAACCTGCTGAAGAACCTCGACGGCTACGCGCAGGCCTTCGGCTGGGACAAGTGGCCGGCCTCGCAGCTCGAACAGCTGCGCCTGGGCCAGGGCGGCCGCCCGCGCGGGGAGGGCTCCCTGTACGCCCTGGGCCTCAACATGAGCATGACCGGCCTCTTCTACAACAAGAAGCTCGCCGCCCAGGTCGGGATGTCCGCGCCGCCCGCCACCCTGGCGGAGCTCGACCAGGTGCTGGACAAGGCCAAGAAGGCGGGCATCACGCCCATCGTCCAGTTCAACGGCGGCGCCACCGGAGGCCTGGCGTTCCCGCTGCAGAACCTCATGGCCTCCTACGGCCCGGCCGCCCCGATCAACGACTGGATCTTCCAGAAGCCGGGCGCCACCATCGACACCCCGCCGAACCTGCGGGCCGCCCAGCACCTGGAGCGGTGGATCAAGGCCGGTTACTTCCAGAAGGACGTCAACGCGGTCGACTACGCCACCATGATGAGCCGCTTCATCGACGGGCAGGGCCTGTTCATGTTCAACGGCGACTGGGAGTCGGGCAACCTCGACAAGCAGATGGCGGGCAACGCCGGCTTCTCCCTGATGCCACCCGCACAGAAGGGCGGCGAACTCGCCACCATGTCGGCGCCCCTCACCTTCGGTATCGCCGCGAACGCCAAGAACGCCGACTGCGCCGCCTTCTTCCTCAACTGGGTGGCCACCGACCAGCGGGCCCGCGAGATCGGCGTCGAGGTCGGCGGATCACGTCCGATGGGACCGGCCGACGCTTACATGCCGACCGTGGCGAAGGACAAGGTCACCGCGAGCACGCTGGCCGCCGGGGCGGACATCGCCAAGGACAACGGCGCCATGGATTTCATCGCCAACGCCACCGGCGCCATCTACGCCAAGAGCTGGACGCCGAACCTGCAGAAGCTGGTGGCCGGGCAGCAGACGCCGCAGGGGTTGCTGACATCGGTCCAGGCCGACTACGCAGGCCAGCTCGAAGGGAACTGATCGCGGTGATGGCCCGGTCCGCGCACCGGCGGCAGGCCGCGGCCAAGCTGCGAGGTACGCGCGGCTTGACCGGGTGGCTGTTCGTCCTCCCGGCGCTCGCCTTCTACGCGGTGTTCGTCCTGCGCCCGATCGCCCTGACGTTCCAGTACTCGCTGTACGAATGGGACGGCATCGGACCGTCCACCTGGGTGGGGGCGGCCAACTACGGCAGGGTCTTCACCGACCCCGACCTGTTCGACTCCCTGGTCAACGCCTTCCAGCTGATCGTGTTCTTCAGCGCCATCCCGGTCGTGCTGGGCCTGGCCATCGCCGCGACCATCCGGCGCATCGCCCAGAGCCGGCTGGCCCTCGTCGCGCGTACCGTGCTGTTCCTGCCCCAGGTCATCCCGCTGGTCGCGGCCGGCATCGCGTGGAGCTGGCTGCTGGCCTCCACCGGAGTGATCAACCAGCTGCTCTCGCTCATCGGCCTCGGCGGGGTGACCCGGGCCTGGCTGGGCGACTTCGCCACCGCCCTGCCGGCGGTCGGCATGATCGGCGCGTGGGTGCTGCTCGGCCTCTGCACGCTGCTGCTCCTCGCCGGCATGAGCAAGATCGATCCGGCACTGTACGAGGCCGCCCGCCTCGACGGCGCAGGCCCGTGGCGCGAGTTCGTTGCCATCACGGTCCCCAGCCTCCGCCAGGAGATCGCCGTCTGCGTCACCGTGACCGTGATCGCCGCCCTGGCCAGCTTCGACATCATCTACATCGCCACCCAGGGCGGCCCCGGCAACACCACCATGGTGCCCGGCCTGCAGATCTACTATCTGGCCTTCTCCGACCGCGAGGTCGGCACGGCCTCGGCCCTGGCCATGGTGCTCATGCTCCTCGTGATCGCCTGCGCCCTGCCCATCCAATGGTTCGCGAAGGACGGCAATCGATGATCACCGCCTGGCGGGAGGCCTGGACCGGCAGGCTGCTGCTCGTCCTCATGATGGCGATCACCCTGCTGCCGTTCCTCAGCCTGTTCGTCACCGCCCTGCACCCCGCGGGCACCTACCCGCCAGGGCTGGCCTGGCCGAGCGATCCGCAGTGGGGCAACTTCCTGCGCGCCTTCGAGGCCGCGAACATGGGCGAGCTGCTGAAGTCGAGCCTCCTCATCGTGCTCGGCGTGGTGCCGATCTCGATCCTGCTGGGCACGATGGCCGGCTTCGCGGTCGGCCATCTCCGCGTGATCGGCGCTCGCGTGGTCTTCCTGCTGTTCGTGCTCGGCCTGACCCTTCCCTTCGAGGGCATCATCACGCCGCTGTACTACCAGATCCGCGACATGGGGCTGCTCAACACGCGCTGGGCGATCATCCTGCCGCTCATCGGCCTGTTCATGCCGTTCAGCGTCTTCTGGATGCGCGCCCATTTCGTCAACATGCCCGGCGAGCTGTCCGAGAGCGCCCGGATGGACGGCGCCAGCGTGTGGCAGCTGTTCCGGCGTATCCACGTCCCCCTGGCCATGCCGGCGATCTCGTCCCTGGGCATCCTGCTGTTCCTGTGGACCTGGAACCAGTTCCTGCTGGCCATCGTCCTCGTCGACGACCCCGCCCAGCGCACGATGTCCGGCGCGCTGGGTGCCTTCCAGGGCCAGTGGGGCACCGACATCCCGCTGCTGTGCGCCGGATCGCTGCTGATCCTGACCCCCACGCTGCTGGTCTTCCTCATCTTCCAGCGCCACTTCGTCAAGGCCCTGCTGCAGGGCTCCTTGAAGGGCTGACGGGACAACAGCACGAGTGAAAGCAGAGGTCGTTCATGCTCCGAGAAGGACGGGCAGGCGCGGTGGCGCGAGCCGGGCGTGGAGATCCGGCAGGCGGCGGCCACGCGGGCGCGGGCCAACTTCGGCGGCACCCTCGCGCCGACGCTCCAACTCACCCTGAACGGAAGGACCCCTTCACGCGCGGGTCCAGCGCTGGTTGGGCGCGCCGGTGCAGGTCCAGATCTGGAGCCTGGTGCCGTTGGCCGTGGCGTTGCCTGTCGCGTCCAGGCATTTGCCCGCCCCGACGGCGGTGATGCTTCCGTCGGGGTTGAAGCGCCATTGCTGGTTGCTCTGACCGTTACAGTCCCAGATGATGACGCTGGTGCCGTCGGCGGTGGCAGCGTTGTTGACGTCCAGGCACTTGTCGCCGTAGACGCGCAGCTCACCAGCGGTGGTGGAGGTCCACTGCTGGTTGTTCTGCTGGTGGCAGTCCCAGATCACCACGTGGGCGCCGTTGGCCTGGGAGGCGCCGGACACGTCGAGACACCTCCCCGAGCCGACACCCTGGATCCGGGTGGTGGGCGGCGAGGAGGTGCCGCCGCTGACCCGGAACACGACGGTGCCGTGGGACGGGACGCTCGCCGAGATGCTTCCGGTCGTCGTGGTGACGGCGTTCGTCCAGGCATCCCGGAGTGTGAACGCGCCACCGGTCAGGCCGATGGCGGACGCGGTGGTGCTGATCGTGGTGGTGCTGCCGCCCTGGTTGAACAGCGCGACCGCGACGTCGCCGTTGCTCAGCCGCTTGGCCAGGACGCGGCGGGTTCCGTCGTTGCCGACCTGGGTGGCCTGGAGGCCGAGCGGATCCTGGTTGATGGCGATCAGATTCTGGTTCTTCATGATCGTCGCGGTCGCGTTGTCCATGTTCCGGACGTCGTTCCCGGCGATCAGAGGGGCGGCCATGACGGCCCAGAGGGCGAAGTGGCTGCGCATCTCGGTGTCGTTCATGCCGCCCCGGCCGACGACCATCATGTCGGGGTCGTTGAACTGCCCCGGCCGGGCGTTGCCCGCGAGAGGGACGTTGACATCGACGATGTTCTGGATGCCCATCGGGTAGCCGTTGGTCTGGCCCGTGTTCCAGGCGTTGGTGATGTCCTCGGTCGTGCGCCAGATGTTGGCGACGTCGCCCCAGTTCCGCTGTGGACCGGTCTTCTCGTGAATGCTGTTGGAGTTGATGCTGTAGAGGATCGGCCGGCCCGTCGCCGCCAGCGCGTCCCGCATCTTGGCGAAGGTGCGCACCTGGTCGTCGATGGTGCCGGTGGGCGAGCACCAGTCGTACTTGAGGTAGTCGACGCCCCAGGCGGCGAACTGCCGGGCGTCCTGGACCTCGTGCCCGAGGCTGCCGGTCGCGCCCGGATAGGCGCCGAAGTACTGGGCGCAGGTCCGGTCCAGCGGCGCCTGGTAGAGGCCGAACTTCAGGCCTCTGGCGTGCAGGTAGTCGCCGAGCGCCTTCATGCCGCTCGGGAACCGCGACAGGTTGGCCTGGAGGTTCCCGGCCGAATCGCGGTTGGGATCGAACCAGCAGTCGTCGACCACGACGTACTGGTATCCCAGGTCGCGCATGCCGGAGCCGACGAGCGCGTCGGCCGTCTGCTTGATCAGCGTTTCGTTGATGTTGCAGCCGAAGGTGTTCCAGGTGTTCCAGCCCATCGGCGGGGTACGGCCCACGCCGTTGTCCAGCGCCTGCGCCGGAAGGGCCGGGCCGGCCGCCGCGGTGCCCGTCGTCAGGGCCAGCAGCACCGTGACGGTGAAGGCGAGTCGTTTACTGCTCATCGTCTCTCCTCAACGGGTCGGAAATGCGTGCTCGGGGCGTTCCGGTCCAGGAGGCGGATGTGCTGCCGGTGAGCTGGGTCCAGCCGTGCATGTCGACTGTCCGCACGGCGCCGAGCCGGTTGGTTAGCGCTAACATTTTGTGGATGCATGGGCCTGCTCCGGTGAGTGCGTTGTCGCGGAGTACATCCGACGGCCCGACCCTGCGTCAACGAGGGGCGGTCTGCCGGCCTGGGCGTTGTTGTCGCCAACGCCTTCTCGCCTGGAGTTACGCCTCCATGGATGACCCTGCCGCGGCCCCGCGCGGGTGAAAGTTTCACAGAACAAACACGGTGGAAGCAGTTAACTTGCGACAGGTCCGACGTTAAATTGCTGCCCGGATCGCGCTCATACCGGGCGTGCCGGCCCTGCTTGCGCCGCGTGGGCGGGGGGAGAGCGGATTTGATCTTAGTTACGTTTCTTCCGGCGAGTGGTTGACGAGCCGCGTCAGAGGCCTTTACCTTCCTGCTGGAAGTGTTAGCGCGAACAACGACACCGGGGAAAGGTCCCCCCCGGCCCGGTGCCGGACCTGTTGTTCGCGTGCTGAGGGCCGGCCGAGACATCGTTCACAGCACCTCCCGTCCAGAAGACCGGCGCGGAACCATTCCGGCTGGGAGCACCGCTCCCGGTGGCCGCTGTCGCCCGTGGCCACCGGGAGCCGGTGGGACCCGGAGGCACGGGCCAGCGCCGACAGCCAGAGGAGGAGACATGACGCATGGCCGGAACGAGCCCGTGAGCGGGGAACGAACCTGGCTGAGCCGGAGAAGCGCGCTGGCCACGATGGGGGCCCTGCCGGTCCTCGCGGCCATGACCCCGGGCGCGACCGCCTCGGCGGCCGCCGCCACGGTGGTCATCGATCCGTCGGCACGGCGGCAGACGATCCGGGGCTTCGGCGGCATGGCCCATGCCGCCTGGATCGGCGACCTGACCGCCGCCCAGCGCGACACGGCGTTCGGCACAGGCGAGGGCCGGCTGGGGTTCTCCGTGCTGAGGATCCCCGTACCCGAGAACCAGGCGGACTGGAGCCGTGACCTGGCGACGGCGAGGCGCGCGGTCGAGCTCGGGGCGAGCGTCATCGCGTCGCCCTGGAATCCCCCCGCCCGCATGGTCGAGACCTTCGTCCGCGGCAGTCAGACCGACGCGAGACGCCTCAGGTACGACATGTACGGCGCCTATGCCCAGCACCTGAACGACTTCACCGCCCACATGCGGAACAACGGGGTGAACCTGTACGGCATATCCGTGCAGAACGAGCCCGACTACGCGCACGAGTGGACGTGGTGGACCCCCACAGAAATGGTCCGGTTCTTACGCGAGAACGCCGGCTCCATCAGCACCAGGGTCATCGCGCCCGAGTCCTTCCAGTACCTGAAGAACATGTCGGACCCGATCCTCAACGACTCCGCGGCGCTCGCCAACGTGGACATCATCGGAGCCCACCTCTACGGCACACCGTACGCGAACTTCCCCTATCCCCTCTTCCAGCAGAGGGGCGCGGGCAAGGAACTCTGGATGACCGAGGTCTACCACCCCAACAGCAGCGACTCGGCGGACCTCTGGCCCCAGGCGCTCGACGTGGGGGAGCACATCCATCGAGCCATGGTGGACGCCGAGTTCCAGGCCTACATCTGGTGGTACGTCCGGCGCAGTTACGGTCCCATGCGGGAGGACGGTCAGATCAGCAAGCGCGGCGCCAACATGGCGCACTTCGCCAGGTTTGTCCGCCCCGGATACGTGCGGATCGAGGCGACGGCGAACCCGGCGTCGAACGTCTACGTATCGGCGTACCTGGGCGGCGACTCCACGGTCGTCGTCGTCGCCGTCAACAAGGGGACCTCTGCGGTGAGCCAGCAGTTCAGCCTGGCGAACAGCACCGCGTCCAGCGTCTCGTCCTGGCTGACCGACGCGAGCAGGAACGTCGCGCCCCAGGGCACGACCAGCGTGTCGAACGGCTCCTTCACCGTCACGCTCCCCGCTCGGAGCGTGACGACGTTCGTGACCGGTGTGTCCAGCGCTCCCGGCGGGGTCGACACCAGCGCATGGTACGTGCTGGTGAACCGCAACAGCGGCAAGGCGCTGGACGTGTACAACCTGTCCACCGCCGACGGCGGCCGGATCACGCAATGGGCCCGTAACGACGGCAACCAGCAGCAGTGGCAGTTCGCCGACTCCGGCGGCGGCCACTACCGGCTCAGGTCCCGCCACTCCGGCAAGGTCCTGGACGTGCACAACTGGTCGACCGCCAACGGCGCCCCCATCGTCCAGTGGGCCGACCACAACGGCGCCAACCAGCAGTGGAGACTCGCCGACTCCGCCGGCGGCCACATCCGCCTCATCAACCGCAACAGCGGCAAGGCCCTCGAAGTCCAGAACGCCTCCACCGCCGACGGAGCCGACGTCGTCCAGTACGACGACTGGGGCGGCACCAACCAGCAATGGCAGCTCGTGCAGATCGGTTGAACAGACCCTGCCGCCCCCCGGTGGTGCGCACAGACCACCCAGCCGAGGGCGGCCCGGAGGGCTCGCGCCGAATGGCTGAGCCGGCCGCAACCCTAGGGAACGGGAGGCGAGATGTCTGATCTTTCGCGAAGGCAGGTGCTGAGGTTCGGCGCGGCCGGAGCCGGAGCTGCGATGTTGCCGTCGCCGTGGACGGCCGCCGCCAGGGCCGCCTCGGCGCCCCCTCCGGAGGTGGCCGCCGCGAACGATCTGGCCCTGTGGTACGACGAGAGCGCCGGCACGGACTGGCTGAGAGCACTTCCGATCGGCAACGGCCGCCTGGGCGCCATGGTGTTCGGCAACGTCGATGCCGAGCGGCTGCAGCTCAACGAGGACACGGTCTGGGCGGGCGGGCCTTACGACCAGAGCAATCCCAGGGGTGCGGCGGCGCTGGGGCGGATCCGGCACCTGGTCTTCCAGAACCAGTGGAGCCAGGCCCAGACGATGATCGACCAGAACATGCGGGGCACCCCGGCCGGCCAGCTGGCCTACCAGCTCGTCGGCGATCTGCGGCTCAGCTTCGGCGATGCCGCCGGGGTCGCGGAGTACAACCGCTATCTGGATCTCACCACGGCCACCACGGCCGTGTCCTATCTGCGCAACGGCGTACGGTACCGGCGCGAGGTGCTGGCGAGCGCGCCGGACCAGGTGATCGCCATGCGTCTGACCGCTGACAGACCCGGCTCGATCACGTTCTCCGCGACGTTCGGGAGCCCTCAACGGACGACGCGCTCCAGCCCGGACAGGGCGACCGTGGCACTTGACGGCATCTCGGGCGATATGGAAGGAGTAACAGGTTCCGTCAGATTCCTGGCCCTGGCCCGGGCCGTCACCGAAAGCGGCAGCGTCAGCAGCTCCGGCGGAACGCTGCGGGTAAGGAACGCCGACAGCGTGACGGTGCTGATCTCCATCGGCTCCAGCTACCTCGACTTCCGCGATGTCGGCGGTGACTACCAGGGCATCGCCCGGCGCCATCTCGACGCCGCCACCGGCAGAACGTACGACGACCTGCGCAGCCGGCACGTCGCCGACTTCCAGCGGCTGTTCGGGCGTACGACGCTCGACCTCGGCCGCACCGCGGCGGCCGACCAGCCGACCGACGTGCGGATCGCGCAGCACGCGAACAGCGACGACCCGCAGTTCTCGGCGCTGCTGTTCCAGTTCGGCCGATACCTGTTGATCTCCTCCTCGCGGCCGGGCACCCAGCCGGCCAACCTGCAGGGCATCTGGAATGATTCGCTGACGCCGGCGTGGGACTCCAAATACACCATCAACGCCAACCTGCCGATGAACTACTGGCCGGCCGACACCACGAACCTGCCGGAATGTTACGAGCCGGTGTTCGAGATGATCAACGAGCTCGCGGTCAGCGGCGCCCGCACGGCCCGCGTACAGTACAACGCCGGCGGCTGGGTGGCCCACCACAACACCGACGCCTGGCGGGCGACGTCGGTCGTCGACGGCGCGTTCTGGGGCATGTGGCAGACCGGCGGCGCGTGGCTGGCCACGCTCGTCTGGGACCACTACAGCTTCACCGGCGACCTGGAGTTCCTCCGGCGGTACTACCCGGCGATGAAAGGTGCCGCGCAGTTCTTCCTCGAGACCCTCGTGGAGGAGCCGAGCCTGGGATATCTGGTCACCAACCCGTCGAACTCGCCCGAACTGGCCCACCACACGGACGCCAGCGTGTGCGCCGGCCCCACGATGGACAACCAGATCCTGCGGGACCTGTTCGACGGCTGCGCCAAGGCCGGCCAGGCGCTCGGCGTCGACGCCGACTTCCGGGCGCGGGTCCTGGCCGCCCGCGACCGGCTCCCGCCGATGAAGACCGGCTCGCGCGGCAACATCCAGGAGTGGCTGTACGACTGGGTCGAGACCGAGCCCACGCACCGGCACATCTCCCACCTCTACGGCCTGCATCCCAGCAACCAGATAACCAAACGCGGCACCCCGGCGCTGTACGCCGCCGCCCGGCGGACCCTCGGACTGCGCGGCGACGACGGGACCGGCTGGTCACTCGCCTGGAAGATCAACTACTGGGCGCGGATGGAGGAAGGCGGCCGTGCGCATGCGCTGCTTCGCCTGCTGGTGAGGTCGGACCGGCTCGCGCCGAACATGTTCGACCTGCATCCCCCCTTCCAGATCGACGGCAACTTCGGCGCCACGTCCGGCATCGCCGAGATGCTGCTGCAGAGCCACAACGGCGAACTGCACGTGCTGCCGGCACTGCCGGCGGCCTGGCCTGACGGGAAGGTGCGAGGTCTGCGAGGGCGCGGCGGCTACACCGTGGACACGACCTGGAGCTCCGGCGCGGCCACCGAGATCCTCATCTCCTTCGACCGCAACGCGACGGTCAACGTACGCAGCCGCATGTTCACCGGGGCCTACCAGGTGATCGACACCACGACCGGCGGCAGCGTCAGCGTCACAGGGCCCGAGCCTGACGTCGTCGCCCTGACCGGGCGAGCCGGCCGCACCTACCGCATCACGACGTCCGGCGCGCCGACCGGCTGAGGGCTGCCGGGGCACCCAGCACGCCGATCCGGCGGCGGCCGATCTCGAGCAGGTGCGTCACAGTGGCCGGAGGTCCAGGGCCATGTCCGAGCGTCTGTGCGAGCCGGGCCGCGTAAGCCGCCCTCCGTGCCGGCTCTTGCGGGGTGCTATCGCAACCGGTAGGTTGCCATCAATGGCAACCTGCAGGTTGCGAAGGAGGGTGGCATGGTTGCGGACGCGATCGAACGTGTGGTGGTGCTGCGGCACCCCATCGAGCGGGTGTGGACCGCGCTGACCACCGCGGAAGGGCTCTCGCGGTGGTTCGGCTCGGTGGCGGAGATTGATCTGCG
>NZ_JBDPMJ010000018.1:0-202248 GCF_039880665.1 Nonomuraea sp. B5E05
TCGCACTTACGAGGTGCCTTCCTGGGCTGGCTGATTGAAGCGTAGAGAACTCCAATCTTCCCAGTTCAGAGGGCACCTCGCCGCATTTCACAACACCAGCATCAGATTTCAAACCGTGGATCCAGGCTTAGACGTCGTCTCATTTTGGATGGCCGGCGGTGGCAGGAGAGGGCTGCCGCGATCGCGACGAAGAAACCGTAGTGGTCGGATCGGCGTTCTGGGCGACGGTGTAACCAACGTGTGCCGGGCCAGCCATGACAACATCCGCTCGATTCCAATCGCTGGCTTACCTCGACCCCACGACGATACGTAGGGGGAACGATTCCGCGACGGCGGAGGAAGGCCTGCAGCTGCGGGTAGTCGTACCTCTGGCGAGGCGGCCTGTCCGGCCGTGAACCGTCCTTTTACCCCTTTCCCCGCCGGCCGTGTCTCAACAGGAGGTAGCCGACCGGCAGCACGAGCACCAGCAGCCGGGCGGGGTCGTCGCGGATGTCGTCGAACCGGAGTTGGCGCAGCAGGCCGACGCGCAGGGATTCGTCTCCGGTGAGGAGCGGGGCGAGGGTCACCAGTCCGTACACCACCAGGGCGTCCATGGCCGCCGTCAGGGTGCGCCGTCCAGAGATCGGCGGCGCCGGGGAGCCGGATGCGAGCAGTATGAGCAGGGCAGCCGCCAGCAGGCACAGCTCCCAGAGCCCCCAGCCGCCGGAAAGAGCCTCGAACCAGTCCGGGGTGAACATGGGCAGCGAGCCGGAGCAGATGCCGTCCCCCTTGTAGTCGGCCGAGAGCGGCCGGACGAGCGCGATCAGCGCCAGCAGCCAGGCGGCACGCGGTCCCGCAGTCGCCGAATGCCGCCGCACGAGGGCGATCAGCACGGCCAGCACAGGCAGGGCCCAGGTCGTCGCGAGTTCGGTGAGTGTGGCGAGGTCGTCGCGCAGCAGCAGAAACGGCGAGTGGTCGATCGAGTCGTACAGACGTACGCAGCTCACGACGCCCTCGGCGAAGCCCCCGTAGTGCTCCTTCGCGTAGTACTCCTCCGACATGCCGGCGGCCGCGAACAGGGAGGACCAGTCGAACCAGTTCTTCCAGGTGTTCCAGGTTGGGTAGGCCGCAGCGGCAAGGGCCGCTATCCAGGCTAAAGGGGCTGAGGGTGACACGTCAGAGGCTCCTTTTGCTTCTGGCGCACCCTATCGGTGATCTTGAGCGGCGAGAGCTGAGGCTGGTCGCCAACCGTGCCCTGGACGCCTCCTCCAAGCTGGCCGCCTCGCACTGGGTCGGCCGCAACGCCACATCGACGGCCTGCCCGCCTGCAGCGACGACGCCTGCTACTGGTTCTCAGACCCCTTCTGGACCCGAAGGGGCACGCCCGCGCCGTGCGCTGCGCCGGTACGTCGGGCGTACGGCGCGACAACTCCGCGAGGGCGGCGATGGTGCGATCGCCCTGGATCTGGATCAGCTGACGACGTCGTAGATCAGCTTCACGATGCCGTTGGGGTAGGCTGCGGACGCCCGGAGGGTCAGTACCTGCTTGTCCTTGTCCGCCTTGCTGAACAGGCTTTTCCCGGCTCCGAGCAGCACTGGGAAAAGGAGAAGGTTGTACCGGTCGATCAGGCCGGCCTCCGACAGCCGTCGGGCGAGCTCCGCACTGCCATGGATGAAGATCGCGCCACCCTCGCTCTTCTTGAGCCCGACGACGTCGTCGGCCGAGCGCAGGATCGTCGTCGGCCCCCACCCCTCGACGAGGTCGTCGTCGGACAGCGTGGTCGAGACCACGTACTTGGGCAGTTCCTTGTAGGCGGCATGGTCATCCGAGTCGCGCCAGACCGGTGCGAACGCCTCGTAGCTCCGGCGGCCGAACATCAGCGCCGTCGTATCCTCAAGCTCCTCGCCCTTCAGCGAGAAGGCCTCGGGCAGGAATTCGATGTCCTTGAACACCCAGCCACCGCTGCGGTGCTCCTCTCCCGGCCCACCGCCGGGGGAGTCCACGATGCCGTCAAGCGAAATGAATCCGGTATAGACCAGATCACGCATGTGCTGTTCTCCTCATAGTCCGGCGACGAGGTCGCCGGGTAGATCGACAAGCGGGCCGCAGCGCCATGCCGACGCAGTGGCGGGGCGCCCGCGCCCATGCTACGAAGTGGTCACCGCGACCGTCTTGTACGGAAACGACGGCAGCGCTGATGACAGAGCCAGCATGGTCATCGGGTCCGCAGGTTTCCCGCAATCGCGGGCGCCTTGAGCGAGGGATTAGGTCCAAAGGAGTAGATCCTCTCGGTCGCCGGCCCAAGGCGCATGTCGGCGGTCGGCCGCTAGCGTCCGGTGTCATGGACGACACCGGGACACTGGAAGAAGCGTACGAGCGGCTGCACAGGACGGGCCCCGAATTCGACGGATGGCTGACCAACCACGGCCCGATGGCGGTCGAGGCGATGGTCAGGCATGGATACGACCGTGACGTACACCGCTGGCTCGACAGCTATGTCGGCCGGCTGGACGAGCTTCCGAGCAGCAGTTCGCCGATTGGCGCCGAGGACTGGCGGGAGGCGCTGGGTGATCCGAAGCGTCTCGGCGACTGGCTGACGTTCTTCGACAGGGAGGTGAAGGAGCAGCCGTGGCGTGCCGTAATGGAAACCTGGTGGCCACGATTGCTGCCCGGTATCGCTGCCGGGGCCACCCATGGAGTGATCCGCACCGGGCACGCGGTCCATGCGTTGCTCCGGCAGCAGGACGAGGGGCGTCTTGCTGAACTGGGCCAGGCGCTCGGCTACTGGGCGGCGCGCTGGCAGGCCATCGCAGGCTTCGACGTGCCGTCCGGCACCGCCGAACCGGAGCGTGCCATCGCTGAGGTCCCGCGTGTCCCCGACCAGAGCATGGGCATCAACCACCGGCTCGACCAGCTGGCTGAATCCGCTGGGTGGGGGCCGTCGCTTGCCGCACTCAAGCCGGCCGCCGATGCCGAGCAGGCTCGTACGCGTCTCACCGAGCTCGCGGACGCGGCGACCCTCCGTTACGTCACTCACGCGCATGGCTCGCCCGTCATGCTGGTCCACAGCGCGACGGCACCGACGGCTGTGCTGCGGACTCTACCCGCGTTGCCGGCGGATGTCTGGAGCGCCAGCCTCAACGCCGCATGGGCGGCCAGCGCCGCGGTGACCGCCGCTTACGCCCCGACCGAGGCCGCACCCCAGGACAATCTGCCCGATATCCCCGGATCGGCCGCGGAAGTGTTCGACCTCGCCGTCCGGCACGGCGACGAACACGTGATCAAGCTCGCCGACACAGCTCTGGACGTCCACCACCGCACCGACAATCCCGATGCCCTCGCCGCAGTGGTTCGCGCGGTCAGCCTGATCAAACCCACTTCCTCCTGAGCTGTGGTCCGCCGACCCCTGTTTCGGACACCAGACCGCTGTTCGCGGCGGTGACCGGGCTCGTCCTCTACAACAGCTCCGTGCCGGCCGAGGTGGTCCGCGCCGGCAACTGCCAGTCATCGTCAAGGACACGGCACTGGCCGGGCAGCTGACGAGCTGACCTGGGCAGCGCACCGCCTCGAGCGCCGACTGGGCGGCGCGACGCCCACGTGATCGGGTCCCCAGCGAAAGCCTCAGCGCGAGGGCTGCCTTCGAGCTGTCCGACCGCTGGCCGGGTGCGCTTGTTGCAGGCGTACGGGCCCCGGGCCGTGGCTTCTGAGGGCGTCGTCGGGGTTCAGCAGCAGGCACGCTCTCATGGAAAGGCAACCGCAGCCGATGCACCCGGTGAGTTCGCGCTCAAGGTCCTCGATCGCGCGGCGGCGTTCCTCCAGCCGCTTCTTCCAAGCGCGGGAGACACGCTGCCAGTCTTCGTGGCTCGGTGCGCGGTCGGTGGGAAGAGTCGCGAACACAGCAGCCACGTCGGTCAGTGGAATGCTCAGGCGTTTCGCGACGATGATCAGCGAGATCCGGCGGATCATGTGCCGTGGGTACAGCCGCTGGTTCCCCGCGTTGCGCTCGGCGAAGACGAGTCCCTTGCGTTCGTAGAAGTACAGTGCGGAGGCCGGCACGCCGGTCCGGTCGACGACCTCGCCGAGCGTGAGTCGATCGTCCGGGCTGGCGTCCATGAGGTCCTCACCGGCCGAGGGCACGGCGGTCATGTCCGTTCGTGGCAGCCCGCATCTCGCCGAAGCGTGCGGTGATGTCGTGCCAGTCGGCAATGGTCTTGTTGCGGCGCGGCTACACGACCTTGCCGATGGTACGCCAGGCACGCCGCGGCTCGGTCGTGAGGCAGACCGCGCGGGGTGTAGACCGACATCGGGTGTTCCTTTCGAGACCAGCCACTCACCTTAGAACCTCAACTGCGGTTCAGGTCAAGCGCTTCGCCGCTCGCGGTCATGCCGGCGTGTCGAGCGAATCAGTCGGCGGTGTCGGCCCGGGGCCTGGACCGGCCGCTGACGATCAAAGCGGCGACGCCGATGGAGAGGATCAGACAGAGCGCGGCGATACCGAGCTGGGTCATGTGCCACGACCAGGTGAACGCCTCAAGCTCCTCGGACGAGCCATCGGCCGACAGGCGACCGGCGCTGACGGCGGCGGCGCGGGCGGAGTCGCCGAGCCGCGCGCTCAGGAACCCGATGAGGGAGGCACCGAACGCGGCGATCACCAGAGCTTCGGCTGCGCCGCGGAGTGTGTTGAGGAATCCGGCGGCCATGCCGACGGCGTCGGCGGGAACGATGCTCATGGCCTGGCCGTCGGTGATGCCGAACGACGCGCCCATGCCCATCTCGATCATGAGCAGCGGTGCCGCCACCACCGCGACCACGTGATCCGCCGTCAGGGCCGTGAGCCAGAAGTTCCCGCCCACGACAAGAAGAAGGGCGATCAGGATGAGTGTGCCTGGCGAGACGCCGCGGTTGATGAGGGTCACGGCGAACATCGGCGTCACCAGCACGGGCGCGGTGAGCAGCAGCATCGCCACGCCTGCGGCGGCGGGAGACAGGCCGCCTGCGGCCTGGAGGTAGGTGGGCAGGAAAACCAGGGCGCCAAGGAATCCGACGGAGGTCGTCAGTGTCGCCAGGCTCCAGCCCATGAACCTCCGATGGGTGACGAGGAAGGGTGCGAGCACCGGGGAGGGGCTGCGGCGCTGCAGCGCGCCGAAGACCACCAACGCCACGAGCCCGGCAAGGGCGATGACCAGGATGGTGGGATGGGTCCATCCGAACGCCGGGGCTTCGAGGATCGCGAACATGAGCAGGGCCAACGCGGCGATGAACAGAACGCTCCCGGCCCAGTCGGTCCTGCCGGTGTCGCCGGCCCGGGATTCGTGTGTCCGCGTAGCGCCGAGGGCGATGAGCAGGCCGATCAGGGTGTAAACGGCGAAACTTCCGCGCCACCCGGTGGCCGCGATCAGCAATCCGGACAGGGTGGGACCGACGGCAATGCCGATTCCGGCCATTGTGCCCATCAGCGCGAACGCCCGGTTGCGGGCGGCGCCGTCGTAGCTGGAAGCGAGGATGGCGCCGCCGGCGGCCATGATCCCCGCGCCTCCGGCACCGGAGATGATCCGCGCGACATCGGTCAGCACGATCGACGAGCTGAACGCGGTGACCACGAACCCGATGGCGAAGATGAGTGCGGCGGCGATGAACACCCTGCGCCGCCCGATTCGGTCGGCGGTCGAGCCCGCGACGAGCGTCATGGCAGCGAACGCGAGGTTGTAACCGGCCACGACCCAGTTCAGCGGGGACCCCGAAGTATGGAGATCGGCCCCGATGCTCGGCAACGCGACTGCGGTGCCCGAGATCGACATCGCTACGAGCACCACTCCGACGAGCACAACAGGAAGGGTCAGCGCGGAAGGAGGGGAGGTCGAGGCCGTTGAAGTGGATGAAGACGACGTTGTGCCATCCATGCTGCTCGCATTCGTCGGACCGAAGAGGTTCGGCGAACAGCCCAGCACCTGAACCAAAGTTCAGGTCAAGCGGGCCGCAACGTCCCTTCCAGAGGACGTTCGCGGCGACCCCGACGGCGGCGCGGTGCGCAGAGGAAGCCGTGCTGGCGCAGCCCTGTCAGTGAGCGGTTCCCAGCAGGAGGCGCACCCCACCTGCGGAGGGCGGTGCTTGATCAGCTTCCGTAGCCTCTATGTAGTGCGCGAGGCGCCGCTCTCTGCGGCCGGTTCTGCGGCGGATCGTTCGAAGGAACGCCCTGACGGGGCCAGTTCGGGCGTGGCGGAGCTCTGCACGGCCGGCTGCCTTTCAGGCTCCCCTTCCGAGGAGCCGGCGGGCTGCTCGGTGGCCTCCGCGACCGGGGTGCTATTCGCGGAGCGCTCGAAGAAGCGCAGTAGTTCCACGGGCACCGGCATGACCAGCGTGGAGGTCTTCTCGGCCGCGACTTCCACCACGGTCTGCAGCAGGCGCAGCTGGAGCGCGCCGGGGGCCTGATTCATGATGGCCGAAGCGTCGGCGAGTCTCTGCGCGGCCTGGAACTCTCCGTCCGCGGTGATCACACGGGCTCTGCGTTCCCGCTCAGCCTCGGCCTGGCGGGCGATGGATCGCTTCATGCCCTCGGGGAGATGGACATCCTTGATCTCCACGCGGTCGATGTGGATGCCCCAGCCGAGCGCGGGGCTGTCGATCATCAGCGCCAAGCCCTTGTTCAGCTCCTCGCGGTTGGAGAGCAGGTCGTCCAGATCGCTCTTGCCGATGATCGAGCGCAGTGAGGTCTGCGCTACCTGCTCGATCGCGAACAGGTAGTTCTGCACCGCGATGGCCGCCCGCATCGGCTCCTCGACCCGGAAGTACGCGACGGCGTCGACCTGGACGGAGACGTTGTCACGGGTGATGCCTTCCTGCGTGGGCACCGGCATCGTGACGATCTGGATGTTCACCTTCTTCATCCGGTCGGCGACCGGGATGAGGAAGGTGAGTCCTGGCGGGCGGACCTCCCGCTGGGCCTTGCCGAAGCGGAAGACCACGCCTCGCTCGACCTGATTGACGACTCGGACGCTGGCCACCAGCCCGACCGTGAGCATGACGATCAGCGCGATCACGATATTGGTGATCATGGCATGCCCCTTCCAACTCAAGGTTAGATCCGGGCATCGGCCTGCGTCGGTAAGGCAGGCGTCAAGACCTGGTCAACCACCGTACGACCGTGACGACGACGCCGCCGTCGATGATGTGATCGGCTCCGGTGACGCCGGCGGTGTGGGGTGAAGCTGCGCTGCTGCCCGCATCGTGAAGATCGAGGCTGCGGTGCACGGAATGTCCCGGACCGAACGTGGTCCGGGACGTGTGGCGCCGTGTTCAAGACGATCATCAGGGTCCTGGGCGACCGAGGAGGAGCACCATGATCGGCACCGGGCTTTCCGGCGGCTTGTTCGCCGCGGCCATGGTGGTTGCGGCCACCGTGCACGTTTCCGGCCCTGACCATCCGGCACCGAAGGCGCCGGCCGGCTCGCCCGCCGTGACGGTGTCGAAGCCCTCGTCCGAGACGCTGACGCCGCTGTTCGGACAGGCTCTTCCCAACGTCAAGGGCAAGACGGCAGGCGGGGACGATGCCGGGGGTCGGGTGCCGTCAGGTGCACTGTGCGGCGTACGGCTGCGACAGGGGAAAACCAGTACAGCGGGTGGGATTACCGTCACCCTAAGCCGAGAACTTCGACCCCGTGACCGCAACGGCCGCCTCAACGAAGGGTGGCGGCACGAGGAGAGGGAGTCGACCATGCCCAAGTACCTGATCCAGGCGACCTATACCGCAGAGGGCCTCAAAGGGGTGTTGCGAGATGGCGGCACCGGACGGCGGCAGGCGGTGGAACGCATGGCGGAAAGTGTCGGCGGCCGGGTCGAGCAGATGTATTTCGCGTTCGGGGATACGGACACGTATGTGATCCTCGACCTGCCGAGCAACGCGGCTTCGGCCGCTGTGGGGCTCACCATATCGGCGACTGGGGCGGTACGGACGAAGACGGTCGTCCTGCTGGCGCCAGAGGAGGTCGATGAGGCCACGCGGATGGAGGTGGCGTACCAGCCTCCTGGCGCGTGACGGCCGGCCGGCGCGCGAGGTTCACCGTACGTCCGCGTCGAGCTTCTCGGGAAGGGTCAGCACGCCGGTCAGGCGCTTGAGCGTCATGATCCAGGAGTAGACCCAGGTGCCGCGTCGCTGGTGGTCGATCAGGCCGGCTTCGCGCAGCACCTTCAGGTGGTGCGAGATGGTCGGCGCGGGCCCCGGAGTGCCTGACAGTGGATCCAGCGTCAAATAACTGTGCAGGCTCCGGTAAGGACAGCGTGTACGTGCTGCGGCATGCTGAAGCCAAGCCGGCGGGGGAATCGGCCCATGTCCATGTGGCGATCTCCGGGGGCGGCTCCTGCCGGAGCAGATGTAGCCGTACTTGGGAGGACTTTCCATGTCTCGGACGTACCGGCGCATACTCGCGCGCACCGGTGTGGCGTGTGGCCTTGGGCTCGCCTCGATCATGTTCGTGGCCTCGCCCGCCTCGGCTCACACCCTGAGCCAGGCCGTCGTCAGCGAGCAGGGGTGCGGCTGGCCGAACGGCGCCTACACGCAGCTCACCAGGGAGGATCTCTGGGACAACGGGAACAACATGCCCTTGGGCGAGGTCTACGTGTTGTGGAACGGCACCTATCAGGAGAACTGTGTGGTCACCCTGAGGGTCGGCCGGGCGGACGGCGTCGCCAGCTACACGGAGGCCGTCCTGGAGCGTCAGGGCATGAAGACCATCAAGGACGAGGGGAACTACGCCCACTACGCGGCGGCCAGCGGCAAGGCCGCCGGCACGTGCATCAGGTGGACGGGATCCATCAAGGCGATCTACGGCGGAGGGATCTACGGCACCACCTCCACCCAGTGGAGGTACTGCGACTGAGACCCGTTCGACTCATCGCGCAACGGCCCCCGCGTGAGGGCGGCCGCGGCGGCCGCCCTCACCTGCGAGCAGCGCGACCCGGTGCACGGGCAGGCTCAGGCAGTGACGCGGCGATTCGTCAGACGATCCCTAGCAGTACTCTTTCGCCTCGATGGTGATGGGGAAGGACTGGGTCTCACGTCCCGTCCGTGGCCGTGAACAGCGGGTGGTAGGTCCCGACCGGGAGCGGTTCGAACTCGACGAAGGACGAACGAGGCGACGCTGATCGACGGTGAGGGGGCAGCAGTACCGGTCGTCCTTCCACGACGTGCGTGAGGGACAGTCCTTCGGCGGCAGCTCGACGATCCACGTGCGCGACACCCGCAAAGGGGTGATCGTGTACGAGGTGCCGGAGGGAGCGAAGCCGGCCAAGTTCCAGTACGCGCTGACGCTCACCTGACGTGCCCCATTCGCGCCGATGCCAGGCCGGCCGTTACGCGTCCCAGGTGACCGGGAGGCTCTTGACCCCGTAGATGTCGGCGGTCTCCGGGCGCAGGGCGACCTCTTCGGCCGGTACGGCCAGGCGCAGGGTGGGAAAGCGGTCGAGCAGCGCCGTGAAGGCGACCCGCATCTCCACCCGGGCCAGCTGCTGGCCCAGGCACTGGTGGATGCCGTGGCCGAAGGCCAGGTGCCCGCCGTCCTGCCGGCGGAGGTCGAGAGTGTGGGGGTCGGCGAAGCGTTCGGGGTCGCGGTTGGCGACGTTGTACTGCAGGATGACCGCCGTACCGGCCTTGATGGTGTGGCCGCCCAGCTCGACGTCCTCCAGTGCCGTGCGCATGAACATCTTGGCGACGCTCAGATACCGCAGCAGCTCCTCCACGGCCTGGTCGGCGAGCGCGGGATCGGCGCGCAGCGCGGCCAGCTGCGCCGGGTTGCGCAGCAGCGCGAAGGTGCCCAGCGCCAGCATGTTCGCGGTGGTGTCGAACCCGGCCGACAGCAGGATCAGGGCGATCCCCCGTAGCTCCTCATCGGTCAGGTCGCTGTCGGTCAGGTCGCTGAGCACGTCGTCGGTGGGGTTGGCGCGTTTGGCGGCGACCAGCTCCGCGAGGTACTGCTGGGTCGCGGTGTAGGCCGCGATCAGGTCCTCGTCACTGGCCTCCCCGCCGAGGAACTTGTCGATGTTGTCCTGGAAACGCCCTCGGTCCTCGTACGGCACGCCGAGCAGCTCACAGATGATGACGGCGGGGATGGGCTTGGCGAAGGCGGTCACCAGGTCCGCCGGCGGCCCGGCCTGCTCCATGGCGTCCAGGTGCTCGGCGGTGACCTGCTGGACGCGTTCGGTGAGCAGCCGCATCCGCCGCACGGTGAACTTGCCGACCAGCGGTTTGCGGTAGCGGCTGTGCCGGGGCTCGTCCATGAGCAGGAACTCGCCGGGCGGCGCCGGAGGGACCTCGATGTCGCCGTAGTCGATGATCGGATGGTGGCGCATGAGCTCCTTACGCGAGCTGAACCGCGAATCGGCCAGGACCGACCGGACCAGGTCATAACCGGTGACCAGCCAGCCCTGGTGTCCGTCGGGGAAGGGGAAGCGGCTGATCGGGCCGTGCTCGCGGGCCTCGATCAGCTCTGCCGGCGGGTCGAAGGGACAGCCGGGCTGACGGGCGGTCGGCATGGTGGAGACGGTGTGTTCCATGGTTGTTCCTCTCAGGGGCAGGCCGCGCGTGCTGGACGTGTCCAACCCTCGCCGACCGCTCTGATATCGGGCCGTCGCCGGGCTGACACGGCCGCTGACAGGCCGCAGCCGACCGGCTCGGGAAGTCGTCGCGGTTCGGCAGAATGACTGGTGTGCGCGTCGACTTGCTGGGACCGTTCGCGGTGCGCGACCGCTATGGGGCCGTGGTGGAGGTTCCTGGCGCCCGGCTGCGCGCGCTGCTGGCCGCACTCGCCCTCCAGCCTGGCCGGATCGTCCCCCGGGCGCGGCTGGTGGACTGGATCTGGGGGCCACGCCCGCCCGCGGACGAGGTGAATGCGCTGCAGGCGCTGGTGTCCCGGCTGCGCAGGGTGGTGCCGGAGGGCGTGATCGAGGCGGAGTCCGGCGGCTACCGGCTGGCGGTGGCTCCCGACGCCGTGGACGTGTGCCGGTTCGAGCAGCTGGTGGGTCAGGCCCGCGCCGCCGAGCCCGCGGCGCGGGCGGAGCTGCTGCGCTCGGCCCTGGCGTTGTGGCGCGGCGCGCCCATGGCGGACATCGCCCTGCAGGGCAGCGACGCGTTCGACGCCGCCGTCGCACGTCTGGAGGAGCTGCACGTCGCCGCGCTCGGGGATCGGGTGGATGCCGACCTCCGCCTCGGCCGTGGCTCGGAGCTGGTCTCCGAGCTGACCGGGCTGGTCGCCGCGTACCCGCTGCGGGAGGGGTTCGTGGCGGCCCTGATGCGGGCGCTCGCCGAGGCCGGGCGTGGGAACGAGGCGCTGACCCTCTACCAGCGCACCCGCGAGCGGCTCGCCGAGGAGCTGGGCGCCGACCCGTCGGCCGAGCTCTCCGCGCTGCACACCGCGGTGTTGCGGGGCGAGCTGGGCGAGCGGGCGGAGCACCGCAGGACCAACCTGCGCGCCGAGCTGACGAGCTTCGTCGGCAGGGACGATGAGCTTTCCGCGGTCGCGGGGCTGGCCGCCAGGCACCGGCTGGTCACGCTGACGGGGGCGGGCGGCTCCGGCAAGACCAGGCTGGCCACGGAAACCGCGCGGACGATGCTCTCCGAGCTGCCGGACGGGGCGTGGCTGGTCGAGCTGGCCTCGGTGCGTGCGGGTGGGGAGCTGGCGCAGGCCGCCCTCACCGCGATCGGCCTGCGTGACCAGCCGTTGCTCGGTGGTGCGCGGGGCGGGGAGGCGATGGATCGGCTCGTCGCCGCGGTCCGCGAGCGCGCGATGCTGCTGGTCCTGGACAACTGCGAGCACGTGATCGAGGCGGCCGCGGCTTTCGCCGATCGGCTGCTGGGGGAGTGCCGGAGGTTGCGGATCCTGGCCACCAGCAGGGAGCCGCTCGGCATCACCGGGGAGGTGCTGTGGCAGGTCGAGCCGCTCGCGCTGCCCGCGAAGGAGGCGGCCCCGTCCGAGGTCGGCGCTTCGCCCTCGGTGCGGCTGCTGCGGGACCGCGCGGATCTGGTGCGCAAGGGCATCGGCTCCGACGCACGCACCCTGGCGGACATGGCGCGGATCTGCCGGGCGCTCGACGGGGTGCCGCTGGCGATCGAACTGGCCGCGGCGCGGCTGCGGACGATGTCCGTCGACCAGCTGGCACACCGGCTCGATGACCGTTTCCGCCTGTTGACCGGCGGCAGCCGTACGGCGCTCGCCCGGCACAGGACGCTGCGCGCGGTCGTGGACTGGAGCTGGGATCTGCTGACCGAGGCCGAGCGCGGCGTGCTGCGCCGGTTGTCGGTGTTCGCCGGCGGGGCGAGCCTGGAAGCGGCCGAACGGGTGTGCCGGGACGAGGCGGTCGCCGGAGAGCAGGTGTTCGAACTGCTGACCGCGCTGATCGAGAAGTCGCTGCTGCTCGCCGAAGACGGCGAGGGTTCGCCGCGCTACCGCATGCTCGACACCATCAGGGAATACGCGGCGGACCGGCTCGCCGATGCCGGGGAGACCGAGGCGGCGCGCCGGGCGCACCTCGCCTACTTCACCGAGCTGGCCGAGACGGCCGATCCGCACCTGCGCCGGGCCGGGCAGCTGGAATGGTTGTCCACGCTGGAGGCCGAGCACGACAACATCACCGCGGCCCTGCGCGGGGCGATCGCCGCGGGATGGGCCGAGGAGGCGATGCGGCTGGCCGGTGCGGCGGGCTGGTACTACTTCCTCAGCGGGCACAGGGCCGAGGGCGCCGAGCTGGGCATCGCGGCGACCTCGCTGCCCGGTGAGGTTTCCGACGAGGTGCGGGCGCTGGCCTGCCTCGTCGTGTCCGTGTTCATGAGCTCCGGGGTCAGCGGCGACCAGTATCAGGCGCGGGAGTGGATCCACGAGGCGCACCGGTTCGCCCAGCGCAGCGGGTCGCGCCATCCGCTGCTAGCGTTCGCGAGGGTACTGGAGCTGACGCTGCAGGGCCCGGCGGAGCTCCTGCCCGCGTTCGAGCCGCTCATCGCCGGTGACGATCCGTGGGTGCGGGCGCAGGCCAGGCTCACTCGTGGCCGGTTCCGGCTCACGCTCGGCGGCGACGAGACCGACGTGGACACCGACGCCGAGCTCGCCCTCGCCGAGTTCCGCACGCTGGGTGACCGGATGGGGATCTCGCTCGCGCTGACCTTCCTGGCCGATCGGCTCGCCACGCGCGGCGAGCTCGCACGCGCGTGTGAGCACTACGAAGAGGCGGTCGTGGCGCTGACCGAGGTGGGCGCGACCGAGGACGTGGTCGGCGTGCGGGCGCGGCTGGCCCAGCTCTACTGGCTGCTCGGCGATGAGCAGTCCAGCACGTCCGCCATGGCGGAGGCGCAGCGGTGCGCGGGCGGGATCGCCTGGCCGGACGCGCTCGTCGAGCTGGCGCTCTCGAAGGCGCAGCTGGCGCGCTGGCGCGGCGAGCCGGACGACGTGCGCGAGCACCTGGCCACGGTGCAGGCGGTGTTGGGCGACGCGGAGATGGCCGACCCCGTCCGCGCCACGACCATGCACCTGTACGCCTACCTCACCGACGATCTCGAGCAGGCTCGCGCCTATCGGGCCGAAGCGTTGCGCGCGGCCCGGTCCATGGAGCGCACCTATCCACCGACGATCGCCGAGATGTTGGTCGGGATCGCGGATCTCGCGCTGCGCCAGGGGCAGTACGAGCAGGCCGTGCGCCTGCTCGCGGCGAGCGACGGCGTGCGCGGTACACCGGATCGTTCGCAGCCGGACGTCTCCCGGATCGCCGCGGAGGCGCGGAACCGCCTCGGCGAGACCGTGTTCGCCGAGGCGACCCGTGACGGCAGGCGGCGGGACTGGCGCGAGCTGGCCGCGATCACCCTCGCTTCGTGAACGACGCGCGCGATCAGCAGTGCGGCCCTGACGGTCATGGCGCACTCGTCATGGCACAGTTCACCGCGATCGCCGCCGGCCTGCCTCAGTCGATCCAGTGGAACCAGGCGTCGAACACGCTGTAAGGCGCGCTGTCGAGGACCGTTTCCACCACGAGCCCGGCCTCCAACGGCAGGCTGAGGATCGCAGGATCGAGCAAGGCGATGTCGTGCCGATCGAGCACCTGGCGAATCTGCCGGTACTCCTCCACCCATCCCGGAGGAGCGGCATCCGTGACCAGCGACAGAGCCGGCAAACCGCGGCTACCGGCACCGCCGGGCCCCGAAGACCGTTCGTCGGGCTTGCAGAGTGCCGCCAGCGGAGCGAGCCGGCACAGTGCCAGGGGCAACCCCTCGACGTGTGTCCAGCCGTTCTCGGAACGGCGCATCGATCCGTCGCGCTTGGTGATGAAGACATCGACGTAGGACGCATATCCGGAGCCGTAATGGCGGAACTCGGCGTCATGAACGCGCAACGCCGGCATGCGGTCGAGATCGGCGACGACCCACCGGAGGAATCCCTCGACGGATGCGGCCCCGCCGGCCCATGCTCCCGCCTTGCTCGCCAGTTGATCGTTGGCGGCGCTCCGGAGATCTGCCGGATCGGTTGCCGGCTTCCCGCTCTCCGGTTCACCTCTCATTCTGGCTTCCGTGCATTGGCGCACAATAGGCTTGTGCCAGGATGCTCGGCATGTCCAATCGCGCATTGAGCTTCGGGGTGATGGCGGAAGCCTACGAACGGTTCCGCCCGGGATATCCCGCGCGGCTGGTCGACATGGTGATGGCGTACGCGGCTCAGCCCGTTCTGACCGCCCTCGAGATCGGCGCCGGCACAGGCAAGGCGACCCGCCTGTTCGCCGAGCGAGGGATCACCGTGACCGCGACCGAGCCCGACGGGGCCATGCTCGCCGAGCTGCGCAGGCACGTGCCGGCGAACGTCAGCACCGTGCGGGCCGCCTTCGAGGACCTGCGGCCGGGCGAGACGTACGGGCTGGTCTATGCGGCGGCTGCGCTGCACTGGACGGACCCGGAGGAGCGGTGGTCCCGCATGGCCGCGCTGCTCGAACCGGGCGGCGTGTTCGCGTCGTTCGGCGGTCCTGTCCAGCTGGCCGACCCGGCCGTGCAGGAGGCCGTTCGCGTGGCACGGTCACCGTTCCTGGCCAGCGACGAGGTTCCGTCTCCTGACGGGACGCCTCCGGAGGAGGACATGCAGTGGCCGGGCACGGAGCTCCAGCGGTCCGCGTGGTTCGCCGATGTCCGGCAGTCCGTGGTCGAGCGGCGGTTGACGATGAGCGCCCGCGACTACGTCGGCTATCTCTCGACCGTCTCGGCCTATCTGGTCCTGCCGGCCGAGGAGCAGGAGCAGGTGTTCAGCCGGATCATGCGGGTGCTGCCTCCGACGGTCGAGATCGCCGCCGACATCACCGTCCATGTCGCGAGGCGGCGCCGGGAGCTCTAGTCCGCGCTGCGCGAGGCACGCTCATTCCCGGCGGCGCGCGGAGACCTACGTACGAGGGTGCAGGACGACGAACAACCCCCGGGCCCGGGAGCCGTCCGGCATCCGCCAGGAGCCGGCGACGTGGCCGAGCGCCTGCGGTGGAAGGGAAGACCCGTCGTCCGGTGAAGGACGCAGGGCCCGGTGCAAGCGGAGGGCCGTAGCCTGCGACGCGGGCAGCAGGGTGCCCTCCTGGTCGTCGGTGGCGGTGGTGAAGCCGGTGAGGCCGGCACCGCTGTAGGACCGGGTGACCTCCCGGTCGGGGGTGTCGCTGGCGTTCTGGTCCTGGGCCTGGACGCGGCCCTCGATAAGGGCCTCCAACTGGGCGAGGAGCACATGGTCGTGGCAGCCGTCGTAGGCCCAGCGCCGCCCCAGCACGCCGTGTTCCATGGTGCCGATGAGGGCGTGCTCAGCGCCGTCGAGCGGGGCGCCGCGATAGGTGAGCGGCACCAGGTAGTTGGTCAGGCGGGCGCCGGAGGCATCGGTGACCACCATGAACTCGATTCCCACCTCACCCTGCGGGTCGTCCAGCCGGAAGCCGCCGGCCTTGGACAGATGAGGTGCGCCCGCCCCGCCGAGATACCACGGCCGGGAGGGGAGCCAGGAGGTGAGAAGCTCCAGCTTGGTCGGCTTGAGGGCGGTGCGGTGGATGACGGCCATACCGGGGGTTCTCCTCCGCTGCGGGTGTACGGTCTGGATGGTCGTTGCCGGCGGACCACGAGCTCCGGTCCGGGTGCTCGGAGATCGCGGTCCGGCCATCGTGCCACGTCGTCCTGGCTTACGCGTCACCAGGGTCGCGCAGCGCCAGTGCCTGGGCGTCGGCCAGCCCTTTGCGGGCCGCGATCCGGCGCCGGGCCCGCACCTGCGCGCTCGTGCGCGGGCGGTATTTCGGCTGTTGCCCGCAACCGCACGGCTCGAAGCCTTCGTACCGCAGCCCCGCGCCCAGCACGGCCTCGACAGCCGCCCACTCGCGGTCCTTCGTCCTGCGCGGCGCGGCGAAGTCATGGCCGGCGAGGAGCATCGGCCGGCGGCAGCGCGTGCACAGGTGCTCCGCGCCGTCCCAGCCCAGTTTGCGGCTCTGCCGGCACGGGACGCACACGTAGTGGACCTTGTAGGTGACCTCCGCGTACGTGCACACAGGGCCAGATTATCCGCCACTTTCCCGAAGATCGTCACGCTGCGCCCCCGGACCCGAGGCGGCCGGACCGCGGGCGCGGAGACCGTCGCTCGCCCGCAGTCCGGCCGCCGGCGTCAGGAGCTCGTGAGGATGACGAGTTGCCGGGTCGCCCGGGTCATGGCGACATAGTGGTCGACCGCTCCTTCGACGCCCGTGCCGAACGCCTCCGGGTCGACGAGTACGACGAGGTCGAACTCGAGCCCCTTGGCCAGCTCCGGGGTCAGCGACCGGACGCGGGGCGCCCCCGGGAATGTGGGGTCGCCGATGACGCAGGCGGTCCCGTCGGCGTGGGCGGCGAGCCAGGTGTCGAGGATCGAGCTCAGATCCGCGGTGGATCCGTGGACGACGGGGACGCCGCTGCTGCGGATGGAGGTCGGCACGTTGGCGTCCGGGAGCACGGCCCGGATGACCGGCTCGGCTTCGGCCATGATCTCTCCCGGCGTCCGGTAGTTGATGCTCAGGGAGGCCAGGCCGACGCGGTCGAGCCCGATCCGTTCGAGCCGTTCCTGCCACGACTCCGTGAACCCGTGCCTGGCCTGGGCGCGGTCGCCGACGATGGTGAAGCTCCTGGACGGGCAGCGCAGCAGCAACATCTGCCATTCCGCGTCGGTCAGTTCCTGGGCCTCGTCCACGACGATGTGGGCGAACGGGCCGGCGAGCAGGTCGGGTTCGGTGCCGGGCAGCGCGTCCTCGTCCACCAGGGCGTCCCGCAGGTCCTGCCCGTGCAGCATCGTCACGACGCCTTCGCCGTCGTCGTCGGCCTCGAGCAGGTGGTCGACGACGCCGGCCATGCGCTCGCGTTCGGCGGCGACGGACGCTTCCCTGCGGCGCCTCTGCCGTGACGCCTCCGGGTCGCCGAGCCGTTGCCGTGCCGCGTCGAGGAGCGGCAGGTCGGACACCGTCCAGGCCTGGGCATTGTCGCGCTGAAGCCGCAGGACGTCTTCGCGGCTGAGCCAGGGGGCGCACTTGCGCAGGTAGGCCGGCACCGTCCACAGGTCTCCGACCAGGTCGGAGGCCTCGATCAGCGGCCATGCGCGGTTGAAGGTCGTGAGCAGTTCCCTGTTCTGCAGCAGCGACCTGCGGAGCAGGTCGGGGGAGACGTCGCCGTCGTGCTTGTCGGCCAGGATCGTGAGCAGTTCCTCCCAGATCCGGTCACGGGCCTCGTTGTGCGGGGTGCCGGGTTCCGGCGCTTCGAACGCCTCGGCCCAGTCGTCGGCGCTCAGCCAGATGTCGGACCAGTGGGTCGTGACCGCCATCCCCTCGGTGGGCGGGTTCTCGTAGAACCTGACGGCCGGCTCGATCGCCTTGACCAGGTCCGCGGACGACTTCAGGCGGGCCACGTCCGGGTCGGCCTCGATCGCCGCGGCGGCCCCCTCGGCGACGAGGTCCCGCAGGGTGCAGGTCTGTACGCCCTCCTCCCCGAGACTGGGCAGTACGTCGGAGACGTAGGCCAGGTAGGGCTGGTGGGGGCCGACGAACAGCACGCCGCCCCTGCGGTGACCGAGGCGCGGGTCGGAGTAGAGGAGGTAGGCGGAGCGGTGCAGGGCGACGACGGTCTTGCCCGTGCCGGGACCGCCGTCGACGACGAGAGCGCCGCGGGATCCGGCGCGGATGATGGCGTCCTGGTCGGCCTGGATGGTGCCGAGCACGTCGCGCATCCGGGGCGAGCGGCTGCCGCCCAGGCTGGCGATGAAGGCGGACTGGTCGTCGAGCGCGGCGTGGCCGTCGATCTGGTCCTGGGTGAACACCTCGTCCCAGTAGTCGCTGATCCGGCCGCGGGTCCAGCGGTATCTCCGGCGGCTGGCCAGGCCCATCGGGTTGGCGTGGGTGGCGCCGAAGAACGGCTCGGCCGCGGGGGAGCGCCAGTCGATCAGCAGCCGGCGACCGGCGCTGTCCGTGAGGCCGAGCCGTCCGACGTACACGGGCTCGGGGTTGTCCGCGCCCACCATGTGCCCGAGGCACAGGTCCAGACCGAAGCGGCGCAGGGCGCGCAGGCGGGCGGTCAGCCGGTGGATCTCCAGGTCCCGGTCCAGCGCCTGCCGCCCCTTGCCGCCGGGGGCCCTGCGCTCGGCTTCGAGGCGGTCGGACAGTTCGGCGATCGACTGCTCGAGGCTCTCGGCGATGGCCGCGAAGTGCCGCTCGTCGCCGGCGATCAGCGCCGGGTCGGCCTTGGGGGCGAGGTGGTCGGGAAGGTCAAACGCGCTGGTGGTCAGCGGGTTCACGTCATCAGCTCCGATCTGAGTGTGCGTGGACCCACCCGTACGCCGGCAACGGCACCCGCACTTCGTTTCCCCGTTCACACAGGGTGTTCTGGCCTTGGCCGACGATTGTGCGGCACGACCCGGGTCTTGCCGCAAGCCCCCGGGTGCGCTATAGGTTGAGAGTGGAAAGGAGTTGGAGTCCCCTTTCCACTCGAGGCTGTACGCGTTCTGCACGCAGGCGATGCCCGCCGGGAGCGCCCGGCGCAGCCCGTCGAGGGTCACGCTGCCCAGGCCGATCGCTCCTGTCCGCGCCCGTGCCCGGCGCAACCGCGAGCGCCTCATCGCCGTCGCGTCAGGAGATGCGCAACATCGCGCGGCTGTTGTGCAGGATCCGGAAGCGCCCGTCGGCTCCCGGGTCGAGGAAGACGACCTCCCGGCGCTCCCCGTCGTCCTGCCCGACCTCGACGAAGCGGGAGCCGTCGAGCGCGGCCAGCGTCGCGACCGGGTTCGTGACCAGGGATTCGACGTAGCTGGAGCGCGGGATCGTGGTCATCGTCAACACGTTCCGCTCGTCATGGCCGATCCTGATGGTGGCCAGCCCCATGTCGAAGTCGCCGACGTACGGGCGGGGGTCGATGGGCGTCCCGGCCTCCGGAGGGCTCGCCGGCGCGGGGGCGCGTACGCCGGCGAGCTCGTTCAGCAGCGGATGGCCGAGGTCGGCGTGGAGCTCGTCAGCGGCTCCGCCGTTGGTGAGCAGGGCCACGGCCACGTCCGCTCCGGGGACCATGCGCAGGTAGGCCTTCTGCCCGATCGTCGCCCCTGAGTGGCCGGTGACCGTGCCGCCGTCCCAGTCGTGCACCTCCATGCCCAGCCCGTACGAGCGGGGGAAGGCGGACAGCGGCGGCGGCGTCACCTGCGGCGTGCTCATGGCCTCGGCGGCGGCGCGCGAGAGCAGGCGCGTGCCGTCGGGGGCGAGCCCGTGGTTCAGGTGCAGGCGCCCGAACTCCAGCAGGTCCGTGGCGCTCATGGCCAGCCCGCCGGCCGGGTCGAGCGCGCGCGGGAGCGACCAGACGGGAGCGGGGCCCGTCTCGACGTGGCCGATGGCGGCGCGGTGCATGAGCGCCTGCTCCGGCAGGGTGACGACGGTTCCCAGCCCCAGCGGCCCGGCCAGCCGGCGCTGCGTCAACTCGCCCCAGGCGCCCTCCCGCAGCACCTCGACCAGGCGGCCGAGGACGACGAAACCGGCGTTGTTGTACGAGAAGAGCGCGCCGGGCTCGGTCACCTTGGGCGCGCCCGACAGGTTGGCGACGAGGGCGGCCACGGCGTCCTCGTTCCTGCCGTAGTCGGTGAGGTCCTCTCCCGGGAATCCCGCTGTGTGCGTCAGCAGGTGGCGAGGGGTGACGGCCGCGGCGGCGTCCTCGTCGGCGAGCGCGAACTCCGGGAGGTGGTCGCGGATCGGCCGGTCGAGGTCCAGCCGCCCCTCGTCCACGAGCTGCATGACGAGCGTGGCCGTCCACGTCTTGGTGACGGATCCGATCTGGAAGACGGAGTCCGGGGTGGCCTCGACGCCGGTGCGGGTGTTGAGCACTCCCGTGGCCGCCTCGACGACGGCCCCGCCGTGCAGGACCGCGAGTGCGGCGCCCGGCACGCGATGCCGGCCGGCCAGCGTGGCGAGGCGCTCGCGCAGGTCTGATGCGGTGATGGTCATGGCGATTCTCCCAGGTCGATTGATCTCATATTTAAGACCATAGCCAAAAATGGAGTCAATGGAGCGCTACGATTTCCGCGAGGACGATCGGAGGATGCCCGTGAGCGATGTCGGTGTGCTGCACCCGGTCCGGATCCGGGTGGCGCAGATCCTGGCCCTCGGCCCCCGCACCGGGACACAACTGCGCCAGGCGTTGCCGGACGTCCCGTACAGCAGCCTCTACCGGCACATCCGGTGGCTGGTGGACGCGGGCGTCATCCGCGTCGTCGGCGAGCGGAAGGTGCGCGGAGCGGTCGAGCACACGTACGAGCTGGACGAGCGCGCCGTCCAGGGCGCGGTGCCCGATCCCGCGAGGTTGTCGACCGGCGACCACGAGCGGGCGGTGACCGCCTTCGTCACGGGCCTGATGGCGCAGGCGCACGCCTATCTGGAGGGCGACCCGGACGATCCGGTCGCACAAGGGCTGACCTACACGTCCGTCCACGTGTGGGTGGACGACGACGAGCTGGCCCGGCTCCGCGCGCGCCTGCGCGACCTGATCGACCCCCTCGCGCACGCCACCCCCGGGCCAGGGCGGCGGCAGATCACCCTCGGCGTCGTCGCGATCCCGCAGCCGGGCGGCGCCGAGCCCGCCGACCCTACGGCGCGGTGAGCGGTTCGGCCTCGTACGCCTCGTGCAGCACCTCCACGAAGGACGGCGCCTCGGGCAGGGACACGGGGCCGATCCGGTGCACGGCGAGCCCCGGCGTCCACGAGTTCATCACCACGGCGCCCGCCAGCGCCGGCAGGCCGGCGAGCGTGACCTCCTCGACGCGCTGGGGCACGCCGAGGCGGTCCAGCTGCCTGCGGACGATGCCCATCGTGGTCCCGGCCAGCATCTCGGCCTCGGGCCACACCACCGCCGAGCCGTCCCAGAAGGCCACGTTCCAGATCGAGCCCTCGCTGAGCCGCCCCCGGCGGTCGACGAAGGCGGCGTCGTCGAAGCCCTGGCCGACGGCCTGGCGCAGGTAATAGGTCTTGGCGGCCTCTCCGACCTGCTTCACGGCCGGCAGGAAGCGTTCGTGCTCGATCGCCGCCAGGGCGAGCGGGCCCAGCGGGCCGGTCGAGGCGGGCCCGGTGCGTACGAGCAGCTCCGGCTCCACCTCGGGGCCCGCCACGGTGAACTCGCCCGCCGGGGAGTAGACCGTGGCGCTCAGCGAGAGGTCGGCCGGCCCTGCCTGGAGCGCCGCCCGCAGGCCGGCGCGCACCCGGTCGTCGGGCAGGGCCCGGCCGAACAACTCCAGCGAGGCGGAGCGCAGCCGGTCCAGGTGGAGGTCGAGGCCCCGCACCTGGCCGCCGCGCACCTGCATGGCGGTGAAGTGGGCGTAGCCGGCGAAGGCGAGCGGCGCCAGATCGCCGGCACTCGCCGTGTGGCCGTCGCGTTGGACAACGAAGAAGGACATACGTCGCTCCAGCATGCTCATCAGGTGGAATGTCCGTTACCACGGCGACGTTAAGGCCTGACATCGATGGAAAGGTCAAACCGCATGCTGATCGGTGAGTTGTCCCGGCGCACCGGGGTCAGCGCCCGCCTGCTGCGCTACTACGAGGCGCAGGGTCTGCTCGACACCAGCCGCGGCCCCAACGGCTACCGCCAGTTCGACGAGGACGCGGTGGTCACGGTGCGGCAGGTGCGCGCCTTGTTGAGGGCCGGCCTGTCCACCGAGGTGATCCGGTCGGTGTTGCCGTGCGCGCGGGGCGAGCGCCCGGACATCGAGTGGTGCGCCGAGTTGTGGGACATCCTGAACGGCGAGCTGGCGACGATGGACCAGCGTATGGACGAGCTCCAGAGCAGCCGTGACGCTCTCGCCGGGCTCCTGACGCGGCCCTGAGCCGTCAGGCGGTTCGTGCCGCGGTGACCACCACGGCGGTGTAGCTCATCGTGAAGGCGCCGCCCGCCGCGTCGATCGCGGCGCCGATGGCCGACAGCAGCTCGTCCATTCTGGCGGGCGGGAGCCGGTTGCCGCCTCCGTGCGTGGGCACCTGGTCCAGCCACGCGTCCCGGGTGTAGGTGTGCTCCCAGTCGACGTGCCACTGCTCCGGGTCGCCGAACGCGCCGGCCTCGCGCATCCCGTCCGCGGCCACGGCGCACATCGCGGCGTACGCCTCCTTGACCGGCTTCGTGTGGTCATAGCCCGGCATCTCGGGCAGCACCTGGCGGTAGGCCGCGGCGAAGGCTTCGTTCAGGCCGGGCGGAGGCTGGAACGCGTTCCAGAACAGGGCCAGCCGTCCTCCGGGCCGCAGCACCTCCGCCGCCTTGGCCGCGCCGGCGACCGGGTCCACCCAGTGCCAGGTCTGCCCGGCGATGACCGTGTCGAAGGTCCGGCCCGCGGCGTCCCAGGCCTCGAACGTCGACACCTCGCATGCGACTCCGGTGCGCCGGGCCAGGGCGGCCATGCGCTCGTCGGGCTCGACGCCGAGCACGGCGCAGCCGGCGGCCTGGAACTGGCGGGCGGCGATGCCGGTGCCGCAGCCGACGTCGAGCAGGTCGGGCCCGGGGCCGGCGGCGACGATGCGCTCCACCAGGGCGTCAGGGTAGCGGGGGCGGGTGCGGTCGTAGCGTTCGGCGTCCGTGCCGAACGACTCGGCGACCTGCCGGAGGCGATGGGGCTGGTTACTTTCCCGCGGGATAGTGGGCATGCGCCCACAATAGTGGGCGTGTGCCCACTCGTCTAGCCTGGGGGTGCCCGGCGACGGTTCGAGGAGGGACGCGCGGTGCCGACAGGGGTGGCCATGCGCGACGTGCGCGAGCAGCTGTTCAACGCCGCGGAGCGCATCCTGCTCCGGGCCGGGCCGAGCGGGCTGACCAGCCGGGCGCTCACCACCGAGGCCGGCTGCGCCAAGGGCGTGCTGCACCGGCACTTCGCCGACTTCGACGCCTTCCTCGCCGAGCTCATCCTCGACCGCGTCGGCCGCATCGACGCCCAGGCGGTCGCCCTGCGCGACTCCGCCGGCACCGGCACCGTCGCCGGCAACCTCACCGGAGCGCTGACCGGCGTGTTCGAGTCGGTCGCCGTGGCGATCGTCGGCCTCATCACCTTCAGGGACGAGCTGCGAGCCCGCCTGCGCCGGACCCTGCCCACCGGGATCCCGCTCCTGGCCGAGGCCACCACCATGATCGCCTCCTACCTCGCAGAAGAGCGCGAGATGGGCCGCATCGCCGCGGACGCCGACGTCGACACGCTGGCGCTCGCTCTCATCGGGTCCGCCCACCTGCTGTACGCCGGCCAGGAAGGTGCCCCGCCGGAGGCCGGAGCCGTCGAGAGTGTCGTGACCACGGTCATGGCCGACGTCGTGCAGCGACGGCTGCTCTGACCCGCGCGACAGGTGCTCAGCCGGCGTCGGGAACGTACGTCAGGTTGAGCACGCCGGTCTGGAAGGTCTCCGACTTGACCAGCTTCAGCGGGTGGGTCGGGGTGTCCTCGAACAACCGCTGGCCGTGGCCCACGGCGATCGGGTGGACGAGCAGGTGGAGCTCGTCGAGCAGCCCGTTGGCCAGCAGCCACCGCACGGTCGTCGCGGAGCCGGACATCCCGATGTCGCCGCCGCTGATCTCCTGCTTGATCTCGCGGAGCCTGGCCGCGACGTCACCGGAGACGATGGTGGTGTTGTCCCAGTCGGCCTTCTCCAGGGTGCTGGACACGACGAACTTGCGGGCGGTGTTCATCGACGCGGCCACTTCCGGGTCGGCGTCCGTCGTCGTCCAGTACGTGGACCACTCGTCGTACAGTTTGCGGCCCATCAGCATCGCCGCGGTCTGCATGCCGGCCTCGACCACGGCGCCCATCTCGTCGTTCCAGTAGGGGAAGTGCCACTGGTCCGGCGACTCGACCACGCCGTCCACGGAGATGAAGAAGCTAGAAATGATCTTAGCCATGGTTCGGTCCCCTAGTCGTCGGAGGTGTTCACGGGGTGGCGCGTATGCGCCGATATGAAGGTTAGGCGGGAGGGGCGCTCACGTCTTGTACAGAAGCGACAGCGGCTCATCCGGCTTCTGAGCGCTCAACTGCGTGGCGGTCCGCCCGACATAGCGGGTCAGTGACCGCGCCAGGTGCGGCTGGTCGAAATAGCCGAGCCGGTGGATCACGTCGCCGACCGGCGTGCCCTCCTGGATCAGGACCGCCGCCTGCCTGGCGCGCGAGATCCGCTGGGCGGCGCCGCGCGTGAGGCCGGTCGCCGCCATGAAACGCCGCTGGACGGTGCGTTCTGACACGTCCGGCGCGGCGCCGCGCAGCACCGTGGCGACGACGGGGTCGCAGTCCACCACCCCCTCGCGCGCCATCCGCCGGACGAACGCCTCGGCGTCGTCATAGCCGGGAAGGCACCAGGTGGAGCCCTTCAGCCAGAACGACCTGCGCGTCGCGCCGGGGATCTCAACGGCGCCGTTGACGAGCCGGCCGCTGGGCAGATGGGGCATGGACGTGCCGAGCGAGAACGTGATCCCGAAGAACGTCGCGTCCTCGGGCACGGGGGCGGCGCTCGCCGCCGTCTCGGGCCCTCGTACGGCCACGCTGACCTGACCGCGGTGTTCCCAGAGCACCAGCTCGCAATGGGCGGTCGCGACCGACGTCATCCGGGCGATGTCATGGCTCCTGCTGCGCCACACCCGCTCGATGTACGGCGAATCGGATGGTCGGCTCTCGACGTGCAATCCCATCCTGGTCGTCCCCCTTCGCCGCGTATGGCACCCCTGAGCAGGCAGTCTGGCACGATTCCGGCCGGGCGTGTAGGGCGCGGGACACCCGGATCACCCCATGAAATAACAGTCCTTATATAAGAACTGTTATAGTTGTCTCATGGCTGACCCCAACACCCCGGATCCCACCCTTGAGAGCCTCTGGCGGCCGCTGCGGGTCCTGCAGGCGTCGATGGACGCCGACATCGCCCGGCTCTACTCCGAGAGGCGCATCGACGGGCTCAAACCGAGCTTCGTGATGGAGCTGCTCCGGCTCAACGCCCTCGGGCCGATGACCATCACCGAACTCGCCGAGTCGGTCGGGCGGACGCACTCGGCGCTGAGCCAGAAGGTGGCCGCCATGCGGGAGGCAGGCTGGGTCGAGACCGTGCCGGGTGACGACGCGCGCAGCAAGAAGGTGACGCTCACCGACCACGCCCGCGGCGTCGTCGGCCGCCTGGCGGCGGAGTGGCGGGCCACCGAGGCCGCCGTCGCCGAGATCGAGGCCGAGATCCCCTATCCGCTCACCCGGGTCGTCGCCGACATCGAGCAGGCCCTGACCCGCAAGAGTTTCCACGACCGCATCGCCGAGAAACTGGCGCACGACCCCGCGTGGGAGTGACGGGCGTGCCTGGTCAGGCCTGGGGGCCGCGGGGCAGGCCGGCGGTGTACGCCGCCCAGTCCGCCGGGTGCGCCATCCCCTTGCGCACGGGCACCTTCCGGGCCCTGCCCGCCTCGTCGACGACGATGCGGTTGCCCTCCAGGCGCGGGCTCCCGCCCGCAGGGATGGGGAATCTGCGTTCGGCCGGCCCGATCGGCGCGGCGAGAACGATGGCCTGCGGCTCGACCCGGAAATACGGCCGCCGCAAGTAGACGACGCCGAGTCCGGCGACGATCAGCCCGACGACGATCGTCGGGCTGAACGCTCCGAGCAGGAAGAGCCAGAGTTGTAAGAGGACCAGGACGGAGCCCAGGATCAGGAACGTCCAGCCCAGCAGCGGGTTGTAGCGGATCTTCATGGGGGTGGTCCTTCGCCGACGGATGCGTGCCGGCTCACGATCCTTGCCGCCGGCGGTCCAGGGGGCAAGCGGGCCGAGCAGGGGCTCCGACAAGACGTCCGAAGGCCGCCAGCGCCCGGCCCTCATCTGCCGCGAAAGTAGAGCGCCATGAGCACTGTCGCCGGCACCCACACCGTCATCGAGCCGAACATCCTCTACTTCGGCACCCCCGTGGTCCTCATCTCCTCCATGAACGAGGACGGCACCCCCAACCTGGCGCCCATGTCGTCGGCGTTCTGGCTGGGCTGGCGGGCGGTGCTGGGGCTCGGGGCGCGGGCCAAAACGGCACAGAACATGCTCAAGACCGGCGAATGCGTGCTCAACCTCCCGTCCGACGCGCTCGCGCCGGCCGTCGACCGGCTGGCGCTGACCACCGGGTCCGACCCCGTGCCCGAGCGCAAGCACGTGCGCGGCTACCGGCACGTGGCGGACAAGTTCGGCCGGGCGGGGCTGAACGCCGTCCCGTCCGAGACGGTGGCGCCGCCCCGGGTGGGCGAGTGCCCGGTCGCCATGGAGGCCGTCGTCGAACGCCACCACCCCGTGGGGGACGAGGGCGGGATCCTGGCGTTCGAGGTGCGGGTGCAGCGGGTCTGGGTGCACGAGGAGATCCGCATGGCGGGCACGGACGACCGCATCGACCCCGACGCCTGGCGCCCGCTGATCATGAGCTTCCAGAAGTTGTACGGGCTCGGCCCGCAGGTGCATCCGTCCACGCTCGCGCGTATCCCCGAGCGGCTCTACCGCAGCGCCGACCTAGAGCGGGCCCGCGCCGTCCACCAGGGCCAGCCATGAGCGGCCGGCGCAGACCCGGTTGATCTCCTCGAACGCCAGCCAGCCGGCGCCGGTGGCCTCCGACCCGGCGGGCGGCCGGGTCGGAGAGCCCAGCTCGGGGAGCGAGGCCCGGAACATCACCATGTACGTCAGCGGCGGATAGCGGTAACCGTCGGGCGCCGGGGCGAGCAGTTCGATGCGCTGCCAGGCGAAGGCGGACAGCGCGGACGAGGGCAGGCGCAGGCCGGTCTCCTCGTACAACTCGCGGACCACGGCGTCCGCCGCCGTCTCCCCGGGTTCCAGGTGGCCGCCGGGGATGTCCCAGCCCCGCCCGTCCACGCGCGTCATGAGAGTGCGGCCCGCCCGGTCCGACACGAACGCGAACGCGCACGTGGTCTGCTCCAGCGGCGGGAGGGTCGCGGTGCGCATCAGGTCCATGCGGTGCGCCACGGGGACATAGGGGACCGTGCCGGTCAGGAGCAAATCCGTCATGTCTCCATCGTGCCCGCGATCAAATGCCCCGGCGCATGGCCCGGTTGCCGAGGTAGAGCCCGGCCGCGGCCACCGCGCAGGCGGCGGCGGTGCCGTACAGGATGGAGGGGCTCGCGAGGTGGCCGGCGAAGAGGGCGCGCTGGGCGTCGACGATGTACGTGACCGGGTTGGCGTACCCGATGGCCCGCAGCCAGGCGGGGCCGGTGTCCAGCGGGAGGAGCACGCCCGAGCACAGGAGCAGCGGGAAGAGGATCGACTGGCTGACGATGTAGAACAGGGTTCCGCCTGGCGCCGACTTGATGGCGAGGACGAACGAGAGGGAGCCCAGCCCGACCCCGAAGATCACGAGCAGCACCAGGCCGGCCAGCACGCCCGCCGGATGGAGCTCGAAGCCGAGGGGCAGCGCCAGCGCGATGATCAGCACGGCCTGGGCCAGCAGGACGATCATCTCCTTCATGGTCCTGCCGACGAGGATCGCGGTGCGGTTGAGCGGTGTCACCATCAGGCGCTCCATGGAGCCGCCGATCAGCTCGACCAGCAGCGTGTAACCGGCGCCCATCGGGCCGGTCAGGCACATCATGACCAGGATCCCCGGCACGAACCACTGCCAGGACGAGCCGACCGCCCCGTCCAGCAGCGACCCGAACAGGAACAGGAACAACAGCGGCTGCCCCATCTCGAAGAGGAGCCCGACGGGCTCGCGCAGGGCCGGCCTGGCCTCGCGCGAGAAGACGGTGGCGGTGTCACGCAGGAATGTCGTCATCGGTGAGGCTTCTCCCGGTAAGAGCGAGGAACACGTCGTCAAGGGTGGGGCGGGCGGTCTCGGCGGTGGTGACCTTGATGCCGGAGCCGTCCAGGGTGCGGAGATAGTCGGGCAGCGCGGCGGCGGCGTTGGGCACCTGGAGGCGCACGGTGGTGCCGGTCGCGGTCCCGTTGCCGATGCGGGCGGCCGTCGCGGCCTCCTGCTCGGTGCTGGTGGTGATGGTGATGTGGTCGCCGGCGAGGTCGTTCTTGAGCTGTTCGGCGGTGCCGTCCGCGATGATCTTCCCGCCGTCGATGATCACCACGCGTTCGGCCATGGTGTCGGCCTCCTCCAGGTAGTGCGTGGTGAGGAAGAGCGTCGTGCCGAACGTCTCCCGAAGCCGGAGGATGTGCTGCCAGATGTCGGCGCGGCTGTTCGGGTCGAGGCCGGTCGAGGGCTCGTCCAGGAAGAGCAGGTCGGGGCGGTGGATGAGGCCGAGGGCGATGTCCAGGCGACGGCGCTGGCCGCCGGAGAGGGTGCCGGGCTTGCGCCTGGCCAGCGGCTGGAGGTCGAGCAGGTCCAGCAGTTCGTCGGCGCGGGCGGCCGCGTCGCGGATGCTCAGGCCGTAGCAGCGGCCCTGGGTGATGAGCTCGTCGCGGACGAAGAAGTTCTCGCCCGCGCTGTTCTTCTGGCCGACGTAGCCGATGCGGGCGCGGACGGCGGCCGGGTGTCTGCTTACGTCGTGGCCCGCCACCCTGGCGGTGCCCGAGGTGGGCGGCAGCAGCGTGGTGAGCATGCGCAGGGTCGTGGACTTGCCTGCGCCGTTGGGGCCGAGGAACGCCACGAGCCGGCCGGCCTCCACGTCGAGGTCGATGCCGCGAACGGCGGTGACGGTCTCCTTCCTGACGGTGAACTCTCGGGTCAGGCCCCGGGCGTGGATCATGGTCGGTCTCCTCTGGGCATGGCGAAGAAACCCCTGGTCGGGGCGGGAAATCCGGAATGGGACAAGTTTGTGCAGGGGAAACCGGGTTTGGCAAACGCGAATGTGACGTTCACAAACCGTTGTGACCTGCGGAAACGACGTCTTCGACGTTCGCTTCTACGGGGGCGATTTCGGGGCTCTGAGGTGCGGGTTTCCGGATGACGGAGAAGTTTTTTCCGGATGAGGGCCCGGGGCGGTGGTTCTGGCAGCATGTCGGGTCATGCGCAGACTTGCCGTGCTGGTGAACGGGCTGCCGGGAGCGGGGAAGAGCACGCTGGCCCGGGCGCTCGGCCGCGAACTCGGGCTGCCCGTGTTCTCCAAGGACGATCTCAAGGAGACGCTGGCCGACGTCCTCGCCAGGCCCGACGGCGTGGAGGCGCGGGAGTGGAGCAGGCGCCTCGGGATGGCCGCGGGCGAGAGCATGTGGACGTTGCTCGCCGGCTCCCCGCCGGGCGCGGTGCTGGAGAGCCCGTGGCTCGCGCCGCTGCGTCCCGTGGTGCTGGCCGGGCTCGACCGCGCGGGCGTCCCGCCCGCGGGGGTGCGCGAGGTCTGGTGCGAGGTGCCGCCCCACGTCGCGAGAAGCCGGTACGAGCGCCGGGTGCGGCACACGATCCACCATGACGCCGAGGTCGATGACGAGCGCTGGCGGCAGTGGACGGCGGCGGCGCGGCCGCTCGCGCTGGGGCCGGTCATTTCAGTTGATACGTCGAAGAACGTGGATATTGCCGGACTTGCACATTTGTGTATGGCTCCGGAAGGATCTCCGGCGTGAAACGTCTGTGGTTATCAGCGGTCGTTCTGGCGACGGGTATGACGGGAGTCGCCGAGGCCGCCGACGGCGTTCCCGGGGTCGACGTCAGCAACTGGACCGGTGACATCGACTGGGAGAGCGTGGCCTCCGGGGGCGGGAAGTTCGCGTTCGTGCAGGCCACCGAGGGGGCCGACTACCGCAACCCGCGTTTCGGCACGCAGTTCGGCGGCGCGGCGGAGGCAGGGCTCTTCCGCGGTGCTTATCACTTTGCGCAACCGCACGAATCCGACGGGACAACTCAAGCCGACTATTTCCTTCAAAATGGCGGCGCTTGGATCGGCGACGGCCAAACCCTGCCCGGGGTCCTCGATGTGGAGGACAATCCGTACAAAGACAAGAACGGCAAGAACTCCTGCTACGGCCTGTCGACGAAGGACATGGTCGGCTGGATCAAGGACTTCACCGTCCGCTACCGCAGGGCGACCGGGCGGCACGTGATCATCTACACCACGACGAGCTGGTGGCGCACCTGCACGGGGAACTCGGCCGCCTTCACGTCCAATCCCCTCTGGCTGGCCCGCTGGGGCAGCGAGCCCGGTGCGCTGCCGAAGAGCTGGAAGAGGCACACGTTCTGGCAGTCGGCGGACAAGGGCACGCTGGCCGGCGGCCAGAACGCGTTCAACGGCAGCGAGTCCCAGCTCAAGGCGCTGGCCAACCCGCCCGCCGAGGTGATGGTCTCGGGCGAGGCCCGGAGCCGGACGTCGTACAGGGTCGTCGTGACGAACACGGGTCCGCATCCCGTCAAGGACATCAAGGTGTCGGGGCGCGCGTTCGGCGGGCAGCGGGTGGTCGAGGCGCCGGCGTGCAAGTTCAGCGGGACGGCGGTGTCGTGCCGGATCGAGGAGTTGCCGCGGGCGAAGAAGGTGACGTTCGTGTTCACCACCAAGCCCAGGAAGTCGAAGGGCACGGTCGGCATGAACGTGACCGTCGGTTCAGTGAAACTCACCCTGAAAGCGCGATAAGGCAGGATAAATCCCAAGTCCCGGTGTTGAAGGGGGTTTGGGATGAAGCGGCGGCTGGTTGTGGCGGCGGCGCTGATCCTGCTCACCGCCACGGCCTCGGTGCCGCTCGACCTGTCCCTGCCGCCCAGGATCGTCCAGCTCGCCTACGAGATCGAGCGGTACGGCATCGCGTACTCGTGGGGTGGCGGCCACGCCGAGGAGCCCGGCCCGTCGAAGGGCACCTGCAGGGGTTACCGGGGCAGGATCAAGCCCTGCCCGGCGGCCAGAACGCGCGGCCTCGACTGCTCGGGGCTGGCCAGATGGGTGTACGCGCTGGCGCACGGCAGAGACGTGCTGGGGCCGGGCAACACCGACGCGCACGTACGGAAGATGCGCCGGGTGAAGTCCCCGAAGCCGGGAGACTTAGCGTTCTTCGGAAAGATCACCAAAAAGACCGTCAAAACCCATCATGTCGGCATCTACCTGGGCAATGGAACGATGATGAACGCGCCCGAGACCGGGGCGATCGTGCGCGTCGACGACATCGCCGAGAAGAAGGACTTCGCCGGCTTCTACCGCTACCGCCCGCCGCGTACGGCCCGGTGACGCGTGTGGCGGCCGGAAATTGAGATACCCGGTGGCTAATGTGTGCGGCTATGGACAGGCGATGGGTCGGCCTCGACGGCTACGAGATCCTGCCGGCCATGAGGGCCGGTCGGCAGGTGTTGCGCGTGCGCAGGCACGGGTGCCTGATCGCCGACTGCACCTCGGTCGCGCAGGTGGCCATGCTCGTCGATCTGGCCGACCTGTGCGAGGTCGTCGCGCTGCCCGCTCGGCGCCGCGCGGAGGTCCCCGCGGAGGCCGGAACAAGTTCGCATCAGGGCTGAGCGCCGTGTATGGTTACACCTGTCCGCAGCGCCGGACAGGCCCCTATAGCTCAGTCGGCAGAGCGTCTCCATGGTAAGGAGAAGGTCAACGGTTCGATTCCGTTTGGGGGCTCGCCATCCGAACAGACGCCCGGTCCGCACCCGCGGAGCCGGGCGTTTCTCGTTGCCCTGACCCCGGCGGCGGCCCGTCATGCCGGCCGATGAGCCGCTGAGAAACATTGCCGCAACCCCTTGACCGTCAAATTCGGACAAACTACCTTCAACTGCATTCTATAGAATCCAGAATGCGGAGGCGGGGATGAGCGGGACGGCGCGCGCGGCGATCGTCATGAGCGCCTCCGGCGCCGTGGAGGTCCGCGAATACGCCCTGCCCGAGCCCGGCCCCGGCGAGTTCCTGCTGGAGGTCGAGCTGTGCGGCATGTGCGGCACCGACGCGCACATCTACCGCGGCCGCCTGGCCAGCATCCGGTTCCCCGCCCTGCTCGGCCACGAGATCGTCGGGCGCTTGGCCGCGCTCGGCGAGGGCGTCACGACCGACCACGCGGGCGAAGCGGTGCGCGTCGGCGACCGCGTCGGCGTCTTCCCGTCCCTGAGCTGCGGCCGGTGCTACGAGTGCACCGTGCGGCGGCGACCGGGCAGCTGCCCCGAACGCCGCCCCTCGTACGGCTTCGCCTCGCCCGCCGACCGCCCGCCGTACCTCACCGGCGGCTTCGCCAGCCACCTGCACGCCTCCAACGCCGGCACCGTCTTCTACCGGACCGACCTGCCCCCGCAGACGGCCGTGCTCCAGGAGCCCCTGTCGGTGGCGCTGCACGGCGTGGAACGCGCCGGCGTCAGGATCGGCTCGGCCGTGGTCGTCCAGGGCGTCGGCGCGATCGGGCTGATGGCGGTGGTGGCGGCCCGGGCGGCCGGCGCGGCGCGCGTCGTGGCGGTCGGCGGGCCGCCGGCCCGGCTGGCGCTGGCCAGGGCGCTCGGCGCGGACGAGGTGGTCGGCCTCGGCCGCGCGGACGATCCGGCCGCACGCAGGCGCGCGGTCCTGGACGCGCTCGGCACGGGCCGCCCGGCCGACGCCGTGATCGGCACGGCCGGCTCGCCCGAGTCGTTCGTCGAGGCCGTCGGGCTGGTGGGCGACGGTGGCGTGCTGGCGGAGCTGGGCAACTTCACCGACCGCGGCGCCGTCCCCTTCAACCCCTACAGCGACCTGCTGAAGCGGGACCTCACGATCGCCGGCGTCTACGGCGCCGGCCCCGACATGCAGCGCCGCTATCACAGCGCGCTCGCCCTCCTGGAGCGCGCGGGCCCGCCCTTCGACCAGCTCGTCAGCCACCGCCTCCCACTGGCCAAGGCCAGGCAGGCCCTGGAGGCGCTCGGCGGCGGCTACTCCCTCGACGGCAGGGACATCGTGAAGCTCGCGATCGATCCCGCCGCCTGAAATTTCATCCCCGGAACGAACACCCCCGAAGGAGCTGGCACATGCCAAGGAACATCCGGCTGGCCGCGACGGCTTCCGCGCTCGCACTGGCGCTCGCCGCCTGCGGCTCCCCCGCCGAGGAGATCCCGGCCGACGGAGGCGGCCTCGGCAGCGCGGGTGCCCCCGTGTCGATCCGCGTCATCGCCAACGACGCGTTCGCCAAACAGTGGCAGGACCAGCTCGTGCCCGAGTTCAACAAGAAATATCCGAACATCAAGGTCACCGTCGACGGCGTCCCGTACAACGACCAGCTCGCCAAGACGATGCTGGAGCTCACCGGCACGGAGGCCACCTACGACGCGGTGCTGGCTGACGACCCCTGGCTGCCGCAGCTCGCCAAGACCGGGGCGCTCTACGACCTCAAGGGCCCGGAGCTGGCCAAGTGGAACGTTCCTGACTATGACTGGGCGGATTTCAACCCCACGCCGCTGGCGGCCGGGCAGTGGGAGCACAAGCAGTACGCCGTGCCTGTCCGGTCGAACCTGCTGCTCATGTTCTACAACAAGACCCTCTACAAGAAGGCCGGGGTCGAGGAGCCGAGCGCCGAGACGACCTGGGACCAGTATTTCGCGGACGCCGAGAAGCTGGTGCAGGACACCGACGGCGACGGCAAGACCGACGCGTGGGCGGTGGGCACGTACTTCACCAAGGACCCGCTGACCCCCACCATCTGGCAGACCGTGCTCAACTCCGGCGGCGGCCGGCTGCTCGACGACAAGATGCGGGTCGCCTTCAACGACGAGACCGGCGTCAAGGCCCTCCAGACGCAGGTGGACCTGCTCAAGTACGCGCCGCCCGGCGCGAGCACCTACCAGTTCAACGAGCCGCTGGAGGCGTTCAGGCAGGGCAAGACGGCCACCATGTTCATGTGGGGCAGCGTCTTCAAGGGCACCGCCGTCGACAAGGACACCACCACGCTCTCGCCCGACGAGGTCGGCATCACGACGATGCCCGCGGGCACGACGGGCGCGGGCGCCCACCGCGGCATCTGGACGGCGGGCATCTCCAAGAAGTCCAAGCACCCGGCCGCCGCCTGGACCTGGCTGCAGTGGGTCACGTCCAAGGAGGGCGAGAAGTTCACCGCCAAGGCCTTCGGCACGTTCCCCGCGCGTAACTCCACGCTCGACGGCACCCCGCCCGCCGCGTGGGCGAAGCCGGTGTACGAAGCGCTCAAGTCGGGCTACGAGGTCGTCAGCAAGGGCCAGATGTGGCGTCCGCGCCTGCCTGAGTCGGACGCTGTGCAGCAGATCCTGGCGCTGCAGACCAGCCGCGCGATGTCCGGCCAGGCCACCTCCCAGCAGGCCGTCCAGCAGGCCGCCCAGGAGATCACCGAGCTGCTGAAGTCCAAGGGCTACGGGCAGTGATCGCCAGACGGGTGCGGCTGGGAGAGCCGGGCACCGCCTGGTTCTTCCTGGCCCCGGCCCTGGTGTTGCTGGCCGGCATGCTCCTCTACCCGATCTTCTACACGATCTGGGTCAGCCTGTCGGACTTCGACCTGGCCACGTTCCAGCCGACCGGCTGGGTGGGCTGGCGCAACTACGCGACCGTGCTGAACGACCCCGGTTTCCTGGAGTCGCTCAAGGTCACCGCCGTCTACCTGGTGATCGCGCTGCCGCTGCAGATGGTGCTCGGATTCGCCATCGCGTTCCTGCTCAACGTCGAGTGGCGGGGGCGGGGCGCGCTGCGCGCGTTGTTCCTGGTCCCCATGGTCGTCGCGCCCGTCGTGGCGGGCGGCGTGTGGCGCATGCTGCTCGACCCGCTCTGGGGCGTGGTCAACTACGTGCTCGGGCTCGTGGGCATCGGCCCGGTCGAGTGGATCGGGGACCCGACGCTCGCCATGGCCAGCGTGATCATCATCGACACGTGGCGGTGGACGCCGTTCGTCGTGCTCATCGCCGCGGCCGGCATCATGGCGCTGCCCGGCGACGTGTACGAGGCCGCTCGGTCCGACGGCGCCGGCCGCTGGCAGACGCTGCGCCACATCACGTTGCCGCTGCTCGTGCCGGTGATGGCCGCCGCGTTCATCGTGCGCTGGCTGGGCGCGGTGAAGATGTTCGACATCGCGCTGGCCGCCACCAGGGGCGGCCCCGGCAACGCCACGAACGTGCTCAACCTCTACATCTACGAGAAGGGCTTCAGGAGCCTGGAGTTCGGCACGGCCTCCTCGATGGCGACGATCGTGCTGGTGCTGACCCTGCTCCTGACCATGGTCCTGTTCCGCGTCAGCCACCGCCTGGAGAACCGATGGTGAGGTCAACAGCGGGACGCTACGCCGCGATCGCCGGGGCCGTCCTGGTGACGCTGCTCTTCCTGCTCCCCGTCGTCTACATGGTCAGCATCTCGTTCAAGCTGCCGAAGGACATCTTCACCGTCCCGCCGCGCTGGCTGAGCGAGCTGACCCTCGACAACTACGTCAGCTATTTCGAGCAGGCCCGCATCCTGCCCCGCATGATCAACACGGTGATCGTGGCGGCCGGCGCGTCGGCCATCTCGATGGTGGCCGGGTCGATGGCCGCGTACGCGCTGTCGCGCATGAGGATGCGCGGAGCGGGCGTGGTCGGCGGGCTGATCCTGGCCTCCCGCGCGGTGCCGCCCATCGCCCTGGTCGTGCCGTTGTTCCTGGTGGCCAGGAAGCTCGGGCTGACCGACCAGTACATCACCGTGATCCTGGCCTACGTCACCTTCCTGGTGCCGTACGTGGTGTGGCTGATGCGGGCCTTCTTCCGCAGCCTGCCCGCGGAACTGGAGGAGGCGGCGATGATCGACGGCTGCACCCGGTTCGGCGCCTTCTTGCGGATCATCGTGCCCACCAGCCTGACCGGGCTGATCTCCACGTTGATCTTCTGCATCATCCTGGCCTGGGAGGAACTGCTGTTCGCGCTGATCCTCACCAACGACAGGGCCGTCACCATCCCGGTCGCGATCGCGGGCATCGCCGCCGACACCGAGAAGGGCGGGCTGTGGGGGCCGCTGGCGGCGGTGGGCGTGCTCACCGTGCTGCCCGTGGTCGTCTTCGCGCTGGCCGTGCAGAAATACCTGATCAAGGGTCTCGCCGACGGCGCGACCAAGGGGTGAAGGGCAGATGAGGATCACAGACGTGCGGGGGCGGGTCATCGAGATGCCCTACCCGAGGCCGTTCGTCCCGTCGTGGGCCCCTGAGGGTGCGCACCGCGCCATGTCGGCGGTCGTCGTCGAGGTCGAGACCGACGAGGGCGTGGTGGGCGTGGCGGGCGGCGACATGGGCCACGGCACCGGGCCGATGATGCTGGAGGCCATCCGCGGCTGGATCAGGCCGCAACTCCTCGGCCTCGACCCGTTCGCGACCACCCACGTGGCCAACCGGCTGAGGTACGTCGCCGAATACGTCTTCCCCCGGCCCTGGGTGGTCGGCGTGGCCGTGTGGGACGCCGTGGGCAAGGCCTGCGGGCAGCCGCTGTACAAGTTGTGGGGCGGGCACTCGGGGGCGGTGCGCGCCTACGCGAGCTTCGGCGAGGTCCGCAGCCCGCAGCAGCGGGTGGAGGACAGCCTGCGCGTGGTCGAGGAGGGCTTCCAGGGGATCAAACTGCGGGTGCACGCCGCCACCGTCGCCGAGGACGTGGCGCAGGTCGCGGCCGTTCGCGAGGCGGTCGGCCCTGATGTGGCCATCATGGTGGACGCCAACCAGGCGGCCTCCCGCTGGCGGTACGCGCCGGACGGCAGCCGTCTGGTGTGGGACTACGAACGCGCGCTCACGACGGCCAGGGAGCTGGCCGCGCTGGACGTGGCCTGGCTGGAGGAGCCGCTGCCCCGGCACGACTACCGGGCGCTGTGCGAGCTGACCGCCGCCTCGCCGATTCCCATCGCGGGCTGCGAGCACAACCGGGGCATCGGCCAGCTCGTACGCATGCTGGAGGACGGCTGTTTCGACATCTTCCAGCCGGACGCCAACGAGAGCGAGGAGATCGGCGCCCTGCGGGACTTCGGCGCGATGGCGGCGGCCAGGCAGCGGCGGGTGATCCCGCACGCGTGGGCCACGGGGCTGGGCGTGGCCGGCAACCTGCAGCTCTGCGCGTCGCTGCCGAACTGCGACTGGCTGGAGTACCCCTACGATCCGCCGGTGATCGTCCCGGAGGTCTTCCACACGATGCTGACCAAGCCGCTGCTGCCCGACTCCTCCGGTCTGGTAGGCGTTCCGGATGGTCCTGGACTCGGTGTAGAGCTGGACTACGCGGCGATCGAGCCGCTCACCGTCCAGCAGGTCTGAAGGGCTGTCGACATGGCCGAACCGCGTTCCCGTTTCCGTACCAAGGCCGATCTGGCGGCGGAGCACATCAAGCATCTGATCATGACCGGCGAGGCGGCTCCGGGAACGAAGATCATCACCCGGGTGGTGGCGGAGGCCGTCGGCATCAGCGAGACGCCGGTGCGCGAGGCCATCAAACAGCTCTGCTCGGAAGAGTGGCTGGTGGAGCGGCCGCACGTGGGCGCGGTGGTGGCGGCGTTCACCGTGGAGAACGTACGCGAGCTCTACAGCGTGCGGGCAGCGCTGACGGCGCTCGCGCTGGAACTGAGCGGCGAGCGGCTGACCGGCGCGCGGCTGGCGGAGGTCGACGAGGTGCTCGCCCGCGGCGAGGTGGCCGCCCGTGAGGGCGACGTGGCCGCGTTCGCCACGCTCAACCGGCGGTTCCACTCGCTGCTGTGCGACACCGAGCACAGCAGGCTGACCCACCGCATGTTGCAGGGGCTCTGGGCGAGGACGGAGACCGCCCAGCGCGGCTTCCGGCTGGTGCCCTGGCGGCTGCCCCGCTCACACGCCGAGCACGTCGCCATCAGGGACGCCCTGGTGGCCGGCGACATCGCGCTGGCCAGCAAGTTACAGCACGCACACGAGAAGGCCGCCATGCAAGCACTGATCGACGGGATGCGGGAGACAGATGGAGACGGCTGACACGAGGCGAGGCGCGCTGATCGGCGGCTCATGGCACGCGGCGCCCGACGGGCGGACGTTCACCGTCCACGACCCCGCCACGGGAGCGGCGATCGCCGAGGTCGCCGACTGCGGACCGGAGCTGGCCGGCCGGGCGGTCGACGCCGCGGCCGCCGCGCTGCCGCTCTGGCGTGCCCTGCCCGCCCACGAGCGGGCCGTCCTCATGCGCCGCGCGGCGGACGAGCTGGCCGGGCGCGCCGAGGCGATCGGCGCGACGGTGACCGCCGAGCAGGGCAAGCCGCTCGCCGAGGCCGTCGCCGAGGTACGGTCCGGGGCCGACCACCTGCTCTGGGCCGCGGAGGAGGCCCGCCGCGTCTACGGGCAGACGGTCCCGGGCGCCGCCGAGGGCAACCGCATCTGGCTGATGCCCGAGCCGGTGGGGGTGGTGGCCGGCATCACGCCGTGGAACTTCCCCGTCTCGATGATCACGCGCAAGCTGGGCCCGGCGCTGGCCGCCGGGTGCACGGTGGTGCTCAAGCCCGCCGAGCTGACCCCGCTGTCGGCGATCGCCGCGGCCGAGGCGTTCGCCGCGGCGGGCCTGCCGCCGGGCGTGTTCAACGTCGTGCCGACCTCCGAACCCGCCCGCTTCGCCGAGGCGGTGATGGCCGACCGGCGGGTGCGCAAGGTCTCCTTCACCGGCTCGACCGAGGTCGGCAAGGAGCTCATCAGGCAGAGCGCGGACGACGTCAAACGGATGAGCGTGGAGCTCGGCGGGCACGCGCCCGTGCTCGTCTTCCCCGACGCCGACCCGGTCGCCGCGGCCGCCGCGGTGGCCCGCAGCAAGTTTCTCAACGCCGGGCAGGCGTGCACGTCGCCCAACCGCGTCTTCGTGCACCGCCGCGTGGCCGCGGAGTTCACCGCGGCGCTGGTGGGCCACGCCGAGGCCGTCACCCCCGGCGTCGACATGGGCCCGCTCATCGACGCCGCCGCGCTGGCCAAGGTGACCCGGCACGTCGACGACGCGCTGGCGGGCGGGGCCAGGGCGCTGACCGGCGGGCGGCCGCTCGACCGGCCCGGCACGTTCTACCCGCCCACCGTGCTGGCCGGGGTCACCGACGACATGCTCGTGTGCCGGGAGGAGACGTTCGGCCCGGTCGCTCCGGTGATCGAGTTCGAGGACGTCGAGGGCGTGGTGGCCAGGGCGAACGCGACGCCGTACGGGCTGACCGCCTACGTGTGGACGTCCGACCTGACCAGGACCGTGCGCGTGGCCGAGGAGTTGCGGTTCGGCATGGTCACCGTGAACGGCGGGCCGCTGGCCCCGCCCCAGGCACCGTTCGGCGGGGTCAAGAACAGCGGTTACGGGCGCGAGGGCGGCAGCCTCGGCGTGTCCGACTACCTGGACTACAAGTACCTCAGCGTGGGGCTGGGGCGATGACGGGGAGCACCATGCAGACGAGTCCGCACGCCGTCAGCGAACGGGAGATCACCGCGCGGGTCGACCTGTGCCTGCCTGACGGGCGGCTCAACCCGGCGGCCATCGGCTGGAGCCGGGTCCCGCTGCACCGGGCCAACCTCCGCGGCTGGGGCCGGACCATGCGCTGGGACTACTGGTGCGTGACCAGCCCCGGGCAGGTGTTCGCGTTCAGCGCGAGCAGCCTCGACTACCTGGCGGGCGAGTCGGCCTGGTTCCTGGACCGGCGCACCGGCGAGCAGGTCGCCAGCCGGGGCCTGCTCGTGCCCGCGAGGAAGGTCTCCTTCTCCGAGCGTTGCGGGGAGGGCAGCGTGCGGATCGGCGCCGGGCCGGTGCGCATCAGCGTGGACGAGACGGCCGCGGGGACGCGGCTGCGGCTCAAGTCGGCCGAGATGGAGGCGGACGTCCTGGTGCACCGGGTCCCGGACAGGGAGAGCCTGTCGCTGGTCGTGCCGTGGTCGTCGCGGCGCTTCCAGTACACCGTCAAGGACGTCGGCCGGCCCGCCGAGGGCACCGTACGCGTCAACGGCAGGACGTACACGTTCACGACCGGCGACGCGCTGGCCACCCTCGACCTGGGCCGGGGCCGCTGGCCCTCGGACATCCTCTGGAACTGGGGCGCCGCCGCCGGCCGGCCTGGCGGGCGTGACGTGGCCGTGCAGATCGGCGGCAAGTGGACCGACGGCACCGGCAGCGTGGAGAACGCGCTCATCCTGGACGGCCACGTCCACAAGATCAGCGAGGAGCTGGTCTGGCGGTACGACACCTCCGACTGGCACGCGCCCTGGCGGGTCACAGGCGAGCGGGTGGACCTGGAGTTCGTCCCCGAGCATGTCAGGAAGTCCGACGTGCGCAGGATGGGGTACATGCGCAGCAGGGAGGCGCAGGCGTTCGGCTGCTACCGGGGCACGGTCGTCGCCGACGACGGGGAGATCGTAGACATATCAGACTTGTATGGGTGGGCGGAGGAGGTCTATCGTCGCTGGTGACGCACGAGCCCCCTACGCGACCCCTCTTCCCGGGGCTCCGGATTTCGGTAGCCGAGGTTGCTGAGGCATACTAGAGACCCCGCCCGATGGAGCGAGTTGCTGATGTGCTCGCCACGTCGGGTATTCTCTACGGTGGCCGGTGTTGCTAACCGGCTCAAAGGCGGAGTAGCTCAGTCAGGCAGAGCAAACGGCTCATAATCGTTGTGTCGCCGGTTCAAGTCCGGCCTCCGCTACTGCCCAATCCCAGGTCGACGGCCTGGGCACGGGTGTGTCCATGTCCCGAACGTAGAAAGGCACTCCCAAGTGGCTGCCACCGACGTTAGGCCGAAGATCACGCTGGCCTGCCAGGAGTGCAAGCACCGCAACTACATCACGCGGAAGAACCGGCGCAACGACCCGGATCGGCTTGAGCTGAAGAAATACTGCCCCAACTGCCGCTGCCACCGCGCGCACCGCGAGACCCGCTAGGTTCGCACCGGGCAGGGGGCCTCGGCCCTCCACACGCTCCATCGCACAGCCGGCGTCCCCTTCGCAGGGCGCCGGTTCGTCGTGTTCGCACCCCGGCAAAATCACGGCCATCTCCCGCGACAGCCGAACGTTGTTCTGTTAGCGTCGCCCTCAGCAGCGCTCGGCTGGACACATACGAGGAGCCACCGATGGCCTTGAACCGTGACTTCGTGGGCCGGAGCTATCCGCCCAGCGCCCCTTACGAGGTCAGCCGGGTGAAGATCAGGGAGTTCGCCACCGCGATCGGCGACAACAACCCTCTCTACCGCGACAAAGCGGCCGCGCAGGCCGCCGGCTACCCCGACGTGATCGCGCCGCCGACGTTCCCGATCGTCTTCAGCCTGCAGAGCGGCGGCGAGGCGCTCGCCGACCCCGGCCTGGGGCTCAACTTCGCCATGGTCGTCCACGGCGAGCAGCGCTTCGAGTACGTACGTCCCGTCATCGCCGGCGACGAGCTGGTCACGACCGCGACGATCACCGACATCCGCACCGCCGGCAGCAACGAGCTGCTGACCGTGCGCAGCGACGTGACGACCGTCGAGGGCGAGCCCGTCTGCGTCACCTACAACACGATCGTCGAGCGCGGAGGGGCCGCCTGATGACCGCCACGGTGAAGTACGACCAGGTCGAGGTCGGCCAGGAGCTCGCCCCCGTCGACTACCACGTGCGCCGCTCCAACCTCGTCATGTACGCCGGGGCCTCCGGCGACTTCAACCAGATCCACTGGAACGAGCGGTTCGCCAAGATGGTCGGGCTGCCCGACGTGATCGCGCACGGCATGTACACGATGGCGCAGGCCGGCCGGTTCGTCACCGACTGGGCGGGAGATCCCGGGGCGGTGGTCGACTACGGCGTGCGGTTCTCGTCGATGGTGGTCGTGCCCGATGACGACCAGGGCGCCACGATCACGGTCAGCGGCGTGATCGAGGAGAAACTCGAGGACAAGCGGGTGGTCGTCGGGCTCGTCGCCAGGTCGGGCGAGGCACAGGTGTTGTCCAAGGCGCGTGCGGTGGTGCAGTTGACCTGAGCCCGGGCGGGCCGGGGTGACGAGTCGGCCCGCAACCTCGGCGGGCCGGGATGATAAGTCGGCCCGCTTTCGGGTACTCCGTGACGGTATGTCTGAAGCCGCGCGAGAAGTCTGGCCCACGGTCCGATCGATCCCCGTCTCCGCCGTCACCGACGCCAAACCCCCTGGCCATCTCCGGCCCCCGCGCATCGAGGACGTGGCGGGCACCTCAGGCTCCGGCCGCGACACCGCAGGCGGCCCGGGCGCGGCGGCGACCGGTGTCGGCACGGCCGGGACCAAGCCGCGTGGCACGCACGCACGCCAGAACCCCGCCGCCGAGCTGGGCTTCTCCGGTGACCCCGGCCAGCACGGCGACGACGAGCGCGACGGCATGCTGCACGCCCAGCGCACCTGGGACGCCTCGCTGGCCACCAGCCGCCTCGACGACCTGGGCGTCAACACCGAGCGGCAGCGCGTCGAGACCGCGGACGTCACCACGAGCGTGGGCCTGCTCGTGGACGGCTGGCCCGAGGACGTGCAGCGGTGCGTGCAGTCGCTGATCGACCACACGCGGGCCCGGGTGCTCGCCCTCGACCTGGGCAACGTCGACGGCGCCGGCAACATGCTGGACGACCTGGCCCGCCGCCGGCCCGACCGGATCGCCACCTGGCACGTCGCCGAGCGGCCGCACTGGCGCGGCGGCACCGCCACCTGGGGCGAGAGCCGGGCCAAGCTGCTGCGGCTCGATACGTCCGAGGTCCACGTACTGATGGAGACGACCACCGTGCTGCGCGGCGACGCGCTGACCCCGCTGATCGCGGCCATCGCCGAAGGCGCCGTCGCGGCCGGCTGGTGGGGTGCGGAACCGCTCGGCGACGGCCGGAACTGGCGCGAGGCAGGGCCGGGCCGGGTGCGGGCGCTCACCGGAGACCTCATGGCGGTACGCCGGTCGCCGGCGCTCGGAGCGCTGCCCGAGGACGCCCGTCACGGCAGGAACGCCGACCTGGAGCTCTCGCTCGCCCTGCACGGCACCCTGCTCGTGCCCCGCGACCGGCCGCCCGTGGAGCGCCTCGGCCGGCACGAGGTGCCCGGCGACTATCTGGAGCGGGAGTCGCGGCGCAACTATGACGGGGTGCTCCGCCTCCTGCACGCCTCCGCCTGACGGTTCTGCGGGTCGGGCCCGGCGGGAGTCCCGCGGCGGCCCGTGTCCTGGCGGGAAACCATCCCGCCTGGCCGCCTTCATGGCCGGTTCGGGGCGTAGCGGCGGTCTGTCGGGCGGATCGCCCGTTAGTAGGCTGTGGGCCCATGGAGATGCTCGCGCCGTACACCACGTTGGGCCTGGGCGGGCCCGCCCGCGATTTCGCCGAGGCGTTCACGGCGGAGCAACTCGTCTCCCTGGTGGCCGAGGCCGACAGGAACGCCGTGCCCACCCTGGTGCTCGGCGGGGGCAGCAACGTCGTGGTGGCCGACGAGGGTTTCGACGGGCTGGTCATCAAGGTCGCCACCCAGGGCGTGACCGTTTCGCGCGACGGCGAGCAGGTGCTGGTCACCGTCGAGGCGGGCGAAGACTGGGACCCGCTGGTCGCCCGCGCCGTGGCAGAGGGCTGGTCGGGCCTCGAGTGCATGTCCGGCATCCCGGGTCTGGTCGGCTCGACCCCCATCCAGAACGTCGGCGCGTACGGCCAGGAGGTCGCCCAGACCATCAGGTGCGTGCGCGCCTACGACCGGCGCACCCGGCAGGTGGTCGACCTGGAGGCGCGGAAGTGCGGCTTCTCCTACCGCGACAGCGTCTTCAAGCGGGATCTGGCGCGGCACGTGGTGCTCGCGGTGACGTACGCGCTGGATGTCTCCGAGTTGTCCGGCCCGCTGGCGTACGCGGAGCTGGCCGGCCGGCTGCGGGCCGAGCCGGGGAGCCGGGTGCCGCTCGCCCGGGCGCGTGAGGCGGTCCTGGAGCTGCGGCGGGGCAAGGGCATGGTGCTCGACCCTGGCGACCCCGACACGCGCAGCGCAGGGTCCTTCTTCACCAACCCCGTCCTCACGGCCGAGCAGGCGGAAGCGCTGGCGGTGCGCGCTCCGGGCCATCCGCGATGGGACCTGCCCGACGCATCGGTCAAGGTGCCCGCTGCCTGGCTGATCGAGCAGGCCGGCTTCCCGAAGGGTTACGAGCTCGGGCCCGTACGCATCTCGACCAAGCACACGCTGGCCCTCACCAATCCCACGGGGAGCGCCACCACCGCCGACCTGCTGGCGCTGGCCAGGCAGGTGCGCGACGGGGTGCGCGAGAAGTTCGGGGTCACGCTGGTCAACGAGCCGGTGCTGGTCGGTTGCGCCCTCGGGGAATAGCGGCCCGATCCGGTCTGTTATGGTGTGTCGGAATTACCGAAGGGGAGTAGTCCCAATCGTGTGATCGACACACTGGCGCTTCACCGCGCCCGGTCACACGGGCCTCAGACGGGCGGACGAGACCTTCGGCCTGGCAGTCATGCGACAAGTCGCTGCCGGGCCGAAGCCGTGCCCGCATCTCCCCGGGCTTTCGCTTCCGGCCTGGTCGCGCGGAAGAGGACCGTTGGAAGCGTTCTGGATCAGTCTCGGCGTCATTTTCGTGGCCGAGCTCGGCGACAAGAGCCAGCTGATGGCGATGACGTTCGCGACCCGTTTCAAGATGTGGCCCGTGCTCCTGGGCATCACGATCGCCACGACCGTCGTGCACCTGCTCAGTGTCGCCGTGGGCGGCCTGATCGGCGACGCCCTGCCGACGACGGCCATCTCCGTGGTGGCCGGGCTGGCCTTCCTCGGGTTCGCGGTGTGGACGTTGCGCGGAGACGAGCTGACCGAGGACGAGGCGCAGAAGGCCCGGCGCACCACCAGGAACGCACTGATCGCGGTGACGGTGGCGTTCTTCCTGAGCGAGCTGGGCGACAAGACGATGCTGGCCACGATCACGCTGGCGACGCAGCACGGCTGGGTCGGCACCTGGATCGGCTCGACGGTCGGCATGGTGGCGGCGGACGCGCTGGCCATCGTCGTGGGGCGGATGATGGGCAGGCACCTGCCCGAGAAGGTCATCAGGTACGGCGCCGCCGCGGCGTTCGCGGTGTTCGGCGTCGTTCTCCTGGTCGAGCCGCTCCTCTGAGGCTGTCGTGTCGCTGGCCGAGCCGCCCCCTGAGGGCGTGTCCCTGGCCGAGCCGCCCCCTAAGCCGTGTCCTTGGCCGAGCCGCCCCGGAAGGCTACGGTGCCAGCAGGGACCGCCGGTGGGCCGCCGCGGCCGCCTCGCCCCGGGTGGTCACGCCCAGCTTGGCCAGGATGTTGGACACGTGCACGCTCACCGTCTTCGCCGAGATGAACAGCTCGGCCGCGATGTCCCGGTTGGTGCGGCCCTGGGTGACCAGGCGCAGCACCTCCAGCTCGCGCGGCGTCAGCAGCTCCGACTGCTCCTGACCCTGCGAGAGCCCGCCCACGCGGCGGGACAGCGCCTCGATCTCCTCGACGAGCGGCGTCGCGCGCAGCGCCTCGGCCAGCGGCAGCGCCGTCTTCAGCCGCGCGGCCGCCCCCTCGCGGTCGCCGCCGCGCGCGACCACGGCGGCCGCCTGCAGCAGTGCCTTGGCCTGGTTGTGCGGGCGGTGGAGCCGCTCCCAGGCCGCCGCCGCGGCGTCGAACTCGCCCCAGTACGACAGCCGGTACGCCTCCACGACCGGCCCGATGACCGACAACTCGGCCGCGACGTCGGCGGCCTGTCGGCGCACGGCCGCGATCCCCTCGGCCGCGGCGGGCTCGGCGGGCTCGGTGGCGTCACAGACCGTGCGCAGCAGGGCGAGCAGCCGCCAGCCGAGCATGGCCTTGCTCGACTGCTGGGGACGTGACAGCACCTCCTCGGCCACGCCCAGGGCGGCGCCCGGCTCGCCCTTGGCGAGGTGCCAGCGCATGAGCAGGCGGGCGTTGTTGGTGATGTCCTGGACGAACTCCTCCGGGCGCTGCTTCAGCAGGCCGATCTCCGACAGGATGCCCTCGACCAGCTCCAGCTCGCCCCTGGCCAGCGCGATGTCGGCGCGCACCCGCAGCAGGGCGTACCGGGTGCGCAGGACGGGCCCGTGGCCGAGCGCGGCTTCGACGACCTCGATGGCTTCGTCCCAGCGGCCGAGCGACTCCAGCACCTCGGCCCGGTTGTTCAGGATGAACAGGCCGCTGCCGCGCAGCCTGCCGTACTGCTTGGCGAGCCGCCAGCCGTCCTCCGCCATGCGCAGGGCCTCGTCGTCGCGGCCCATGTCGGTCAGGGCGTCGATGTTGTTGCCCATGGCCCTGGTGATGATGCGGCCGGCGTTCGCTGCCCTGCCGAGCTCCAGGGCCTGCTCGTTGACCATGATCGTGGACTCCAGCTCGCCGTTGAGCGAGTGGCCGAGCGCCAGGTTCATCAGCAGGTCGGCTTCGAGGCTCCGTTCGCCGTGCTCCCTGACCAGCCGCAGGCCGTCGGCGATCAGCTCGCCCGCCTCGGTGATCGCGCCTCTGAGCATGAGGTGGCGGCTCAGCGGCGTGACGACCTCGGCCCAGTCGAGGCTGTTCTCGGGGACGAGCCGCAGCGCGTGCCTGAGGTCGTCGATGACCCCCGGGTGCCCTTTGGAGTTCTTGATGCCGGCCCGCCGCACGATCAGCTGGGCCACCCGCGCCGGCTCCGCGGCCTCGTCCAGGTCGCACAGCGCGCCCTTGACGAACTTGAGTGCCGCGTCGACGTCGCCGCCGGCGTTGGCGGCCTCGGAGGCCCGTTCCAGCACGGCGGTGTGGTCGGCGCCGATGAGCTCGGCCACGTCGGGCACGCGGTCCCACAACATGAGGACGCGTTCGAGCAGGGGGACGGCCTCGGTGTAGGCGTACGCCTTGAACGACTTCTGCGCCGCCTCCCAGGCGGAGATCAGCGCCCACTGGTCGTTGCGGGCGCCGTACCAGTGGTGGGCCAGCTCGACGGCGGCACGGCCGGGCGGGACCAGCCTGCGGTCCTTGGAGATCTCCTCGGCGTACCTGGCGTGCAGGCGCTGGTGCTCGCCGGGCAGCAGCTCGTCGTGGACGGCCTCGCGGATCAGGGAGTGGCGGAAGACGTAGGCGCGGTTGTCGGCGATCTGCAGCACGTTGCCCGCGATCGCGGGGCGCAGAGCGGTCTCCAGCTCGATGTCGGACAGCCCGCTCACGGCGGCCAGCAGCGCGTGGCTGACCCTGGTGCCGCCGGCCGCGGCGACGCGCAGCACGCGCTGGGTCTCCTCGGGCAGGCGTTCGACGGCGCTGAGGATGAGGTCCTGCATGGAGTCGGGGACCGTGCGGTCCTCGCCGCCGTCCAGCAGGGCCTCGACGAACAGCGGGATGCCCTCGCTGCTCTCGTAGACCTTCTGCACCTTGGCGTACTGGGGGACCTCGCCGAGGATGCCGGTCATCTGCTGGGCGACCTCGTCCCTCGACAGGCGGGGCAGGTCGAGCCGGTGCACGCCGTTGACCCGGCCCAGCTCGGCCAGCACGGGTCTGAGCGGGTGCTGGCGGTGCAGGTCGTCGGAGCGGTAGGTCATGACGATGAGGACCTGCGGCGTGTGCAGGTTGCGGCTGAGGAAGGCGATGAGGTCGCGGCTGGACCTGTCGGCCCAGTGGATGTCCTCGATGACGAGGATGGTGGGACGGCCGGCCGCGAGGCGTTCGAGGAGGGTGAGGAACTGCTCGAAGAGCCTCGCGCGGCCGGCGTCGGTCTCGCCGTCGCCGTTGAACTCCCCGAACTCGGGCAGCAGCCGGGCGAGGTCGCGTTCGGCCCCGTCGGGGAGCAGCCCGGTCACCGTGCCGGGCCCCCGCTCCCTGACGAGCTGCCGGAGCGCGGCGGTGAAGGGCGCGTAGGCCAGGCCCTCCGTGGACAGCTCGACGCAGCCGCCGTACAGCACGTGCGCGCCTCCGGCGGCGCAGTGCTCGGCGAAGCGGTGGACGAGCCGGGTCTTGCCGACCCCGGCCTCGCCGCCGATGAGGACGGCCGTCACCGTGCCCTTGAGCGCCTCGTCGAACGTCTCGGAGAGGGCCTTCAGCTCCTCCTGCCGCCCGACGAAGACGGGACTGACCGATCGTCCCCGCATGTCATCCAGCATGTCATGCCTTATCGGTTGCTTTCGACGTCTTTACGCTCGTTCATGGGGGTACGTAGGCCCGGCCACGAGGGAGGATGTGGCCGGGCACTCGTGGGGCGGTCATGAGGAACGGCGCTTGCCGAAGATCGACCGGCGCCCGGCCTTGTTCGCCCGCTGCGCCTCGCGTACGCGCCGGTGCTCGGCGGCCGTCCTGCGCAGCTCGCTGGCGTGGTTCTTCATGAGCTCGTACTCGATCTCGGGATTCACGGTGTCTCCTGCTTTTTCGTGCTTCTTCCTGACACCTTTAAGACTCGTGCTAAGGCCCCGCCCCTCACATCGGGTGGATGCCTTATCTCTGGTAAGCGGACACGCCAGGCGTACCTAGGACCTGGGGCACGATCGCCCTAAGGTGGTCTGGTTTGGAGCTGGAGGCCCTGGTCGGCGATGCTGTGATGGTGTCAACTGTGACTACCTCGCTCACGGACGTCGCTTCGTCCGACACCGCGTTGCGAGCATTCCTGCACGGCCTGCCCGGTGTCGACCGGGTCGGCGCGGACCAGCGGGCGGCCATGCTGGGCACCCGTTCGATCAAGACCACGGCCAAGGCGCGGGCCATCGACCTGGCCATCTCGATGGTCGACCTGACCACGCTGGAAGGGGCCGACACGGCCGGCAAGGTGCGCGCGATGTGCACCAAGGCCGTGCGGCCCGGCGGCGGCGCACCCAAGGTGGCGGCCGTCTGTGTCTATCCCGACCTCGTCCCGGTCGCGGTCGAGGCGCTCGGCGGTGCCGGGGTCAAGGTCGCCTCGGTGGCGACCGCGTTCCCGAGCGGCCGCTCCTCGCTCGAGGTCAAGGTCGGCGAGACCGCGGCCGCGGTGGCGGCGGGCGCCGACGAGATCGACATGGTGATCGACCGGGGCGCGTTCCTGTCCGGCCGCTACCTGAAGGTGTACGAAGAGATCGTCGCGGTGAAGGCGGCCTGCGGGGCGGCCCACCTGAAGGTGATCCTCGAGACCGGGGAGCTGGCCACCTACGACAACGTCCGGCGGGCGTCCTGGCTGGCGATGCTGGCCGGCGCCGACTTCATCAAGACCTCGACGGGCAAGGTGTCGCCGGCGGCGACCCCGCCGGTGACGCTGATCATGCTGGAGGCGGTGCGCGACTTCCGCGACGCGACCGGCCGCCAGGTGGGGGTCAAGCCGGCCGGCGGCATCCGCACCACCAAAGACGCCATCAAGAACCTGGTGCTGGTCAACGAGACGGCCGGCGACGACTGGCTGACGCCGGAGTGGTTCAGGCTGGGCGCGTCGTCGCTCCTCAACGACCTGCTCATGCAGCGCCAGAAGCTGGCCACCGGCCGCTACGCCGGCCCCGACTACTTCACCCTGGACTGATGATGGCGATCTTCGAGTACGCCCCCGCGCCCGAGTCGCGCGACGTCGTCGACATCAAGCCGTCGTACGGACTGTTCATCGACGGCGAGTTCGCCGACGGCTCCGGCACCCCCTTCAAGACCATCAACCCCGCGACCGAGGAGAAGCTGGCCGAGGTGGCCACGGCGACCTCCGACGACGTCGACCGGGCCGTGCGGGCCGCGCGCAAGGCGTTCGGGGCCTGGAGCGAGCTGCCCGGCGCTGAGCGGGCGAAATACCTGTTCAGGATCGCGCGGATCATTCAGGAGCGCGCTCGCGAGCTGGCCGTGCTGGAGTCGCTCGACAACGGCAAGCCCATCCGCGAGTCGCGCGACGTGGACGTGCCGCTGGTCGCAGCCCACTTCTTCTACTACGCGGGGTGGGCCGACAAGCTGGCCTATGCGGGGTTCGGCGGCGCCCGGCCGCTCGGCGTCGCCGGGCAGGTCATCCCGTGGAACTTCCCGCTGCTCATGCTCGCCTGGAAGATCGCTCCCGCGCTGGCCTGCGGAAACACGGTGGTGCTCAAACCGGCCGAGACGACGCCGCTGACCGCGCTGGCCTTCGCCGACATCTGCCGCCAGGCCGACCTGCCGCCGGGCGTGGTCAACATCGTGACCGGCGCGGGCGAGACCGGCGCCGCCGTGGTGGGCCACCCCGACGTGAACAAGGTGGCCTTCACCGGCTCCACCGAGGTGGGCCGGGTCATCGCGCGCGCGGTGGCGGGCACCGACAAGAAGCTGACCCTGGAGCTGGGCGGCAAGGCGGCCAACATCGTGTTCGAGGACGCCGCCGTCGACCAGGCCGTCGAGGGCATCGTCAACGGCATCTTCTTCAACCAGGGCCACGTGTGCTGCGCCGGGTCCCGGCTGCTGGTGCAGGAGTCCGTCCACGATGAGGTGCTGGAGGCGCTGCGCAGGCGGCTGAGCACGCTCAGGCTGGGCGACCCGCTCGACAAGAACACCGACATCGGCGCGATCAACTCGGCCGAGCAGCTCGCGAAGATCCGCTCGCTGAGCGACCTCGGCGAGAGCGAGGGCGCGCAGCGCTGGTCGCCGTCCTGCGAGCTGCCGGACAAGGGCTTCTGGTTCCCGCCCACCGTCTTCACCGGGGTCGCGCAGTCGCACAGCATCGCCAGGGACGAGATCTTCGGTCCCGTGCTGTCCGTGCTGACCTTCCGCACGCCCGCCGAGGCCGTCGAGAAGGCCAACAACACCCCGTACGGGCTGTCCGCCGGCATCTGGACGGAGAAGGGCTCGCGCATCCTGTGGATGGCCGACCGGCTCAGGGCCGGGGTCGTCTGGGCCAACACGTTCAACAAGTTCGACCCGGCCTCGCCCTTCGGCGGCTACAAGGAGTCCGGCTACGGCAGGGAAGGCGGGCTGCACGGGCTGGAGGCGTACCTCGATGTGTGAGCGTCACCAACCGGGCCGCAGGCCCGGCTCCAGGTGCGGGCTGCGCCGCGCCCGTCGCGTGCAGCCCGCGGACGGGCACGCCTTCGCCAGGGTCGGGCGCCCCGTGCGCACCGGCTGGTTCGCCCACCGCTGCGGCGTGAGCCGGTGCGGCCAGGTCTTCGTGCAGGTCCAGATGTCGCAGGAGTCCACGTGGAGGGGGCGCGGCGATGAGTAGGTTGTCCGTCAGAAAGACCTACAAGCTGTACATCGGAGGGGCGTTCCCGCGCTCGGAGAGTGGGAGGTCCTACCCGGTGACCTCGGCCAAGGGCGACTTCCTCGCCAACGCTTCGCGCGCCTCGCGCAAGGACGCCCGCGACGCCGTGGTGGCCGCCCGCAAGGCGTTCCCCGGCTGGTCGAGCGCCACCCCCTACAACCGGGGGCAGATCCTCTACCGCGTGGCCGAGATGCTGGAGGGCCGGCGCGGCCAGTTCGTCGAGGAGCTCGGCGGCGGCAAGCGGGCGGCGGCCGAGCGGGTCGACGCGACGGTCGACCGGCTGGTCTGGTACGCGGGGTGGTCCGACAAGATCGCCGCAGTGCACGGTGCGGCCAACCCGGTGGCGGGCCCGTACTTCAACCTGTCGTCGCCCGAGCCGACCGGCGTGGTGGCCGTGGTGGCGCCCGCCGATCCCCTGCTCGGACTGGTGTCGGTGGTCGCCCCGGTGATCGTCACCGGCAACACGTGCGTGGTGGTGGCCTCCGAGCCGTCCCCGCTCGCGGCGATCACCTTGGCCGAGGTGCTGGCCACCTCCGACCTGCCGGGCGGGGTGGTCAACATCCTCACCGGGTCGCAGGCCGAGCTGGCTCCCTGGCTGGCCGCCCACATGGACGTCAACGGGCTCGACCTGACCGGGGTCGACGACGCCGATCTCGCGCTGCGGTGCGAGCAGGCGGCGGCGGAAAACCTCAAGCGCGTGCTGCGGCCCGCGCCGGAGGAGTGGACGGCCGACCCCGGGCTCGGGCGGATGACCCGGTTCCTGGAGACCAAGACCGTCTGGCACCCGATCGGCATCTGACAGTCCCCGTCACGGCGTCCCCCGGCTCAGACCGGGGGACGTTGTGGTCCCCACCGGCCCCTCCGGAAGGGCCGGTCGTCAGAAACCGAGACCCGGCGGGCGGAGCGGCGGGTGGGCGGCCTGCAACTGGGCCGCCAGGCCGAGCAGATGAGGCTCGCCGCCGGGCGGGGCGATGACCTGCACCGCGATGGGCAGCGCGGTCGAATGGGTGGCGATCGGCACGGTGATCGCGGGCCAGCCGCACATGTTCCACGCGCCGGTGGCGGGGGCGTATCTGACGTTGGTCACCGTGTTGCGCACGAAACCGCGCCTGCCCCAGCGGTCGGCCATGGGCGGGATCGCGGCCAGGGCGGGCATGACCATGGCGTCGGCGTTGCCGAACCACTGGTCGGCGCCGTAGCCGCTCCAGCGCTCCCGGCCGCTCGCGCCGTCCAGCTTGAGCGCGCCGAGGGCCCGGCCCGCGCGGCTCAGCGCCCGCGTACGCCGCTCCAGCCGGCTCCTGTCCAGGCCGTCCGCCGCCGCCGCGGTCCTGACCAGCCACGCCGCGACCGACGCCGGGCCCAGCCAGCCGGGCAGCTTGCGGGTGTGCTCGACCACCGTGTGCCCGGCCACGCGCAACGTCTCGCTCGCCGCGCGTACGGCGGCCTGGAACTCCTTGTCCACGGTCATGCCCGCGGGCAGCGGCTGCGGGGCGTAGGCCACCCGCAGGTCGAACGGCTCCGGGCCGTCGGACGGCGGCTGCGGCTCCCACACCTTGTCGTCGTCGGCCCAGACCGAGCGCAACATGGGCGGGCGCGGCTCCTCCCGCCGGCCTGACCGCCACGCCTGGGCCAGCGACGGGTCCCCGGCCAGCACCGACAGCGCCAGCGCCAGGTCCGGCGCCGTACGGGCCAGCGGGCCGTTCTCGCACAACCGGTCCCAGTCGTCGGAGGGCGGCGGCACCAGCCCGGTGCCCGGCTTGATGCCCAGCACCCCGCAGCACGCCGCCGGGATGCGTACCGAGCCCATGCCGTCGTTGCCGAGCGCCAGCGGCACCATGCCCGCCGCCACGGCCGCGGCGCTGCCCGCCGACGAGCCGCCGGGCGTGCGCGTCAGATCCCACGGGTTGCGCGCGATGCCGTAGGCGCTGTCGCCGAACGCGACCAGCCCCAGCTCGGGCAGGTTGGTCAGGCCGACGACCACCGCACCCGCCGCGCGCAGGCGCGCCACCGTCTCGTGATCCTGCCGCGCGGGCACGTCCGGCGTCGCCCTGGACCCGGCGCGCATGGCCGCACCGGCCACCTCCAGGTTGTCCTTGACCCCCACCGGCACGCCGGCGAGCGGCAGCTCCGCGAGGTCGCGCCGCTTCTGCAACGCCCGCGCCTCGTCCAGCGCCTGCTCCCGGACCAGCCGGAACGCCCGTAATCTGGGATCTCGCTCCGAGATGGCGTGGAGATGCTCCTCGACGACCGTCGCGGCCGTGACGTCCCCGCTCCTGACGGCCGTCGCGATCTCGACAGCGGACCTGCCTGCCCACAACATGACTAGAGTGTGCAGCTTTTCCCATGCGGTTGCGAGTCTGATTAGAGTCGGTACGCGTGAACGGACCGTCTCTCGCCCGCCGCCAGCGCTCCCTCGGTGACCCCTCGGCCGGATATCCGCTGTTCCCGCCGCTGACCCGGGGCTGCCCTCGGACCAGCACCGCCGAGATCGCCTACCCACTCGACGTCGACTACGACTACGACCGGGTCGACCCGGGCCTTTTCGCGCAGGAGCCGGGCGCCGACATCGCACGCTGGTCGCCGCTCCTGCCGCCCCTGGAGGCGCCCACGCTGGGGGAGGGCGGGACACCGCTGGTGGCGTTCGACGGCGTTCACGTCAAGGACGAGTCGCGCAACCCCACCTGGTCGCACAAGGACCGCCTCAACCGGGTCACCGTGAGCGCCGCCCTCGCCTCGGGCGCGCCCGGCATCGTCGTGGCCTCCTCCGGCAACCACGGGGCCTCCGCCGCCGCCTACGCGGCCAGGGCCGGCCTGCCCGCCATCGTGCTGACCTCGGCCGCGTCGCCGCCCGCCGTCCAGGCGTTCGCACGGGCGTACGGGGCCAAGGTCGTCTCCGTGCCCGTCGAGGCGCGCTGGCCGCTGCTGCGCGAGGTCGTCGACCGGCTCGGCTACCACCCCGTCAGCAACCAGACCGTGACGCACACCGGGCACCCGTTCGGGCCCGAGGGCTACAAGACGATCGCGTACGAGCTGTTCCGGCAGCTCGGGCGGGTGCCCGCGGCCGTCTTCGCGCCCACCGGCTACGCCGAGCTGCTCTACGGGGTGTGGAAGGGGTTCACGGAGCTGCGGCGGCTCGGGGTCGCCGAGACCCTGCCGCGGATGTTCTCCTGCGAGACCGCCGCGGGCGGCCCCCACGCCAGGGCGCTGGCCGCCGGTGCGCCCGCCGCGATCGTCGAGCTCGGGCGGAGCGACGCGTACGGCATCGCCGGGCCGGTCGGCGGGCACCGCGGGGTGCTGGCCGTGCGGGACAGCGGCGGTGAGGCGGTGCTGCTGACCGACGAGGAGCTGCGCGCCGCGCAGCGCGACCTGGCCGGGCAGGGGATGTGGCAGGAGTTGTCGGGGGCGGCGGGGGTGGCCGGTTACCGGCGGCTCGGGCGCGACTTCGACGGGCCCGTGGTGTGCATCGCCACGTCGAGCGGGTTCAAGGACGTGGGGGTGGGGTCCGAGAGTTTCCCCGCCGTCGCCGACCCGACCCTGGACGACCTCCTGCCCTGAACCGCCCTCTGACCGATCTCCCCCTGGGACCCCGCCCCCCGCTGGACGCGGTCACGCCGGTGGTGGCGATCATGGTTTGAGCCACACGCGGAGCGGGCCGATCGTGGCGAAGCCGTGGCCCAGGGCGGCCTCCGGGTCACTCTCGTAGCCGACCAGCGGGCGGCCGGGGAACAGCGAGGCCGCCATGGCGACCGTGCCCGCCCACGCGGTGTCCAGGTCGCAGCCGGAGGCGAACACGTTGGAGACGCCCGCCACCGCACCGCTCCCGGTGAGCACCGATCCGCAGACGATCTCGCCGTCGATCCGGCCGCAGAGGATCTGCACGTGGCCGAGGAGCGAGGCCGGGAAGAGGCCGCGTACCTCGCCGGAGAAGGCCGTCCGCTCCCAGTCGGCGAGCGTGGCCGCGTCGCCGACGACCTCCCACCCGATTCCCGCACCCGGGCGCCGCCGGGCCGCCGGTCCGGTGCCCGTCCGGCTGGTGTCCGTCCGTCCGGGAGCGGACCGCCACAACCACTGGGCCTCGAACAGCACGTCGAAGCCGGGCAGGTCGAGCGTGGCGTAACTGTCCTTGACCGAGGCGCCGGGGCCGGAGTCGATGCGGTCGAGCACGTCGGCCGCCGTCGCGGCGGGGGAGAGGGTGACGGCGTCCGGATAGAAGAGCGGGGTCCTGGCGGCGTTCGTCCAGGCCCTCCCGGTGAACGTGCCGGGAGAACCGTGGGCGCGGCACATCAGGTCGCACCACCCGGCGTTGTCGCGAACCGCCTCCGCCAGCCGGTCGATCATGCTCCGCCCCTCTTCGTACGTCTGGTCGGTGGCGCGGTGAGCGGGTCCTCGGGCCACGGGTGCTTGGGGTAGCGGCCGCGGAACTCGGCGCGTACGGACCGGTAGCCGTCCCGCCAGAACGACGCCAGGTCCGCGGTGACCGCCACCGGCCGGCCCGCCGGAGAGAGCAGGTGCACCAGGACCGGCACACCGGATATCTCCGGTGTCTCCTGCCGGCCGAACAACTCCTGCAGCTTCACCGCCAGCACCGGCTGCTCGCCCGAGTAGTCCACGCGGATGCGCGAGCCGCTCGGGACCTCGACGCGTTCGGGAGCGGCTTCCTCCAGACGCTCGCTCCACGGGACCAGGCGCCGCAGCGCCGAGGCCACGTCGATGCGTTCGAGGTCGGCGCGGCGGCGGGCCCTGGACAGCTCGGGTTCGAGCCACTGATCGGCCAGGTCGATGAGCGCGTCCATCGAGGGCCAGGGCGGGCCGATCGCGCGGTGGCAGAAGGCCATGCGGTCTCTGAGGTCCCTGGCCTGCTTCGTCCAGGTCAGTACGTCTTCCGTGCGCAGGCCGTACAGGATGGCATCGCGGACGTCGGCGTCCTTGAGCGGGGTGGAGGAGAGCTCGATCGCGCCCAGGCGCTCCACCCGGCGGGCGGACACGTCACCGCGGCGCTCACCCGGCGGGACCCGCCAGGCCACCTCGTCCTCCGTGGTGACGGGGTGGGCCAGCCTGGCGGTGGCCTCGTCGATCACGACCGCCTGCCTGATGCGGGCCGAGGCCGACCCGGCCGGGCGGTCGGCGACGGCGATGGCCAGCCAGGGGGCGGTGGCCAGCTTCGAACCCTCGGCGAGCTGGGCCCGCGTGCCCGACGCCATGAGATACCCGCCACCCCGCCTGCGCGCCACCCGCTCGGGAAACGCCAGTGCCACCGCCACCCCGGCCAGCGCGTCATCCGCCCCCGAGGCTCCCGCGTGCGCGGCCGCCCCTGCGGTTCCGCCGTGGGCAGACGGTTCTGCGGTTCCGTTGTGGGTGGGTGGTCCGGCCGTGGTGGCGGTGCGCCGGAGGCGGGCGGACTCCTGGCGCCAGCGGGCCGCGTACGGGGTGCCGCCGCGCCGGGCCGTACGCCAGAGCTCCACCAGGTCGTCGCCCGCGTCGCGCGGCGGTTGCTCCGACAGCAGGGCCACCACCTCGGCGGCGCGTGGCCCGAGGTCGAGCAGGGCGCGGGCCAGGCGCGGGTGCACGCCGGCGAGCGCCATCCGCCGCCCCCGGTCGGTCACCCGCCGCCCTTCCACGGCTCCGAGAGCCTCCAGGACGCGGGTGGCGGCGGACATCGCGGCGGCCGGCGGCGGGTCGAGGAGCGCCAGGCCGGACGCGTCCGGCGTGCCCCAGCAGGCCGCCTGCAGCGCGAACCCGGTCAGGTCGGCCAGCACGATCTCCGGCCGCGGGTGGTCGGCGAGGCGCTCGTGGTCGGCCGCCGGCCAGCAGCGGTAGACCGCGCCGGGCGCCTCGCGGCCCGCTCGCCCGGCCCGCTGGTCCGCCGACGCCTTCGAGACCCTGACCGTGGTGAGCGAGCCGAGGCCGCGGGCGTGGTCGGTGCGCGGCTCGCGGGCCAGCCCCGAGTCGACCACCACCCGTACGCCGGGGACGGTCAGGCTCGACTCGGCGACCGACGTGGCCAGCACCACCCTGCGGGCGGTGCCGGGCGACAGCACGGCGTCCTGGACGCGGGCCGGAGCCTGGCCGTGCACCTGCAGGACCTCCACCCCGGCCCCCGCCAGCAGCCCCGCGACCTTCGCGATCTCGCCGACGCCGGGCAGGAAGCACAGCACGTCGCCGTCCCGCTCCGCGAGCGCCACGCGCACCGTCGCGGCGACGTGGGACAGCAGGGCGGGATCGACGCGCAGGCCGTGCGGCGGGGTGATCGGGCGCGGCGGCGGCGCCCACACGGTCTCGACCGGGTGCGTGGCGCCGGTGGCCGCGACGACGGGCCCGCCGAGCAGCCGCGACCACGGGCCCGCGTCGGCGGTGGCGGACGTGGCCAGCAGCCGCAGGTCGGGCCGGAGCGTGCCGCGTACGTCGAGGAGGAACGCCAGCGCTGTGTCGGCGTCGAGGTGGCGCTCGTGACACTCGTCGAGCATGACCGCGTCGACCCCGGCCAGCTCCTGGTCCCGCTGGAGGCGCTGGAGGAGCACGCCGGTGGTGACGACCTCGACCCTGGGGTCGGCGCCCGTGTGGCGCTCGCCGCGGATCGTGTAGCTCACACCCATGCGCCGGGCCGCCGCGCGCACGGCCAGGCGCCGCGGCTCGGCCACCAGCACCCGCATCCCGGTCTCGGCCAGGGCGAGCGGGACGACCGTCGTCTTGCCGGTGCCGGGTGGGGCGGTGAGGACGGTGGCGCCGTGCCGGCCGAGCGTGCCGAGCAGCTGGGGCAGGACGTGGCGGATGGGCAGGTCGGGGCCGGTCATGTGAGCGGGTCAGCGCCGGCCGCGCTCGCCGGCCGCGATGAGGGTCGGGTCGTCACCGGACGCGGCGGGGACCGGCTGGTCGCCGGAGACCGCGGCGGCCGAGTCGTCGCGGGAGGCGGTGAGGATCGAGTCGATCAGGCCGGGGAAGCGGGCGTCGAGGTCGTCGCGGCGCAGGTTGATGTATTTCAGCCGGCCCTCCTGCTTGGTGCAGACGACGCCGGCCTCCCTGAGGGCCCGGAGGTGGTGTGAGGCCGTCGACTTGTGCACGCCGAGGTGGTCGGTGGCCTCTCCGCACGTCATCGTGCCGACCGTGGCCAGCCGGGCGACGATCTTCAACCGGACGGGGTCGGCGAGTGCCCGCAGGACCTCGGTGAGCTCGATGTCCTCCGTCGCCGGGTGCGGGAGCAGGCGCATGGATCCCATCCTATCTCGGTCGCATTGTTTGACAACCATAAAACAGTGCGACAGTTTGATGTGCGTCCAACTGTACGGATGGAGCCTCCCTTGAGCACACGTCTCTACCCGCTGGCCGCCGGAAATTTCGCGATCGGTACGGGCATGTTCGTCACCGCCGGACTCCTGCCGCCCATCTCGGCGGACCTCGGCATCTCCACGGCGGCGGCCGGCCAGCTCATGACCGTGTTCGCGCTGGCGTACGCGGTGCTCTCGCCCCTGCTCGCCGCCCTGACCGCGCGGCTGCCCCGCAGGACGTTGCTGCTGGCGGGGATGGGCGTGTTCGTGGTGGGGAACGCGTTGACCGCGCTGGCGCCGACGTACGCGACGGTCCTGGCCACCCGCGTGCTCGCCGCCGCGGGCGCCGCCATGTTCACGCCCACCGCGTCGGCCGTGGCGAGCGCGCTGAGCCCGCCGGAACGCCGGGGTCGCGCGCTGGCGCTGGTGATCGGCGGGGTGAGCATGGCGTCCGCGGTCGGCGTGCCGCTCGGCACCTGGCTGGGCGGCGCCACGAGCTGGCGGGCCACGCTCTGGCTGGTCACCGGGCTCGGGGTGGCCGGGCTCGCCGGGGTGGCCGCCCTGGTGCCCGACGTCAGGATCCCGGTGTCAGGGCGGCTGAAGGAGCGGTTCGTGCCGCTGGCCGACCGGCGGGTGCTGGCGGTGCTGGGCACGCACGTGCTGATGTTCGCCGCGAGCTTCGCCGCCTACACCTATCTCGGGTCGCTGTTCGACCTGCCGCTGACCGCCGTGTTGTGGGCGTGGGGGTTGGGCGCCGTGGTCGGAAACACGCTCGGCGGGCGCTTCACCGACGCGTACGGCCCGCGCCGCATGATCCTGATCGCGCTGGTGACCGGCACCGTGTTCCTGGCCCTCGTGCCCGTCGCGAACCTGGCGCTGCCCGTCGCGCTGGTGTGGGCGTTCCTGTGGAGCGCGCTCGGCTGGCTGGTCGCGCCCGCCCAGCAGTTCAGGACCGTCGCCGCGGTGCCGGACAACGTCTCGGTCGGTCTGGGCCTGCTGTCGTCGGCGCAGTATCTCGGGTTGTTCGTGGCCGGCCTGGCGGGCGGCGCGGCACTCGGCTGGTACGGCAGGACGGGCGTGATCGTGTTGTCCACCGGGCTGGGCCTTGCGGCCCTGCTGTTCACGCTGCTCACCTACCGGGCAGAGGCGGCCCCCGTGACCTCCTCCAGGGAGAGCGCGCCCGTCAGGTAGCCCCGCGGCTGGAACGACGCGATCGCCTTCGACAGGATCAGATCTTCGGTCTGCGGATTACCCGGACGCCTACCCCGCTCTTCGGCCCACGAGGCCATTCGACCAGGGCCGCCGCTCGCGGCCGGTCTGGGCCAGAATGGTCGCCGTGCCTGACGACAACGACCCCCGTGAAGAGCACGTCCCCGCCGACGGCCCTCCTCCGCGCGGCGACGACCGGCCCGACGACGACCGGCCCGACGACGACCGGCCCGACGACGATCTCGGTGACGTCGAGCCGCCCGACGTCGAGCCGCCCGACCTCGAGCCGCCCGACCTCGATCCGCGCGACGAGCCCGCCCCCTTCGGGGCCGTCGTCCTGCTGACGGCCGGCTCCGCGGTGGTGGTCATGGTGATCTCCGCGTTCATGTCGGACCCGCCGGGGATGAGGTTCCTCCTCGGCGGCCCGATCGCCCTCGTGGTCTTCGAGGTGGTCACGAACGAGGTGTGGTGGCGGCGCTGGTGGGGTGCGATCCCGGGCGCGATCGGCGGCCTGGCCTGCTATTTCGAGGGCCGTGCCGCGCTGTCCGGCCTCGTCGGCGACACCTGGGCCCACCCCGTCGCGTACGTCGCCGCCTGGACGTTGTTCGCCGCCGTCTTCGCCCTGTGCAGCCGCTATCCACGCACCCTCAGCCGTTGGCCGGGATCCACCCCAACGTGACCGCCAGGATGACGAAGAACCCGAGGATGATCCGGTAGATCACGAACGGGGTGAAGCGGTGGGTGCTGATGTATCTCAGGAACCAGGCCACGGCCAGATAGCCGACGGCGAACGAGACGATCGTGGCCAGGATGGTGGGCCCCCACGCGGGGGCGGGGCCTTCGCCGATCTCGCGCAGTTCGTACAAGCCTGAGGCCAGGACGGCGGGGATCGCCAGCAGGAACGAGTATTTCGCGGCGTCCTCGCGGCGGTAGTCGAGCAGCAGGCCGGCGGTGACCGTGCCGCCCGAGCGGGACACGCCGGGGATCAGGGCGAGTGCCTGGGCGCAGCCGTAGACGAGGGCGTGGGGGAGGCTGAGGTGCTTTTCCAGCGTGAGCTTGTTGCGGGCGGTGCGGTCGGCGAGCCACAGGATGCAGGCGAAGACGATCAGCGTGGTGCCGACCAGCCGCAGGTCGCGGAAGACGGTCTCGATCTGGTCTTTCAGCAGCACGCCGAGGATGCCGATGGGCAGCGAGCCGGCGATGATGTACCACCCCATGCGGGCCGCCCAGTGGCCGCGCAGCTCCTTGACGAACAGGGAGCGGGTCCAGGTGGAGATGATCTTCCAGATCTCCGTGCGGAAATAGATGAGCACGGCCGTCTCCGTGCCGAGCTGGATGACCGCGGTGAACGCCGCGCCCGGATCCTGCCAGCCGGCGAAAGCGGAGACCACACGGATGTGGGCGCTGGAGGAGATCGGCAGGAACTCCGTGAGCCCCTGGATCAGCCCCAGCACCACCGCTTCTAGCCAGCCGATCACGACGAAACCTTCCAAGAAAGCGGGAGTGACGAGGTGAGGTTAGCGGAAACGGGGGCCGAGCAGTTGCCCGGCCGCGGCCGTCCGCTGACGATATCCGTACGGCTGTCCGTGGTTGAGATGCGCAATCCGCTATGCGATCGTCTGACCCATGGACCAGCTCGCGGCGCTTCTCGACGGCCCGCGTGCCCGCGGCGCCTTCCTGCTCCGCTCGGTCCTCGATCCGCCCTGGTCGCTGCGCATCCAGGACGAGGCCCCGCTGTCGGTGATCGCCCAGGTGTCGGGCGAGTCGTGGATCGTGCTCGACGGGCGCGCACCCGCTCGCCTGCTGCCGGGTGAGGTCGCGGTCGTCCGAGGGCCGGAGCCGTACACCGTGGCCGACCACCCCGGCACCGAGCCGCAGGTCGTCATCCACCCCGGCCAGCACTGCGCGACGCCCGACGGACGGACGCTCGCCGGGACGATGGACCTGGGCGTGCGCACGTGGGGCAACGACCCCGACGGCGGCACCGTCATGCTGACCGGCACCTACAACCTGGAGGGCGCGGTCAGCAGGAGGCTGCTCGAAGCGCTGCCCCGGCTGATCGTGCAGCCCGGCGGCCCGATCATCACGCTGCTCACCGACGAGATCGTCAAGGACGAGCCCGGCCAGGAGGCCGTGCTCGACCGGCTGCTCGACGTGCTGCTCATCGCGGTGCTGCGGGCGTGGTTCGCCACCCACGAGGCGCCCGGCTGGTTCCGCGCCATGGGCGATCCGGTGGTGGGCCGGGCCATGCGGATGATGCACAACGACCCCGCCCATCCCTGGACGGTGGCCGGGCTGGCCGCCGAGGTGGGCGTGTCCAGGGCGTCTCTGGCCAGGCGCTTCACCGAGCTGGTCGGCGAGCCGCCGATGGCCTTCCTCACCGGCTGGCGGCTGGCCCTGGCCGCCGACCTGCTGCGCGAGCCCGGCACCACGATCGGCTCGGTCGCCAGGAAGGTCGGCTACGGCAGCCCGTTCGCGTTGAGCGCGGCGTTCAAGCGCGTCCACGGCGTCAGCCCGCAGGAACATCGGGCGGGAGCCCCGCTGTGAAGCCGCTGCTGCTGCTCGACGTCGACGGCGTGCTCAACCCGATGGGCCGGCCGACGCCCGGCTACCGGCGCTACCGGTGCACGATCGGGGGCGAGGTCTACACCGTGCACCTCAACCCCGGGCACGGTCGCAGGCTGCTCGACCTGGCCATCGCCACCGGGTCCGAGCTGGCCTGGGCGACCACGTGGGAGCAGCACGCCAATGACTGGATCGCGCCCAGGATCGGCCTGCCCTCGCTCCCCGTCATCCCGCTGACCACCGACCCCCCGAGCGAGCACGGCGAGATGTTCAAGACCCCGCACGTGGCCGCCTACGCCGGACGGCGGCCGTTCGTGTGGTTCGACGACCAGGTGTGGGCAGAGGACGAGAACTATCTCAGGGTGCGTCAGGGGCTGACCGACTTCCTGCTCATCCACGTGGACCCGATGCGAGGCCTGACCAGCCGACATCTGGGCATGGCAGAAGAGTGGCTGACCCTTACAGGGTTTTCTCAGGGTTCCTGACGGGAGTCCGTCGGACCGCTCGTCCGTTGTACGGGTAGGTCGTAACCACACGGAGGCATAGCATGTACCGCTCAAGAGAGCACAGGATTCTGGCCGGCGTCTGCGGCGGTCTCGCCGACAAGATGGGCCTTCCTCCCACCCTCGTCCGGATCCTCTGGCTGCTGCTCTCGCTCATCCCGGGGCCGCTCTGGGTGGTCTACGTGGCGATGTGGATCCTCGTCCCCGAGGAGCCGAAGGGTTACCGGGCGGCGTAACCCTCGGAGCGCCGGTCGTCGGTTCCGGGGGCGCCGATCTCGCGCCGGTGGCGTCCGTAACCGAGGCGTCCCCGAGTGGCCGCGATGACGACCAGCGCCAGGGCGATCTGCAGGGGCGTGCGGACCTGGCCCAGAGCGTCGCGTGCGTCCGCGCCGGCGAAGAAGCCCTGCACCACGAGACCCACGCAGTTGGCGGTCGCGTGGTGCAGCATCGCTATGAGCAGGCTGCCGCGCGTGTTGTTGAACAGCCACGTGAAGGTCACCGCCCCCGCGGTGACGCCGGCCGTGAACCACGCGAACACGGCGAGCATGCCCACCAGGTCCGGCGGGCTGCCGTTGTAGCCGGGAACCAGCAGGAAGACGGGCAGGTGCCAGACGGCGTGCAACGCCCCGAGCAGCAGCGATCCGAGCAGGGGCCCGAGGCGCTCCTGAAGGCCCGGCAGAGCGAAGCCGCGCCACCCCGGTTCCTCTCCGAGAGGGCCGCCGAGAACGAGGATGTGCGCGAAGGCGCCCAGGTACGTCAGGCCGAACCCCAGGGCGGGAGCTCCTACGACGTCGAGTGTGCCGACGTGAGCCAGAACTGCGGCCACGACGAGCAGGGGCCAGCCCAGGAGGACCGCGACGTACCACAGCGGCGAGACCCTCCACAGGACGAACCGCCTCAGGAGGCGGAGCACGCCCGCCCTGCCCTGCGTGACCGCCGTCATGACGAAGGCGGACAGGCACGGCCCGATCAGCGGTCCCAGGATTCCGCCGACTCCCATCATGGGGAGCCGCAGAACGCCGAACGCCAGGCCCATCCAGCACCAGGACAGAGTGAAGGTCATGAGGAAATAGCAGGAGAGGGGATGATCCCTCATGAGCCGGGCCGCTCGGTGCCAGGCTCGTCGTCCGCTGTGATGGACCGCAGCGTCTTCGGTGCTGGGCGGGTGTTCCATCTGGCTGCTCCCTTCCGATGGGCCGGTTCAGAGGAGGCAGTCTTCTGAGGTCGCGCTAACAGCGGCGTAACAGCCGGGCGTTCACGGCATGGTGGCCCGGCTCCGATCCGGAGCCGGGCCACCGCCGCGCCGGGCCGGAACCCCTCGGCCCTCCCTTTCGACGCAGTTCCCGTGAAGCGTCCGTTACGGCGTGACGTTCCAGTCGACGAGCGTGCAGGGCTTGACCGGACCGGCGATCACCTGAGCCTTGAAGCGCGCGGTGATGTTCGGCTCACCGGAGCCCTCCTTGTTCTCGGCGAACTCCATCACGAGGGTCTGGCCCTGGGCGACGTACCGGGGGTCGATGTCGACGCCTCCGGTCCGGACGCGGGCGGCCTTGTAGCTCACGGACTTGCGGAACTCCTCGATGCCGGCCGGTTCCCCGCCGACGACCGCCCCGCGCCCCGGCTCGCACTGCTTGCCGATCGGCACGTAGCTGACGTCGGCCCGGACGCCGACCTCCTTGAGGTCGCCCTCCAGCTTGTCGGCGTCCCTGAACTCGTTGATCTGGACGCTGATCGTGCCGTCGGTGTTCGTGCTCACGGCGTACGCGGGTGTCCCCGTGCCGGTCAGCAGGGGTAGGGCGACGGCGGCCACGGCGGCCATTCCGGCCACTCCCAGCACGGACCGCGTGCGGGTGAGGCGACGACGCCGGTCGGCGCGGGCGGCGATCTCGGTCTTCAGATCCATCAGCAACTGCTCCTCGAAGTTCATCGTGCTCCATCCATGACGAAGGACAGGTTGCGTAGCGTCCGGCGGGCGCGATGCAGGCGTACCTTGGCGGCGCCCTGGCGGATGCCGAGGGCGTGCGCCGCCTCCGTGACCGTGAGCTGGTCGATGGCGACCAGCTCCAGCATGGCGCGCTCGCCCTCCGGCAGCTCCTCCATGGCCGCGAAGGCCTTCCTGGCGTCCCGCTCCGCGTCGATGCGCTCCTCGAGCCTGGCGACGTCGTCGGCGGCCAGTTGCCGGCGGCCGTTCATCCGGTCCGATAACTGGTGCTGCCGGTAGACCCGCCGTCGCTCGGCTGAGATCGTGTTGCGGGCCACGCCGTACAACCATGCGATCTCCGTGCCCAGGTCGGCCCGGTAGGTGTGGGCCGAGTCGAGCACCGCGATGAACACCTCGGCCACCAGGTCCGCGACCGTGTGAGGGTCGTCGACGCGGCGGGCGAGAAAGCGGGTGACGGCATCGACATGTCGCCGGTAGAAGGCCTCGAAAGCCACAGGATCCGTGGCGATCTTCGGCTGTTTGCGACGCACCGGCCATGCTCCCTTCGTCGATTGACACCCCTGCTTGGTGAGAAGTGGCCGAAGGGTTACAAGGCTGGACGTCGCCGGTACGGATGGGTGTCCCGCAGGGCTGCGACCTTGGGCGCGATGACGGCGCTACCTGGCCTGGCCGTTGAGGAGCTTCGTCCAAAGCTTCTCAACGTTACCCTCCTTTCCTGGATGGGTTTCCCACACCAGCGAACCGGCCTCCAGCCGGTCGGTCTTGCGCACCCAGGCCAGCCCTGCGGCCGTAAGGCCATGGCTGGCCAGGGCCGGGCCTGCCTGTCTCGACCCGAACCTGGCCGCCTAACCTCCTGGTCGTGAAGATTGACCCGGATGGGCTGCAAGCGTCCTACCTGCAACTCGCGGACGCTCTGCCCGCCCGGATCGAGCGGCGCCCTGCGTGCTCGCCTGACCAGGGTCTGGGCAGAGGGCCGGGAAGGCGGTGTACTTCCCGTTCGCGACCCGGCTTATCCTCGAAGTCATGAGGGCTAGGCCGCTGACGCTCATCGAGGATGAGCTCGTCGACTACGACAAAGCTATGGAGCGCATGACCGACCTGGTCGGGCAGCGCCAGCGGGACGAACGACCGGACACGCTCTGGCTGCTGAGCCACCCCTCCGTCTACACGGTCGGCCGCCGCACCCCGCTCGACCACCTGCCCGACCCGGCGCGTGGCATCCCCGTGGTCGAGACCGGGCGCGGCGGGCAGCTCACCTACCACGGGCCCGGGCAACTGGTCGGCTACCTGATCGTCAAGCTCGACGACGACCAGGGCATCGTCGACTACGTCCGCGAGGTGGAGCTGCGGATGGTGGAGGCGCTGGGCAAGCTGGGCCTGCCGGCCGAGCGCCGCGACACGCCGCCCGGCTCCGAGCTGCTCACCGGCGTCTGGACGGCCGAGACCGGCCGCAAGGTCGTCTCCATCGGGATGCGGCAGAGCCGGGGCGTCACCAGCCACGGGTTCGCGCTCAACGTCGACGGCGACCTCACGCCGTGGGACTGGGCGGTCGCCTGCGGGATGCCCGACGTCGACATGACCTCGCTCAGGCGCGAGCTGGGCTCGGTCTCGATGGCCGACGTCCGCGCGGCCGTGGCCGCCGCCTTCGAAGCCGCCTGACCGGGGTCAGGCGCGCGGAAACACCTGCACGTCGGCGTTGTGCCCGCTTCCGACCAGCTTGCCGTCACAGGTGAGGAGGGGAGCCTCAAGTGCCTCGGCCAGCGCGAGATAAGAGGCGTCGTACGCGGTGTAGTTGTGCCGCAGCTCCCAAACCCGATCCGAGATACCCCTGATTTCGTAACGGGAGATGCTGAAGGCGAGATAGTTGGCCCGTGCCTGCTCTGCTGCGATCGTGGTCAACTTGCCGCCCAGTGCCAGTCCCCGGAGAGTCGAAAGCACCTCCACATCGAGCAGGTGTGGAGCATGGACGCTTGCTTGAAGGGCGTCAAGCAGCTCCGTGCTCGCCTCGCGGCCGGTCAGTGCCTCGATCATCGCTGATGAGTCAATGACAATCACCGCCTGCCCTCCGCGACGGCTTCGAGAATGTCGGCGGTCGTAGGCCCTTGAGAACGATCTTGCGCCTTCAGGCGCTTAACTATCTCGGCGTTGGTCGGACGGGCGGCGATATCGGCTAGCTCTCTGGCAACGTAGGCCGAAAGGGACATGCCTGCTTCGGCCGCACGCTCTTTCAGCGACTCGGCGACCGACTCGGGGACATCGCGGATGTAAAGCGTTGCCATGCACAAGATGCTAGCAGAGTGCAAGCACGTGGGCACGGCCCTGTACTTCCTGCCACGCCGCCCGGCTCCGAGCTGCTCACCGGCATCTGGACGGCCGAGACCGGTCCGCACGGCGTGCGGCTCCACCACGGTTCCGGCCGGGCGGCGGTTCCGTCACCTCGCCTCGGCCGGCTCGCGGACGGCGCCGTCCGCGGTGGCGGGCTTGGCGAGGAAGGCCGTGGAGCCGTCGGAGGACTCCGTGCGGTATCCCTGAGCATGGTAGAGGTTGTGGTTGCGCCGGCTCCGGGCGCCGGTGGCCAGCACGATGCGGCGGCAGGAGGCGTCGGCCGCGGCTTCGGCCTCGCGGAGCAGCCAGCGCCCCACGCCCTGGCCGCGCAGATCGGGGACGACGCCGAGGCGGCCCACGTGCCAGTCGTCGTCCACGCGGCGCGTGCGCACCATGCCCAGGAGGCGGCCGTCCCGCCACAGGCCCGTGGCCTGCCAGATGGCCAGCCACGCGCGGACCTGGTCCAGTGACTCCTCCAGGGCGGGGATGGCCAGGGTGTCGTTGGCCAGCGCCTCCTCCAGCCAGCAGCAACGCTGGAGCACCAGGACCTCCGGGGCGTCGTCCGGGGTCAGCGCTCTCACGTAGGACCCCGGCACCGGCCCAGGACCCGAGCGGGTCCGCTCGCGCATCGGGCGCAGCGCGTGGGCGAGGCGGGCGAGCTCGTCCAAGACGCCGATGGCGGCCCGGTCGCGGCCGGCGTCCGGGCGCACCCGTCCGTCGTCGAGGGCGTCGGCGATGCGCAGGGCGACCGTGGCGCCCAGCGGTACCAGCCGCAGCGTGGTCACCACCTGCTTGGCGTGCTGGACCGACCGGGTGCCCGCCGAGGTGTTGCCGTAACTGACGAACCCCATCGGTTTCCACGCCCACTCCCGGCCCAGGTAGTCGAGGGCGTTCTTGAAGGCCGCCGGCATGCCGTAGTTGTACTCGGGGGTGACCGCGATGAAGCCGTCGGCCGCGTCCACCATCGCGCTCCACCGCTTGGTGTGCTCGTGCCGGTAGAGGCCGGACGCCGGCTCTTCCTCCTCGTCCAGGAACGGCAGGGCGAGGTCGCCGAGCGCCACCGGCAGCAGCTCCACGCCCAGCTCCGTTGCCCGTGGCGCGATGGTGTCGATCAGCCACTGGCCGACCGCCGGGCCGAGGGCGCCGGGACGAGTGCTGCACATGAGGACGAGGACCCGCAGAGGTTTCGTTGACATGGAAATGAACCTAGCTGGTAACTTGTTTACATGTCAAAGAAAAGCTCGGGAGAGACGGTGCGCTGGCTCGACGCGGACGAGGAACGCGCCTGGCGCGCCCTGCGCCGCATGATGATCGCGATCCAGTCGCGCACCACGCACGACCTGGCCGCGATCGGCCTGTCAGAGCCCGACTACGAGGTGCTCAGCACGCTCTCCGAGCGCCCGGGCCGCACCAGCACGCTGCACGAGCAGGCCGCCAAGATGGGCTGGTCGCGCAGCCGCCTGTCGCGGCACGCCACCCGCATGGAAACCCGCGGTCTCGTACGGCGCGAGCCCGACCCGGACGACGGCCGGGGCTGTTATCTGGTCCTCACCGAGCACGGCATGGAAACGCTCGAGGAGGCCGCCCCGGCCCACCTGAAATCGGTCCGCCGCCACGTCATCGACCGGCTCTCGCCCGCGGACCTGTCCGCGCTGGAAGGCATCGCCCGCAAGCTCGAGGAACCCGCGTGAGCAGTGCCGGAGAGAGCGGGCCGCGCCGCTGCGCCGAGTCGTGGGTACGGCCCGCGGGGAGCCGTACCCACGATGAGCGTCAGGGGACGGGGACCTCGTCGATCGTGCGGCGGGGGCCCGTGAACCAGTGGCGGGCCGACAGCACCCACCACAGCGCGATGCCGATCAGCACCACCCCCACCGCGATCGGCGCGTAGTTGACCGACGTCCAGGTGAAGTCGGGGTTGCCGGGCACGCCCTCCGGCGAGAACGGCATGACGAAGTAGATCGAGACGATCACGATCTCGACGCAGGCGATCCAGCACAGCGCCTTGTACTTCCTGCCGAGCGTCCACGGGCCGGGGGTGAAGGCGTCGCCCATGCGCAGGCGGAGCCAGATCGGGATGAGGAACGCCAGGTAGAGCCCGATGACGGCGATCGACACGACCGCGTAGAACGCGACCGGCGTGGTCAGGCCGGGAGGGGCGTAGAGGGCGGGCAGCGTGATCAGCGCGGCGGTGACGCAGCCGCCGAGGATGGCGTTGACCGGGGTGCGGTTGCGGTCGACCCGCGACCACAGCCGCCAGCCGGGGATCGCGCCATCACGCGCGAACGCGTACGTCATCCGCGACATCGACGTCACGCAGCTCATCCCGCAGAAGAACTGGCCGACCGTGGAGATCGCGAAGATCGCGGTGGCCAGCGGCGACGACAGGGCCGTCTCGAAGATGGCGCCGACGAAACCGCCCTGCTCGTTGAGCGCGTCCACGTTCGTCGCGGCGAACAGGAACGACAGCAGCAGGATCCACCCGCCGATGGCCGAGTAGAAGATCGACTGCCACAGCCCGCGAGCGGCGCTCCTGGCCGCGCCCTGCGTCTCCTCCGACACGTGCGCGCAGGCGTCGAAGCCGGTGATCGTGTACTGGGTGAGCAGGAAGCCGAGCGGCAGCACGTACAGCCAGAAGGGCAGCCCTTCCGAGCCGGTGCCGAAGGAGCTGTCGTTGGTGCCGCCGAAGACGAAGCCGAGCGACTGGTGGTCGTCCGGCGCGAAGATCAGAATGGCGACGATGATCGCGGCGCCCGCGACGTGCCACCAGACCGAGACGTTCTGCAGCAGGGAGATGAGCCGGTGGCTGTAGATGTTGATCAGGGCGTGCAGCGCGAGGACGATCACGAACAGCAGGAACGTCTGCGGGAGCGTGCCCTCCCATGCTCCGCCGGTCAGCCGGTTGATGGTGATGTTGAGGAACGTCGCGCACCCGTAGTCGACGGACGCGGTGACGGCGATGAGGCCGATCAGGTTGAGCCACCCGGTGAACCAGCCGTGGATCGGTTTGCCCAGCTTGGCGGCCCACCAGTAGATGCCGCCCGCCGTCGGGTACGCCGACACCAGCTCCGACATGCAGAAGCCGATGATCAGGATGAACACGGAGATCAGCGGCCAGCCCCAGGAGATGGCGATGGGGCCGCCGTTGTTCCAGGCCTGTCCGAACGTGGTGAAACAGCCGGCGAGGATGGAGATGATCGAGAAGGAGATGGCGAAGTTCGAGAATCCGCTCCAGGTGCGGGCAAGCTCCTGCTTGTAGCCGAGTTCGGCGAGTCGCCTGGAATCCTCTTCAGTGGTCACTGAGGTCTCCCTGGGGGGATGGAGGACGCTCCATTTGGTCTACATCTAGACCATTTCTCTCCAGGGGACAAGGCGTTGACGCCGGTTCGACGACGGAGGGAGGGCGCCGGGTCCGGCGCCCTCCCTCTCCGTCAGTTCCGCGCTCCTATCCGAACGCGTCGGTCGCGGCCTGGCAGAAGGCCTTCAGGTCGTCCGGCTTGCGGCTGGTGACCAGCTTGTTGGGCCCAGCGGTGCACACCACGACCTCCTGGTCCACCCACGTGGCGCCGGCGTTGCGCAGGTCTGTCTGCAGGCTCGGCCAGGACGTCAGCGTGCGGCCGCGTACGACGTCCGCCTCGACCAGGGTCCACGGCGCGTGGCAGATCGACGCCACCGGCTTGCCCGCGTCGAAGAACGACCGCGCGAACTGCACGGCCTGCGGCACCGTACGCAGGAAGTCGGGGTTCGCCACGCCGCCGGGAAGCAGCAGGCCGTCGAAGGCGCCCACGTCGACGTTGTCGACCGTGTCGTCCACGGCGAACGTGTCGGCCTTGTCCAGGTGGTTGAACGCCTGGATCTGGCCCGGCGCGGTGGAGATCAGCCTGGGCGTGCCGCCCGCCTGCTTGACCGCCTTCCATGGCTCGGTGAGCTCGACCTGCTCGACTCCCTCAGGAGCGACGAGGAACGCGATGGTCTTGCCCTGCATCATGCGATCTCCCCCTTGGTTCCGGCTGTTTCCCGCCCCCTATCCGGTGGGTTCGGATGTATGCGGTCGCGTGCCCGGAAGGGTCGCCGTAGGGTGGGATGCCAGGTCACAGGTGTGCAGAGCGGGTTGAAAATTTACACCGCCAAAAGAAACGAAGGTGAAACAATTTTCCGCCACGCGTTGACACACGGTCTCCGTATGGTGTGCCTTTCTCTACACAGGAACCCCCCGCCTGAAGGTGAGGCACATATGAGGAAATGGCTCGCACGCCTGGCTGCGCTGGGCGTCGCGCTCTTAGTAGCAGGTCAGGGCACGACAATGGCCCTTGCTCAGGAACCGACGGCGGGGAAGAAGATCGTTCGCGTCGGTGCCACGCAGTCGATGGACTCCATGAACCCGTTCCTGGCGGTCCGCCTGGTCTCCACGTCGATCCACCGCTGGATGTACGGCTTCCTCACGGTCCCCGACTCCAAGACGCTCCAGCCCAGCGCCGACCTGGCCGAGTCGTGGGAGACCTCGGAGGACGGCCTCACGTGGACGTTCAAGATCCGTGAGGCCAAGTGGTCCGACGGCAAGCCGATCACGGCCGAGGACGCCGCCTTCACGTTCAACAAGATCATGACGGACGAGGCGGCCAAGACCGCCAACGGCCCGGCGGTGGAGAACTTCGAGAGCGTCACGGCCAACGGCCAGGAGCTGACGATCAAGCTCAAGTCGCCGCAGGCGTCCATGCTCGAGAACCCCGTCCCGATCGTGCCCAAGCACGTCTGGGAGTCGGTCACCGACATGGCCAACCACGACGCCGAGACGTACCCCACGGTGAGCAGCGGCCCGTACTTCGCGACCGAGCACAAGAAGGACCAGTACGTCAAGCTGCAGGCCAACCCCAACTACTGGCGGGGCAAGGCCAAGGTCGACGAGCTGCAGGTCATCTTCTACGACAACCCCCAGGCCGCGATCGCCGCGCTGCAGAAGGGCGAGATCGACCTGATCGGCCGGCTGGACCCGCCGGAGTTCAAGGCCATCCAGAACGACCCCAACATCGAGGCCTGGAACACCGACGGCCGGCGGGCGAGCTACCTGCAGATCAACCACGGCGCCACCACCACCGACGACAAGCCCCTCGGCGACGGCCACCCCGCGCTGAAGGACGTCAAGGTGCGCCAGGCGCTGCACTACGCCATCGACAAGCAGAAGCTGGTCGACGAGGTGTGGGACGGCCTGGCCAAGCCGGCCGACGGCTCGATCGTGCCGCCGATGTACAAGGACTTCTTCTGGGAGGCCACCGGCGACACCAAGGTCACCTACGACCCGGCCAAGGCCAACCAGATCCTCGACGACGCCGGCTACAAGAAGGGCGCCGACGGCGTCCGCACGATGCCCGACGGTGACCGCAAGCTGGAGTTCCGCTTCAGCATCCACACCGACACCCCGCTCGAGGACAAGCTCGCCGAATACCTGACCGGGTTCTTCAAGGAGATCGGCATCACGCTGACCACCAAGAAGCTCGAATCCAGCAAGTTCACGGAGGAGACGGGCTACACCGGCCTGTTCGACATCGCGATCAGCGGCTGGTCGGTCAACCCCGACCCCGAGGAGGTCCTGGCGACGCACCTGTGCTCGCGCCGGCCCACCAAGGACGGCGAGGGCGGCGGCACCGAGTCGTTCTACTGTGACGAGACCTTCGAGAAGCTCTACAAGGAGCAGCTGACGGAGCTCGACCGGCCCAAGCGGGCCGAGATCATCAAGCAGATGCAGGAGCGCCTCTACACCGACGCCCCGGTCATCGCGATCTACTACACGAACGACCTCGAGGGCTACCGCAAGGACCGGATCACCAGCATCACCCCCATCCCCGAGGACAAGGGCCTGCTCTACGGCGGCAGCGGCTACTGGCCGTTCTACACCGTCGACGTCAAGGCCACGGGGGCGAGCGCAGCCGGCGGCGACGGCGGCGGCGGATCGAACACCGGCGTCATCGCCGGTGTCGTCGCCGCGGTGCTGGTCATCGGGCTGGGTGGCTTCTACCTGAGCAGGCGGCGCAAGAGCGTCGCAGACGAGCGCGAATGACCGCTCCGCTCGAAGCGGCAGAGCCCGCCGCCGCGCAGGCGGCGGGCCCTGGTGACGAGCGCCCCACCCGCGGCGGCACGCTGCGCTACGCGCTGTCGAAGGCCGGTGGGGCGCTGTTCAGCATCGCCATGGTGATCGTCGGCACGTTCTTCCTGTTCCGGATGTTGCCCGGCGACCCCGTACGCAGCCTGGCGCAGGGCCGCAACATGACCCCGGCCCAGCTCGACCTCGAACGCAGCCGGCTCGGCCTGGACAAGCCGCTGATCGAGCAGTTCTTCAAGTTCGTCGGCGACACGCTCCGCCTCGACCTCGGCATGTCGTACGAGTACAAGCGTCCCGTCCTCGACCTGATCGGCGAGCGGCTCGGCCCGACCCTGCTGCTCGCGGGAACGGGCCTGGTCATCGCCGTCAGCCTCGGCATCTGGCAGGGCACGCGGGCCGGCTGGCGCAGCGGCAGCGCGTTCGACCGCTTCTCCACCGGCGCGTCGCTGCTGCTGTGGTCGGTGCCGACGTTCTGGCTCGGGCTGCTGCTCATGATGGTCTTCGGGGTGGGCATCGGGCCGATCCCCGGCGTCTTCCCGTTCCGCGGCATCGAGAGCGTGGACGCGCCCGACGGGTTCGCCTACGTGCTCGACGTGGCCTCCCACATGGTGCTCCCGTGCCTGACGCTGGTCGCCGTGGTCTACGCCCAGTACCTCCTGGTCATGCGCTCGTCGCTGCTGGAGGAGGTCAGCCAGGACTACGTGACCGTGGCCAGGGCCAAAGGGCTGCGCGACGACGACGTACGCCGCCGCCACGCCGTGCCCAACGCCCTGCTGCCCACGGTGACGCTCGTGTTCATGCGCGTCGGCTTCGTGGTCGGCGGAGCCGTCACCGTCGAAACGATCTACACCTGGCCGGGGCTCGGCCAGCTGTTCTACGAAGCGATCAGCGTGCCCGACTTCACGCTCATGCAGGGCACGTTCCTGCTGATCACGGTGGCGGTGATCGTCATGAACACGCTGGCCGACGTGGTCTACCACATGCTCGACCCGAGAGTGAGGTCGGCATGACCAGTGTCGCCACGACCCGCAGGCGGCAGGCGCTGAGCCGCTTCTGGGCCGATTTCCGCAGCCACCGGGCCGGCGTCGCCGGCGTGGTCGTGCTCGTCGTCGCCGTGGTGCTCGCGCTGGTCGCCCCGCTGTTCATCGACGAGAGCGTGACCAGCGTCATCGACACCACCGGGGACGACTTCGACGCGCCCAGCCTGGCGTTCCCGTTCGGCACCGACGAGTCCGGCCGCTCCATCCTGCTGATGGTCTGGTGGGGTTCGCGCACGTCGCTGCTCATCGGGTTCCTCGCCGCCCTGCTGAGCATCGTGATCGGCATGGTCGTCGGCATCGCCGCCGGCCACTTCCGCGGCTGGCTTGGCGCCGTGCTCATGCGCGTCACCGACTGGTTCCTCGTCCTGCCCTCGCTGGTCACCGCCCTGGTGCTGGCGGCGATCCTGGGCGGCAGCACGTTCACGATCATCATGGCCATCGGCATCACCACCTGGCCGTCGACCGCCCGGCTGATCAGGGCGCAGACGCTGGCCGTGGAGTCCAGGCCGTACATCGAGCGCTCCAAGGCGCTCGGAGCCGGCCACTGGCACATCACGACCCGCCACGTGCTGCCCAACGTGGCGCCGCTGCTGCTGGCCAGCACCACGCTGGAGGTGGCCAGCGCCATCGTGACCGAGTCGACGCTGGCCTTCCTCGGCGCCAGCGCCAACAAGACCTCGTGGGGGACCATGCTTCGCGGCTCGTACGACTTCGGCGCGGCCAACGAGGGCGCCTGGTGGTACATCCTCATCCCCGGCCTGGCCATCCTCGCCGTCGTCATGGCGTTCACCCTGGTCGGCCGGGCCCTGGAGGCCGTGCTCAACCCCCGGCTGAGGAGGGCCGCATGAATCTCCTCGAACTCGACGACGTCTCGGTGACCTACCGCATCGCCTCCGGCGAGGTGCCGGCCGTACGCGGGGTGTCGCTGACGCTCGACTCCGGGGCGGCACTCGGAGTCGCCGGCGAGTCGGGGTCCGGCAAGTCGACGCTGGCCATGGCGTTGCTGCGGCTGCTGCCGCGGGACGCGCGCGTCGGTGGCCGGATCCTGCTCGACGGCGAGGACGTGCTCACCATGAAGTGGGGCCGCATGCGGGCCGTACGCTGGGCCGAGGCCTCGATCGTGTTCCAGGGCGCGCAGCACGGGCTCAACCCGGTGCGCAAGATCGGCGACCAGATCGCCGAGCCGCTGCTGGTCCACGGCCAGGCCAAGCCGGAGGCGGCCCGCAAGCGCGTGGCCGAGCTGCTCGACCAGGTCGGCCTGCCGACCTGGCGGGCCCGCAGCTACCCGCACGAGCTGTCCGGCGGGCAGCGGCAGCGCGTGATGATCGCGATGGCCCTGGCCTGCTCGCCCCGCCTGATCATCGCCGACGAGCCGACCACCGCGCTCGACGTCATGGTGCAGGCCCAGGTGCTGACCCTGATCAAGGACCTGGTCGCCGAGCACGGCATCTCGCTCATCATGATCTCGCACGACCTGTCCGTCCTCGCCGACGTGTGCGACCGGCTCGCGGTCATGTACGCGGGCCGCATCGTCGAGCAGGGCCCGTCAGGCGAGGTGTTCCACGACGCCGAGCACCCCTACAGCAAGGCGCTGGCGGCGGCGTTCCCGACGGTGGGCGACCCGGCCGCGCGGCTTGCGCCGAAGGGCCTCGGCGGCGACCCGCCGGACCCGATGCAGCTCCCGACCGGCTGCTCGTTCCACCCACGCTGCCCGGTCGCGCTCGACGAGTGCGCCACCCTCGACGTGGAGCTGTGGCCGGCCGGCGAGCACCGCACGGCCGCCTGCGTACACGTCAGGGCGAAGGAGGAGGCCTCATGACGGAGACGCAGGCCCCGAAGGAGAAGGTCTCGACCGCGGGGCCGAGCCTGCTGGAGGCCCGCGACCTGCACGTGGAGTTCGTCGCGCGTGGCCGGCGCGCCCGCGCGGTCGACGGCGTCAACCTGTCGATCGGCGAGGGCGAGATCGTGGCCCTGGTCGGCGAGTCCGGCTGCGGCAAGACCACGCTGGCCCGCACCCTGCTCGGCCTCGAACGGCCCACCTCGGGCGAGGTCCGCTACGGCGGCACGGCGCTCGACTACGGCTCCAAGGCGCTCAAGGCCTACCGCAGGCAGGTGCAGCTCGTCCTGCAGGACCCGACGGGCTCGCTCAACCCCCGGCACACCGTCTACGAGGCGGTGGCGGAGGGGCCGCGCATCCACGGCCTGGCCGACGAGGAGAGCGCCGTCGCCTCGGCGCTGTCCAGAGCCGGGCTTCGGCCGCCCGAGCGGTTCTTCCTGCGCTACCCGCACGAGCTCTCCGGTGGCCAGCGGCAGCGCGTGGTGATCGCCGGGGCCCTCGCGCTCAACCCGCAGGTGCTGGTCGCCGACGAGCCGGTCGCCTCGCTGGACGCCTCCGTTCGCGGCGAGATCCTCGCCCTGATGCTCAAACTCAGGGAGGACCTCGGCCTGTCGGCGCTGGTCGTCACCCACGACCTGGGGCTGGCCTGGAACATCGCCGACCGGGTCGCGGTCATGTACCTCGGCAGGATCGTCGAGTCGGGGCCCGTCGAGCAGGTGCTGACCGCGCCGCGCCACCCGTACACGCAGGCGCTGATGTCGGTGCTGCCGGAGTCGCCGGAGCGGGTGGTGCTGACCGGCGAGCCACCCGACCCGACCAGGATCCCCGGCGGTTGCCGCTTCCACGCCCGCTGCCAGGTGCTCGCCTCCGGCAGGGCGGCCGAGGCGGGGGTCGACGGCAAGTGCCGCTCGGAGCTCCTCGACATCCTGCCGGCCGTGCCCGGGGCGCAGGCCGCCTGCCACTACGCGAACACCGCCGGCTAGCCACGGCCGGGCGTTCGTGGACCAGGACGGCGGCCCTGCCCGAAGCCGGCGTGGCGCACCAGGACGGCGGCTCTAGCCGAGGTCGGCGTCGTGGACCAGGATGGCGGCCTGGACCCGGTTGGCCAGGCCCAGCTTGGCCAGCACCCGGCTCACGTGCGCCTTCACCGTGGCCTCCGTCAGGCGCAGCTCGCGGCCGATCTCGGCGTTGGACAGGCCGCGGGCCACGGCCCTGACCACGTCCTCCTCCCGTCCGGTGAGCCCGGCGAGCTGCCTGCGCGCGGCCTCGGCGCGTGAAGGGGCACGATCCACGTACGAGGCCAGCAGGCGCTTGGTCACCGACGGGGAGAGCATGGCCTGGCCGCCCGCGACCGTACGCACGGCGGCGGCCAGCTCCCGCGGCGGGGTGTCCTTGAGCAGGAACCCGACCGCGCCCAGGCGGAGCGCCTCGTGCACGTACTCGTCCAGGTCGAACGTCGTCAGCATGACCAGCTTGGGCGGGTCGGGCACGGCCAGCAGCCGGGCGGCGGCGGTCAGGCCGTCCATGCCCGGCATGCGCACGTCCATCAACACGACCTCGGGCCGCAGCCGCCGCGCCGCCGCCACGGCCTCGGCGCCGTCACGGGCCTCGCCGACGATCGCGATGTCACCGGCGGCCTCCAGGATCAGCCGCAACCCCGACCGTACGAGCTCCTCGTCGTCCACGACGAGCACCCTGATCATCGGAACCTCCTTGTGCTGCGGGTCACGCCGGGATCCTGGCGCTCACCAGGAAGCCGCCGCCCTCCTCGGCGTTGGCGCGCAGGGTGCCGCCGAGCAGCTCGACGCGTTCCCGGAGCCCGATCAGGCCCCAGCCCGCGCCGGGCAGCTCCTCGTACGGCGACCCCGGCTCCCTGTGCGGCGGCCGGGGCGCCTCGTTGCGCACCTCCACCTCCAGCGCGTCGCTCCCGAAGCGGATGCGCACGTCCGCGCCGGCGTTCCCGGCGTGCTTGTGCACGTTGGTGAGCGCCTCCTGGACCACGCGGTACGCCGTCCGCTCCACGGTCGCCTCCACCGGCCGCGTCTCGCCCTCGTCGTGCCTGGTCACCGCGATGCCCAGGGCGCGGGTCTGGTCGAGCAGCCGGTCGAGGTCGTCCAGCGTGGGCGGCGGCCGCAAATCCTCCGGCGCGCCCGCGCCCAGCAGGCTCTGTGGAGGGGAGCGGAGCACCCCGAGCACGTCGCGCAGGTTGGCCAGCGCCTCCCGCCCGATCCCCGCGATCATGGCGGCCGACCGCGCGGTCTCGTCGTCGGCCGCCCGCATCTCCATCGCCCCGGCGTGCAGGACGATCAGTGAGACCCGGTGCGCGACCACGTCGTGCATCTCCCTGGCGATCCTGGCCCGCTCCTGAGCCCTGGCCTGCTCGGCGCGCATGACCTGCTCGCGTTCCAGCCGCTCGGCCCGCTCCCTGGCCGCTTCCAGGACCTCGCGGCGGGCGCGTACCCAGAGACCGAGCGCCAGCGGCAGCCCGATCACGGCCAGCGCCATGGCCACCGCGTTGGCCGGGCTCGCGGTGGCGAGCCGGTGAGGGCCGTCCTGCCACTCGCCGACCAGCGCGGAGATCCCGCACACCGCCAGGCAGCCGCCGAGGTAGGCGGCTATGCCGCGGCCCCTGCTCAGCGTGAGGCCCGCGTAGTAGGACGCGACCATCAGCGGCGGCCACATCACCAGCCAGGCGTACCCGACGGCGCCCACGACGGCCAGCGGCCACCAGGACCGCCTGACCTGCCAGGCGGCCAGGCCCGCGGCGGCGGCGATCGCGACCAGCACCGGGAGGGGCATGCTAGACGCCACCCCGACCTGCCCGTGCACCACGAGCAGCGAGGCCGCGAACACACCGGAGCCGAGCAGGACGAACCGCATGTCCACAGCGTATGGGGCGGCCGGCGAGATGTATGACGACGAAAGTAGTAACCGCCGCTCGCCGATCGAGGGAGAGCGAATCGGGAGGGCGTCGAGCTGCCTCGACCGGGGCCCGCCTGCTGCGCGGGCGCCGGTCGAGGGCATGGATCACGCGCGGAAGGCGCCGGCGTTCTCCGAGGCCCACTGGGCGAAGCCGCGCGCCTCCCGGCCGGTGACCTCACGCACGGTCGGCACCACCGTGTAGCCGACCTCGGGGGTGTTGCCGAGCGCGTCCACCAGGAACTCGATGGTCTGCTCGCCCATGCCGTCGGCGGCCCACTTCGCCCTGGCCTCGTCGACCGTCAGCTCGACGAACGCGACGTCCCTGCCGATCGCGTTCGCCAGGATCGCCACCTTCTCCCTGGTCGTGATCGCCTCGGGGCCCGTCAGCGTGTACGCCTTACCGCCGTGTCCCCCCTCGACCAGCACCTTCGCGGCCACAGCGGCGATGTCGCGCTCGTGCACCAGCGCGCTCAGCCGGTCGCCGAACGGCTCCTTGATGACGCCTTCCGCCCTGACCGAGTGGGCCCACCACCGCAGCGTGTTGGACATGAACTCGACCGGGTGGAGCAGCGTCCACTCCAGGTCGGTCGCGGCGAGCGCCTGCTCCAGGGTGCCGTCCTCGCGTCCGCCGAGCACCGTGGCCCGCCGTACGCCCGCCTTGACGGCCAGGGCGACGAGTTCGGCGCCGTCGGGCAGGGGAGCGTAGTCGTCGCCCGCGAAGTTGATGAAGTGCACGCCGGTGACGCCGTCGAAGACGCCGTGCAGGGAGCGGGGATCGGCGAGGTCTCCGGCGACGACCTCGACGCCTTCGGGGAGGGCGGCCTTGGCAGGGTTCCTGGTGAGGGCCCGAACCGGCCGGCCGGCTTCGAGGAGCTCCTCGACGACGTGACGGCCGACGGTCCCGGTGGCCCCGGTGACGAGCATGGTCATGCGAACCCCTTCAACACATTGGAACGGAACGTTCTACTCTCATGTTAGCAGAACGGAATGATTCATTCCATAAGTTGTCCGGGCAACGCGCTGCAGGGCCGCGACTGGTCACGGCCCTGCGTATGAGCACGTCATGGCGGCGCCCCGGTTCGGGAGCACGTCATGACCGGAAGGCACCCGTGCCGACCTCGTTCAGAAGGCGCTTATCGCCGCCGGTGCGCGCTCGGCCCGGCTCAGGGTGCGGATGACCGCGGTGGCTCCGTGGCGGTGCACGGCCAGGCGGGCCAGCAGGTCCACGACGGGCTCGATGACGGCCGGCGGCAGTTCGGGCGTGTCCACGCCCACGCTGGCCGCCAGGTCGTCGGAGTGCACGACCAGCTCCACCAGCCGGGTGAGCAGGAAGTCGTCCAGCCGCAGGCACCAGCCGGCCCAGGGCAGCATCACCACCCGGTCGGCCGGCTCGGCGGGCAGCGCGGCGCTCAGGTGGTCGAGCAGCGCCTGAGCCTTGTCCGCCAGCGCCGCGGGCCCGCAGGCCGAGGCCGCCTCGCCGCCGCGCCTGATGCCCACGTTGCTCTCATGGTCGAGGCCGGCCTGCACCCACGGCGAGCGCGAATAGTGCTCGAGGAGGTCGACGGGCTCCTGGACCTCGCCGTCCGCCGGGAGCACGTCGCCTACCCTGACGAGCTGGTGAGCCAGGTGCCCGGCCAGTCCCGCGACGCCGAACTCCGTCAGCGCGCTCGGCTTGTCCCACGACGTGCTCACGGCGGGGTGGCGCAGGAGCGACACCGCCGACGTCGCGGCCACCAGATAGGACTGCCTGATCTCCCCCATTTGCCGCCCTTTCCCCAATTCAGGTAGTACGCGCCAACGATAGCCGTTCGTGGTATTCCAGGGACTCCCAGGTGCGCGGCGGCGACCCTCAGGCCAGGGCCTTCCTGATGGCCGACCTGACGAACGCCCGCGCCAGCCGCGCCCTCCTGAACCGGCTCAGCACCGGAGGCGGAGTGCCGTACCTGCGGGCGCGGATGTCGGCCACCACGTTCTCCGGCGCGTCCATCCCGGCCAGCACGTCGAAAGCCTCGCGCTTGCTGATCAGGCGGCCCTCCCGCAGGGTGACCGTGGCCCTGGCGACCGTCAGCACGCCCAGGTCCACCCAGACGTCCTGCAGCCAGCGCCGCCGCGCCCGGGTCTTGGCCAGCCAGAAGTCCCGCAGGTCTGACCGGACGAACGCCATCAGGTCCTCGTCCGACACCGGCGGCAGCACCTCGCCGGGCGGCGGGCCGTACAGCCGCAGGGGCGCGGTGTGCAACTCGCGCCGCGTGACGGCGGTGACGGGACGGCGGAAGATGCGCTCGTGGGCCCAGGTCACATGCTCGGCAGCGAGATCGTCCAGCTCCTGGCGGGGCATGTAGGAGCAGTGCAGCAGGCCGGCGAGGGGCTGTTCGAGCGACCGGTGCACGGCCTTGATGTTCCGCCACTGCTGCATCGTCACGGGCGAGTCGAGCACCGCGATCAGGTCGAGGTCGCTGCGGCCCGGACGGTAGTCGCCGGCCCCGAGCGAGCCGTGCGCCCAGAGTGCGACCAGGGGGACGGCAGGTTCGATCCTGTCGAGAAAATCCTTCAGCAGGCGTTCGGTCGCTGCGTGCATGATGGCCACTATGATCGATTCACGGCGTACAGGAAAGGTCGCGCTGATCACAGGCGTGGGCCGCACCGTCGGCATCGGGGCGGGGATCGCCCGGCGGCTGGCGACGTCGGGCTGGGACATCGCCTTCTCCCACTGGTCCCCCTACGACGAGCGCATGGCCTGGGGCGTCGAGCCGGGCGCGACCGACGCGATCACCGCGGCCCTCGCGGACGCCGGCGCGGCCTCGGTGGCGATCGAGGCGGATCTCTCCGACGTGGCCACCCCCACCAGGATCTTCGACGAGGCGGAGCAGGCGCTGGGCGACGTCACCGCGCTGGTCATGTGCCACTGCGAGTCGGTCGACTCGGGCCTGCTCGACACCACCGTGGAGAGCTTCGACCGGCACTTCGCGGTGAACGCGCGGGCCACCTGGCTGCTGATCCGCGAATACGGCCGCCGCTTCCGCGGCGCCCACGGAACCGGCCGGATCGTCGCCCTCACCAGCGATCACACCGTCGGCAACCTGCCCTACGGCGCTAGCAAGGGCGCCCTCGACCGCATCACGCTGGCGGCCGCGCACGAGCTGGCCCACCTCGGCGTCAGCGCCAACGTGGTCAACCCAGGACCGGTGGACACCGGGTGGATGCCGGACGAGGTCCGCGAGCAGTGCATCCGCCAGACGCCGCTCAACCGTCTCGGCACGCCACAGGACACCGCGGACCTCGTCGACTTCCTCTGCTCGCCACAGGGCCAGTGGATCAACGGCCAGCTGCTCATGAGCAACGGCGGCTTCGGCTGAGCACCAACGGGCGGGTTCGTGGACGTCAGAGCGCGTGGCCTCCGGCCACCTGCAGCACCTGGCCGGTGATCCAGCGGGCCTGATGTGAGGCGAGGAACACGACGGCGTCGGCTATGTCGGCCGGCTCGCCCACCCGTCTCATGGGCACGACGGAGCGGGCATGCTCGTACGTGTCGGCGTCCATCCACCCTGTCTGCACAGGGCCTGGAGCGACGGCGTTGACGCGGATCCCGCTGGGGGCCAGGTCGAGAGCCGCCGCCCGGGTGAGGGCCTCGAGCGCCGCCTTGGACGTGCCGTAGCCGATCTGCCCGGGGAAGGCGCGGGCGGCGTCGGTGGTGATGTTCACCACGCAGGAGGTCGCGCCGGGCTGTACGGCCACCGCGTCGCCGAGCTCGGCGGCCAGTTTCTCGGCGGTGTCCGCCGTGCTTGAACCTCGTATCAAGCACGGCGCTTGCTCCCGTGAGATGTGGACATGATGGCGGTTACCCCAACGGCATGGCGGAGGCTCAGGGGCCGGTGTTGAACAGGGCGCTCACCGACTCGCCGTCGTGGATGCGGCGCATGGCCTCGGCCAGGGCGGGCGCGATCGACAGGACGGTGAGCTTGTCGCAGGGCTTGGGCGGCGGCACGGTGTTGGTGCAGACGATCTCCTCGACCTCCGGCAGCTCGCCGAGCCGTTCCACCGCCCCGGCCGAGAACAATCCGTGGGTGCAGGCCACGCGGACGGATCTGACGCCCCGCTCGCGCAGCCGGTCGAGCAGTTCGATGACCGTGGAACCCTTGGCGATCTCGTCGTCCAGGATGATCACGTCCTTGCCGGCCACCTCGCCGATCACGGAGCTGATCACCACGCGGTCGTCGCTGAAGCGCTGTTTGGCGCCCATCGCGACGTCGGTGCCGAGCAGGCGGGCGAAGGCGGCGGCCTCCTTGGCGTTGCCGAGGTCGGGGGAGACGACGACCGTGTTGGACAGGTCGTACTGGCGGAAGTGGGCGGCCAGCTCGCGCAGGGCGTGCAGGTGGTCGACGGGGACGCTGAAGAAGCCGTGCACCTGCGGCGAGTGCAGCGTCATCGCCAGCACCCGGCTGGCACCGGCGGCCACCATCAGGTCGGCGACCAGCCGGCCGCCGATGGAGATGCGGGGAGCGTCCTTCTTGTCGCTGCGCGCGTAGGCGTAGTGGGGGAGGACGACCGTGGTGCGTGCGGCGGAGGCGCCGCGGGCGGCGTCGAGCATCAGCAGCAGCTCGACGAGGTTCTCCTGCGTCGGCGGGACGAGCGGCTGGATGAGGAAGACGTCACGCTCGCGGCAGTTGGCCTGCAACTGCACTTCGAGCACGTCGTTGGCGAACCGGTGGACCTGGACGGGGTGCAGGGGAGTGCCCAAATGGGCACAGATCTCCTCCGCGAGCTCGGGGTGGGCACTGCCGCTGAAGACCGTTATATCGCGCACGGTTCCCAAAGCTTAGCCAACCCGGCCCGGCGTTCACGAGAGCAGCTCGGGGGTGAGCGCGTCGAGGTTGGGCAGTACGCGCCAGGCCAGGGCGAGCGCGTCGGGCGCCGGCGGGTAGCGCGGGTGGGGTACGGCGATCACATGCATGCCGGCGGCGTGGGCGGAGCGCAGCCCGTTGCTGGAGTCCTCGACCGCCACGCAGCCGCGGGGGTCGACGTCCAGCCGCCGGGCCGCCTCCAGGTAGCCGTCGGGGGCGGGTTTGCCGCGCGCGACCTCCTCGGTGGACACGGTGGCGGCGAAGCACTCCTTCAGCTCGGCGGCGTCCAGCACCACGTCGATCAGCGTGCGCGGGGACGAGCTGGCCAGCCCCAGCGTGTTGCGCTCGGCCAGGCGCCGCACCGCCTTCACCGCTCCCGGCATCAGCGGCACCCCGTCGCGGTAGCGGGCGGCCATCTGGTCGACGACGCCGCGGGCGATCTCGGCGGGTGGCCTGCGTACGCCGAGCTCGTGCAGGTAGGCGGCCCACTCGGCGGTGCTCATGCCCATGAGCCTGGACTGCGTCTCGGGCTGCCAGGCGCCGCCGTGCTCGGCCACGAACGCCCGGCGCACCTCCTCCCACACGGGCTCGGAGTCCACCAGCACGCCATCGAGGTCGAACACGCAAGCTCTCACGACCGCGAGAATACGCGAACGGCGACCGGCAACGCCCGGCTGTCATATGTCCTTATTGCCCGAGATTCATGCTATTAGGGAAGTCTATTGAGCTATCGGGAGTGATTCTCGGGCATGCCACACGGCATGGCAGACCTTCCACTTCACGACCAGGGCGACTTCGCGGACGCCGACCGCGGCTTCATCGCGAAGCTCAGCCCGGCGGTGGTCAGAACGGCGGACGGCCGGGTCGTCTGGGACGGCGACTCCTACGACTTCCTCCAGGAGGACTGCCCGGAGACGGTCCATCCCGGACTCTGGAGGCAGAGCCGGCTCTGCGCCAGGCAGGGACTGTACGGGGTCACCAGCGGCGTCTACCAGGTGCGCGGCCTGGACCTGTCGAACATGACGCTGGTCGAGGGCGATCGGGGCGTCGTCGTGATCGACCCGCTGATCTCCACCGAGTGCGCCGCCGCGGCGCTGAAGTTGTACCGCGCCCACCGCGGCGATCGCCCGGTCACCGGCGTCATCTACACCCACACGCATGTCGACCACTTCGGCGGCGTGCGCGGCGTCACCGACGGCGGCGTGCCGATCCTGGCCCCCGCCGGGTTCCTGGAGCACGCCGCGTCCGAACGGGTCTACGCGGGCCACGCGATGACCCGCCGCGCCGTCTACCTGTACGGCCGGGCGCTGCCCCGCTCGCCCGAGGGGCAGATCGGCTGCGGCCTCGGCATGACCGCCTCGACGGGCACCGTGTCGCTCATCCCGCCCACGCTGGACCTCACGCGTACCGGCCAGGAGGAGACGATCGACGGCATCCGTATGATCTTCCACCTCACGCCGGGTGCCCAGGCCCCCGCGGAGATGAACCTGCTCCTGCCCGACCATCGCGCCCTCTGCCTGGCCGAGAACGCCACCCACAACCAGCACAACCTGCTGTCCCTGCGCGGCGCCGCGGTGCGCGACGCCCGCGCGTGGGCACGCTACCTGACCGAGGCCGTCTCCCTGTTCGCCGACCGGGCCGACGTCGCCTTCGCCTCGCACCACTGGCCCACCTGGGGCGGCGAGGCCATCGTGCGCTTCCTGGAGCAGCAGCGCGACATGTACGCCTACCTGCACGACCAGACGCTGCGCCTGATCAACAAGGGCCTGACGGGCCCCGAGATCGCCGAGGCCATGACCATGCCGCCCCAGCTGGAGCGGGCCTGGCACACCCACGGCTATCACGGCTCGGTCTCCCACAACGTCAGGGCCGTCTACCAGCGCTACCTGGGCTGGTTCGACGGGAACCCGGCCCACCTGTGGGAGCACCCGCCCAGGGAGAGCGCCATCCGCTACGTCGCGTGCCTGGGGGGCGCCGCCGGCGTGGTGGAGTTCGCCCGGCGCTACATCGGCGAGAACGACCTGCGCTTCGCCGCCCAACTGCTCAACCACGCGGTCTTCGCCGACGAGGGCAACAAGGAGGCCCGCGACCTGCTCGCCGAGGTCTACACCAGGCTGGGCCACGGGGCCGAGAACGCCACCTGGCGCAACTTCTACCTCATGGGCGCCCTGGAGCTGGCCGACGGCATCGTGCCCGCCACCATGGACGTCACCTCTCCGGACCTGCTCGCCGCGCTGAGCGTCGAGCAGATCTTCGACTCCATCGCCATCCGCGTCGACGGGCCGCGCGCCTGGCACGAGCGGCTGGCCATCGACTGGCACCTGACCGACCTGGGGGAGCGGCACCGTACGACGTTGTGCAACGGCGTGCTCGTCCAGCAGCGCGACCCGCGCGACGCCGCCGCCGACCTGACCCTGCGGCTGACGAAGGAGCAGCTCGTGGGGTTGCTGGCGGGCAAGGGCGTCGAAGGGGTCGAACGCGAGGGCAACACGGCGGCGCTGCAGCGGCTGGTCGCCGTACTGGACCGGCCGGTGCCGGACTTCGCCATCGTGACGGCCTGACCGGGACTCCTCGCGAGCTAGACCCGGCCCACCCGCGCCCCACGACCGCGTAGGGCATCTCACCGGCCCTGCCAGGCATTTCGCCAGGCGTCCCGTCCGCGTCAAGAATCGCCACGAGCGTGCCGCCGACGCCACCTCGCGTCAGGCGACCGAACCGGTACGGGGGATGCGCGCTCGACGCCGTCGAACGGATCCGGCAGTTCACTGCGGACGCCTCCCATGAGGTGCGCACTCCTCTGGCCGGGTTTCGGCGTTTCCCCTTGCTGCGCGTCGTGCCGAATCCGGTCACCGGTAGGACCGAAGTCGATGCCCGCCAGTTCGGCCCGCGACGAGACGCCCAGCTTGGGAGAGGCCTTGTAGAGGTGGAAGCCCACGGTTCTGGGGCTGAGGAAGAGCTGGGCGCCGATCTGCCGGTTCGTGGCCCCGGTGGCGGCGAGCCGCACCACCTGCAGTTCTTGAGGGGTCAGGGTGTCGAGCGGTGCGGTGTCGGCGCGAGGGCTCGGCACCGTGACGGGGACGCCGGTCGCGGCCAGTTCCATGCGGGCTCGCTCAGCCCAGGGCGCGGCGCCCATCGCGGTGAAGCCGGCCAAGGCGGCGCTGAGTTGCGCGCCGGCGTCAGCGCGGCGCCGTGCCCGCCGCAGCCATTCGCCGTACATCAGCTGAGTCCTGGCTCGTTCGAAAGGCCGCCCGCCCCGGGAGTGCATCGCGAGCGCCGAGTCGAAGTGCGCCTCGGCTTCGTCGCGTGGGGCGAGCAGGGCGTGGCAACGGTGGGCGACTGCCGCCGCCCATGGTCGGCCGCTGGCCGCTGCCCAGGCGTCGAACCGGGCGAATGCCGAGGTCGCCCGATGGGGCTCGTTCAGGCGGGCACACGCCTCAACGTGGTCAGCGATGGCGAAGGTGACGATCACGGTGTGGCCGAGTGGCCCGTCAAGTACCCGTGCCATCCGCTCGGCCACTGCGTCGTAGCGAGTTCGTACGAGGTCGAGCAGGGTGAGCGCGCACCCGCCCCATCCGGAGCCGTTGCGCTCCTGGGCGGTGCCCTCCGCCTGGCCGGCGAGGCGGTCGGCCTGGATGTAGTCCTGGGAAATTTCCAACGGATCTGCTTGACCTGCACCGATACAGGCAGGTTCCATTTGTTGATCACTGCCGCTACCGTTCGCACGGTTCCTGATCGGTGACTGTGTGGGGTGGTCGATGTCGCCCCGGATGTTCTCCGAAGACCAGCTGGAGCGGTTACGGTCGTACCCCGATATGGCCACCCGACCAAAGGCCAAGATCAAGACACCGAACGGGCTGCGCACATGCTTCGAAGTCAGGTTGCCAGGGCCCGCCGAGAGCCACTCACTCCGGTTGCGGGACCAGGGTGTTGTGCCGGGCCACCGCCCACCAACGGCCGTTCTCTTTGACAAGCACGTAGAGGGCGACCATGACATGCTCGCGGTCGATGAGCTCACCCTTGTCGTTTGCTGCGCGAGCTCCCTTGTGGGCAATGGCGACATCCGGACGAAGGAACACGACGTCGAGCACGTCGTATCGCACGTACTCATCCTTAAGGAACCCGGCGAGTCCGGCCCGGCTCGCCTCGAGCACCACGTCGCGACCGTGAGCCAGCGTGCCGACGGCGTTGCCCATGATGGCATTGCTTGCCAGATCTGACACCATGAGCTCGGCGTCGTTGGTGTTGTAGGCAGTTTCGACATTCTTGATGATCTGCGTGATGGCCTCGCGGTCGACGCTGTGATCGACGCTGGAGTCCTCGATAACCGGTGCTTGGACGTTTGTGTGCATGCGGAACACTTAAGCACCTCAACCAAACTTGGGGTCAACGCCAGCAGTACGTGTTGATAATCACGTCGTTCGGCCTGCCAGTAGTGGTCGACCTGGCGCTCTAGGTCGACAAACCCCGTTGACGTAGCAGCAGGGCGGCCATGCTTCTCGCAAGGCGGCGGCCCGCCTCGGCTTTCTGGAGGCACAGCGTGCAACAGGGAGGGGCGCAGCCGCGGCGTTCGGCCTTCCGCCTTCCCGTCAGGACGCTGATCGCCGTTCTCGCATGGCCTGGCCGATCGAGGCCGCCACGGTCGCCGACATCTACGCGGCAGCCGAGATCTCCCCCGCGACGTTCTTCACCTACTTCCCCGCCAAAGAAGACCTGGTCTTCGCTGACCAGCCGGATCAGGTGGAGACGGTCAACGAGCTACTGGCCGGGCGGCGGCCCGGCGAATCCATGCGCGAGGTGCTCACACGCGTCTCGACATCCAGGCCCAGTGGGCAGAGGCCCTCGCGGTGGCCTTTCCCGACGAGATCGACGACACCGAGGCGCACGCGATCATCGGCTCACGGGCGCGGTGATCGCTGCCGCCATGGCCACCCTCCGCCGCGGCGACGCCGCGCTGCCCATGCCGGAGGTCGTCACCCGCGCCGCCACCACCGCCATGGACGCGATCCTCTGACACGCGAGCCCTGCTGATTCTGCTGGTGAATAGCAGCCGTGCTAGGTGCGGGCCGCCTCCGCGTGCAGCGCCTCGCAGGCCAGCCCGAGCAACGTCACCAGCACCGCCGCGAACACCGGCCCCAGCGCCAGCGGCACCGTCAGCTCGCCCGCGTGCCAGGCCGCCGCCGCGACCGCCGCCGACGTCAGCACCGTCACCCCGAACATGGCCGCCCACAGCGGCAACATCCGCAGGTAGGCGAAGAGCAGCCCGAACACCGGCCACACGAACGGCGGCGCCGCCACGGCCAGCGCGGCCCAGCCGCCCGTCACCAGGCCCAGCCACACGAGCGCCGGGATGGGCCTGCGTTCGATCATCGGGCCGGTGGAGTAGACGAGGCCGAGCAGCACACCTCCGGCGGCCACGGCCACGAGGCCGTCGCGCAGCACGGTGACGATGGCGATGAGCAGCAGCCCGCACGCCGTGACGTGCGTCGCCCACTGCAGCAGCCGCAACGGAAGGTTGCACATGTCCACTCAGCGTAACGCCGGGTGACCGCCAGGTCACCGTGTCCCGCGGCCGCCACGCCGGGTGAACGCCGTCAGCAGGTAGTACAGCGCGCCGGCCACCACGAGGGCGACCACCACGCCGATGTTCGCCGCCCCGAACGTGCCGGTCCGCAGTTCGTCGCTCATCAGGAAGCCCAGGACCTTGGCGATGTTCTCGTCGGCCGAGGTGATGAGGCCGAGCCCGACGATCGACGCCACGACCAGCGACACCAGGCCGGGCCAGTGCAGCGCCGGCGCGCCGGGACGCAGGAGCCGCTCGCGGTCCGCGCCGCCCGGCCCGCCGTACGAGCGGCCGCCCTCCCGTAGCCGCCACATGTCCACCAGGAAGACCGCGGCCCAGGCCGCCATCACCACGCCGATGATCGCCAGGAAGGCCTGGAAGGTGGCGAGGAAGCTGGTGGAGACGAACAGCAGGTAGTAACCGCCCAGCACCATGAGCAGCCCGTCGATCAGCACCGCGTAGTGCCGCCTGATCGGTACGCCGAGCGCCAGCATCGACAACCCCGACGATTGAACTCCTCCCCGGCCTGAACTGAAGGCCGGAGATTCTCCCGTCGCGTAGTGGTTAAGCGGCGCGCGGGGGTTGACGCTTCGCGGACCGGGCAGCCCCGAGGTCTCCACGTCCTGACACCACAGTTCCTGCGGCGTTGCGAATGTTGATCGCGGCGTTGGTGTCGGCGTGGCCGGTCCAGCCGCACGCGGGGTTGGCGCAGGAGAACCTGATTCCGTCCCGGGCCGCCGGGTCACGGTGGCCGCATTGGTGACAGGTCTGTGAGGTCCCCCGCGCGGGGACCTTCACGACGTGGCCGCCCTGGTCGATGGCCTTGTATTCCAGCAGGGTGACCGCCCGGCCCCACGCTTGCCCGGCGATCGAGCGGTTCAGCCCGGTCTTCTGCGCGACGTTCACGCCGGGGTTGGCGACCGTGCCGGTGGCCGAACGGACCATGTTCGTGATCGTTGAATCCTCCACCACGACGATGCCGAACGTGCGGGCCAGTTCGGTGGTGGTCTGGTGCTGCCAGTCAAGGGCTCGGCGCTTGGCCGTCGCGCGGAGCCGGGCGATCTGGTCGTAGGTGCGGGCCAGCCGATGCGAGGCCTGCCCGCCACGATGCCCGTCAGGATGCCCGCCAGGATGCCGGGTGCGCCGCTGGCGGGCCGACTTCTTCTCCAGCCGGCGCAGGCGCTCTCTCTCGCCGTCGCGCAGCCAGGGCCCGTGCTTACGCATGGTGCCGTCCGACAGGGCCAAGGCGACGGTGATCCCCCGGTCGATCCCCACGGCCGGACCAGGAGGGGCATCTGGAACCGGAGTGGCCATGGTCTGGGTCCGGAACACGATCTGCCAGCCGAAGGCGTCCTTGACCAGCCGGGCTCCGGTGATTCGCCCGGCCGGGCCGCCCTTGGTGAGGCCGGGCAGGTCCTTGGTCCACCGGAACCGTACCCGCCCGAGCTTGGGCACGTTGACCGCGCCCCACCGCCGGTTGACCCGCTTGATCTGCAGGTCGCGGGCCTGCGGAATGTCCACGGCCGGCCGGGATCGGAACCGGGCCTTGAACGTCGGGCGCTGGGCGGGGTGATCAGGGTTGAAGAAATTCGCCCACGCCTGCCGATACGTCTTCAACACCGCCTGCGCCGCCTGAGCGGGTAACTGCGCCATCCAATCGATCTCACGGCGGGCTGCCCGGATCGCCTCGTCGCACTCCTTCAACGACGCGAACCGGCCCTGCCGGAAGGTGAAGTACTCGTGCAACAGGTTCCACAGCGCGCGGGCGGTGTGCGCCTGGCCGTCCAGCACCGCCACCTGGGCCGCGCTCAACTCCAGGCGGGCCACATGCGCCCGCGTCTAAGCAGTACATCGAGCAGCAGAACCGGCCGGTCTGATCGGGGTGGACGCCGGTTCGCCTGGCGGCGAATCGGCTGTTCTTGCCCCACTACGCGGGACGGTCCGCTTCACCCCCGGCCTTCAGCTGAAGGCCGCAGCACTACGGACGAAATCGGTAGACACCGAACGCGACGCCGAACAGCGACAGGTTCGAGCCCGCCCACGGCCAGAAGAGATCTCTCGGCCGCCCGTGCCGCTCGGACTCGGGTACCGCGTTGATGCCGTTCTGCTCCACGGCCATCGTGTCCATGATCGGACGTTACTCGCCTTATGCGGAGAAACGAACCATTGCCTCTGGTACGGGGGCACGTTTCCGCCGCTGATCTGCGGTGAGACTCCCGTGATGAGGGCATTGGGAGGTGACACGCGCAAGCACGCGCTGGCCATCTGCCTGATTGCGGCGTTCATGAGCGGGCTGGACGTGAGCATCGTCAACGTGGCCGTCCCGTCGATCCGCGAAGCGCTGGACGCGTCGGAGGACGGGCTGCAGTGGACGGTGTCGGGGTACGCGCTCGCGTTCGGGCTGCTGCTGGTTCCCGCCGGGCGGCTGGGGGACGCCAGGAGCCGGCGCACGATCTTCATGACGGGCGTGGCGCTCTTCACCGCCTCCAGCGCGGCGTGCGGGCTCGCCTCGGAGATGAACGTGCTGATCGCGGCCAGGTTCGTGCAGGGTCTGGCGGCCGGCACGCTCAACCCGCAGGTGTCGGGGCTGATCCAGCAGATGTTCCGCGGGGCCGAGCGGGGGCGGGCGTTCGGGGCGCTCGGCGCCACCATCGGCGTGTCCACGGCCGCGGGGCCGCTGATCGGCGGCCTGCTCGTCGGCCTGGCCGGAGCCGACCAGGGGTGGCGGTGGGTGTTCCTGGTGAACGTGCCGATCGGGATCGTGCTGCTGCCGCTGGCCTGGCGGGCGCTGCCGGCCCGGCCGGGGACCGGGCGGCGCGAGAGCATGGACCCGGTCGGCGTGCTGCTGCTCGGCCTGGGCGTGGTGGGGCTGCTGCTGCCGTTCATCCAGCGGCACCAGTGGGAGGGGAACACGAAATGGCTGCTCATCCCCGTCGCGCTGGTGGTGCTGGCCGCCTTCGTGCTCTGGGAGCGGCGCTATCCGCGCGAGCCGCTGGTGAACCTGGCGTTGTTCGGCAAACGTTCGTACAGCCTGGGGACGGCCATCGCGCTGTTCTACTTCGCCGGCTTCACGGGCATCTTCTTCATCTTCACCCTCTATCTGCAGGTCGGGCTGCACTACAGCGCGCTGATGGCCGGGCTGGCGATCACGCCCTTCGCGCTCGGCTCGGCGTCGGCCTCGGTGGTCGGCGGGCGGCTCGTGTCGCGCGCCGGCCGGCGCGTGGTGGCGGTGGGCCTGACGATGGTGATCGCCGGGCTCTGCGCGACGATGCTGGCGACCGTGCTGGTGCCTGGGCGAGCGGTGGGCTTGGCGACGGTGCTGCCGCTGTTGCTGGCGGGCATGGGCAGCGGTCTGGTCATCTCGCCCAACCAGGCGATCACGCTGTCGGAGGTGCCGCCTGAGGGCGGGGGGAGCGCGGCGGGCGTGCTGCAGACGGGGCAGCGGCTGGGGTCGGCGATCGGGATCGCCGTGGCGGGCTCCACGTTCTTCGGCGCGCTGGGCCAGGGTTGGGCGACTGCCTTCCGCCACGGCCTGATGGCGGTGCTGGTGTCGGTCGTGATCGCCCTGGCGGCCGCCGCGTACGACCTCGTCCGCACCCGCGGGGACGCCCGCCGCCCGTGACCCCGGCGGCTCATCCGGCCAGATCGGCAGGTCGGTCCACGGCTCGATGCCCGCGGCGAGGATGCGCTCTTCGGGCGTCCAGCGCAGCTCGGCGTCGGACCCGGTCACCTTGACGCACGCTTCTTCCTCGACGACGGCCCGCCCGGCGAACTCCGTGCCGCCCAGTACGAGAAGTTTCATGGCGTTCACCCTGGCCGCCGGAGCCCGCGGGCGACAGGGGGGTCATGCTCTCGGCGGAATCGCCCTGAGCGTCTCCACTGAACCGTGCGTAACCGGATCATTGTTCGATCAATGTGTGGGAAGGGTATAGCAGCAGATCAGAGTCATTAATGGTGCGATTGCCTCATACGGGTAAATGTCACCCATGGTGACATTGGAGTTCATACGCTAGTGATACGACTGTTTCCCCGCTCGATCAGGGCGCGCCTGACCGCGATCGCGACCGCGATAGCGGCGCTGGTCCTCTTCGCCACGTCCGCCTTCATGCTCGCCACCGTCCCCAGCAGCCTGCGCGACGTCGTCCGGGACAGGGTCGAGGTGTCCGTACGCAGGGTCGCGAGCGACGCCAGAGCCGGAGATCTGTCCACGGCCCTCGCAGCCCCGCCGCGCGTGCACTTCCTGGAGGTGGTCACCTCGGAAGGCGACGTGCTCGCGGCCACCACCGGCCGCCACGTCGACCGGAAGCTCAGGGCGTTCCGGCCCTCCGAGCTCGACAAGCTCTACATCTCGGAGACGTGGGCGCCGCAGGAGCAGAATGGCGACCAGACCCACTTCCTGGTGATGTCCATGACCGTGCCGACCCGGGACGGCCCCGTCACCGTGTACGGCGCGTCGTCGCTCACCGACGTCGACCGCGCCATCACATGGTTCGAGGCCCAGACCTTCGTCGTCACCCCGCTGATCCTGGCGAGCGTCGCGGGCATCACATGGCTCGTGGTCGGATTCGCGCTGCGCCCGGTCGAGCGCATCCGCGCCAAGCTGGCCGAGATCACCGGCCAGGACCTCAGCAGGCGCGTCCCCGTGCCCGACACGGGAGACGAGATCACCGACCTGGCCACCACCACGAACGACACCCTCGACCGCCTCGAACGCTCCGCCGAGACCCAGCGGCGCTTCGTCGCCGACGCCTCGCACGAGCTGCGCAGCCCCATCGCTGCCATGCGCACCCAGCTCGAGCTGGCCAACGCCATCCCGGACGAGACCGACTGGCCCGCCACGGGAGCGCTGGCGCTGACCGCCGCCGAACGGCTCACCGGCATCATCGACGAGCTCCTGATGCTGGCCAGGCTCGACGCGGGCACGGTCGCGCCCCGCCGCGTGGTGGACGTGTGCCGCCTCTGCGTGGAGCAGGTACGCCGCCGTGAAGACTCCAGGGTGGCCATCGTCCCCGACCTCTGCGCGTCGGCCCCCGTGTACGGCTCGCCCGTGCAGATCGACCGGCTCCTGACGAACCTCCTGGACAACGCCACCCGGCACGCCGACACCAGGATCGACCTGGAGGTGGCCGTGATGGACGGCAAGGTGGTGACGACGGTGACCGACGACGGCGAGGGCATCGCCCCCGAGGACAGAGAACGGGTCTTCGAGCGGTTCACCAGGCTGGACAGCGCCAAGGCCAAGGACCAGAGCGGCAGCGGCCTCGGCCTGCCCCTGTCCAGGGAGATCGCCCTGTCCCACGGCGGCACGCTCACCATCGCCGACCATTTCCCTGGCGCCCGCTTCGTGCTCGTCCTCCCCTGCTACGAGGGCTCCTGAGCCCGCGCCCTACACTCACGGCCATGGATCTGCGCCGGCTCTCCGACGAGGTCGAGTCCGTCTCCCAGCGCTATGCGGACAAGCTGGGGATCGAACGGGACGACGTCTGGTTCCTGCTCAAACTGCAGGAGGAGGTCGGCGAGCTGACCCAGGCGTTCCTGATGCGCACGGGCCGGGCCAGGACGAAGGGGCGCACCGAGGACGAACTCGACGCGGGCTACCGGGCCGAGCTGGCCGACGTGCTCTGCCACGTGGTGCTGCTGGCCCGCCACCACGGGGTCGACCTCCAGGCGGAGATCGACCGGAAGTGGCTCGTGCACAACCCCTGACAGAGACGAGTCCGGTCCGCCGGCGTGTGAGGTTCCGGGTGACGGGCAAGAGGTCGGGCAGCCGGCGGGCCGGCGGGGCGCCGTTGCGGCGGCCGGCCCCGTGCGGGGTCAGGTCGCGTCTCCCTGGAGGCCCCCGGCCACGTGCGGCGGGTGGGTGACGTTGGCGGTGCCGTACTGGATGGGGGTTGTGGCCCGGCCATGTGCGGCGGGGTGCCGTACCGGATGGGGGTGGCCCGCCCCCTGAGAAGCGGGGGCGGGCGCGGACGGTCAGCCGGTCACGGTGATGCGGTCGGTCGCGGGCGGCGCGATCGGGTTGTCCTTGCCGAGGTGGTCGACGAAGGCGTCGATGTCCAGCGGCCCGCTCCACAGGTCGGTGCCGTCCCTGAAGGCGAGGAACGCGTCGCCGCCTCCCACCAGGAAGTTGTTGGCCGCGACCCGGATGGTCTGCGTGTCGGTCACCGGCGTCCCGTCGATCTTCATCTCGGAGATCTTCGAGCCCCAGGGCGCGCTGGTGCTGTAGGCGTAGGTGAAGTTCGCCGAGGGCTGCAGGATCTTGGTGAACGCCTGGTTGTTGGGCCCGCCGGTGAACTGCTGCTCCAGCACCGTCTTGAGCTGGGCGCCGGTCAGCGTGACGACCTGCATGAGGTTGTTGAACGGCTGCACGGTGAAGGCCTCACCGTACGTGACCGTCCCGTCGCCTTCGCCGGCCGGTGACGACACGTGCGACAGCGAGGCCCGCACCCCACCCGGGTTCATCAGCGCGATCTGCGCGTTGCCGCCGGTCCTGGTGGCGGCGAGCTGGGCGTCGGCGATGAGGTTGCCGAGGGGCGACTCGCCGGAGGGGCCGGCCGTGTTCGTGATGTCGGCGGTGATCGTGCCGACGGCCTTGTTGGCGACGGGGGCGACGCGCTCCTTCCACGTCTCCACGAACGCCGAAATTTCAGGATCTGCGGTGACTGTCCTGGTAACCACGTGGTTGTCCGCCACGATCGAGGCGCGGTCGATGTCCCGCGTCCTGGCGTTCACCTTCAGGTCCACCTGCGTGATGACCCGCCCGAACGAGCCGCCCTGCGAGAAGAGCCGGTCCTTGCCCGCCGGGTCCTTCACGGTGCACACGTACGCCTGGTGCGAGTGGCCGCTGAGCACCACGTCGATCTCCGGGTCCACCTGCGTCGCGATGCGGTTGCCCGCCCCGGGGACCGCGCTGCACGCGTCCGGCGACTGGCCCTGGTTCACCTGGTCGCCCTCGTGCACGAGCACGACCTGGGCCTTGACGCCCACGAGCTTGAGCAGCTTGGAGGCCACGTTCGCGGCCTTGACCTCGTCCGTGAACGTGAGGTTCTTGATCCCCTCGCTCGACACGATGCCTGGCGTCGTCTGCGTGACCAGGCCGATGAAGCCGATCGGCACGCCGTTCATCCATTTGACGCTCACCGGCGGCAGCGCGGGCACGCCCCAGCCAGACAGCGCCTGCCTGACCTTCGCCGCGTTCGCGCCGCCGAGCGCCGCCAGCGCGTCGGTCTTCTCGTGGCGGTTCTTGAACAGGACGTTCGCGCCGACGTAGTCGAACTTCGCGCCCTTCCACTCGCCCGCGGGCGAGCAGCCGTCGACCGGGTGGCAGCCACCCTTCATGATCCGCCGCAGCTCGGCGTAGCCCTCGTCGAACTCGTGGTTGCCGACCGCGGCGACCTTGAGCCCCAGCTTGCCCAGGAACTCGACGGACGGCTCGTCGTGGTACGCGGCCGAGATCAGCGGTGTCGCCCCGATGAGGTCGCCCTGGGCCACCGCGATCGTGTTCTTGTCGGCCAGGGCCTTCATGTGGGTCGCGACGTAGGCCGCGCCGCCGGCGTCGACCGTGTCGCCGTGCTCGTCGACCATGCGGCCGGAGGAGCCGGTCGGCGCCTCGAGGTTGCCGTGGAAGTCGTTGAGGGCGAGCAGCCGTACGGGGACCGTACGCGATGGTCTGCTCGCGTCCGCCGGAAGGGCGGCGAGCGTGACCGCTCCCGAGGCGACGGCTCCGGCCAGCGCCAGCCGGAGGAAGGAACGAGACGTCATGGCCCAAGACGTTACGGCTGTTGTCCGTGCAGCCGATGTCGCAAAGGTAACGATTTGCCGGGCCGTCCCATGGCGTTATTTGCCAGTCATAGGCCTAGAGTTCGTTCTGTGAGTGTGCGCGTGGAAGTTCGGCAAGTACTCGATGACCAGGAGATCGCCGACGTGCTCGGCCTGGTCCAGGCGGCGACGGAGACCGACGGCGTGCGGCCGCTCAACGAACACGTGATGCTCCATCTGCGTTACGGCGGCGACCCGCAGGCCCGCTCCCTGCTTCTCATGGAGGACGACACCCTGGCGGGCTACGCCCACGTCGACCCCACCGACGAGGTCGAGGGCCCCAGCGTGGAGCTCGTCGTCCACCCCGCCCACCGCCGGCGCGGCAACGGCGCGCGGCTGCTGACGTCCGTGATGGAGCTGACGGGAGGCAGGCCGCGCCTGTGGGCCCACGGAGGGCATCAGGGGGCGGGGGCGCTGGCGGCCGCGTTCGGCTTCGAACGGGTGCGCTCGCTCTGGCAGATGCGCCGCTCCCTGTTCGCCCCGCTGGATCCCCTCGCCCTGCCACCAGGCGTCACCCTGCGCACGTTCGTGCCAGGCCAGGACGAGGAGGCGTGGCTCAAGGTCAACGCCGAGGCCTTCGCCCACCACCCCGAGCAGGGCGCGTGGACGATGGACGATCTGCTGCGGCGCGAGCAGGAGCCCTGGTTCGACCCCGGGGGTTTCTTCCTGGCCTTCCACGGCGATCGGCTGGCCGGCTTCCACTGGACGAAGGTGCACGGCTCGTCCGAGCACGGCCACGAGCCCCTGGGCGAGGTGTACGTCGTCGGGGTCGACCCCTCACAGCAGGGCACCGGCCTCGGCAGGGCCCTCACCCTGGCCGGGCTGCACCACCTCCGCGCGCGCGGCCTCGCCCAGGCGATGTTGTACGTGGACGAGGCCAACACGGCGGCGATCAGGTTGTACGAGTCCCTGGGCTTCAACCGGTGGGACGTGGACGTGATGTACGCGGCTCCCGAGGCCGCCGCACAGGGTTCCTGAGACTGCTGTACGGCGGCTCCCGAGGCCGGTGTACGACGCCTACTCGATGATCGCGTGAAGGATGAAGTAGGAGACGGCCGCCACGAGCGCCGCGGCCGGGATGGTGAGGATCCACGCCGTCACGATGTTGCCCGCGACGCCCCACCGCACGGCGCTGAGCCGCTTGGTGGCCCCCACTCCCATGATCGCTGACGTGATCGTGTGCGTGGTGGAGATGGGCGCCCCGAACCCGATGGCGGCCCCGTAGAGCACGGTCGCCGCCGCCGATTCCGCGGCGAAGCCCTGGGGCGGGTCGAGCGCGATGATGCGCCGGCCCAGCGTTCGCATGATGCGCCAGCCGCCGGCGTACGTGCCCAGCGAGATCGCCCCCGCGGCGGCCAGGATGACCCACTGGGGGATCGGGTCGTCCTGCTCGGCGAAACCGCCGACGGTGAGCGCCAGGAAGATCACACCCATCGTCTTCTGCGCGTCCTGCAGCCCGTGCCCGAGCGCCATGGCGGCGGCCGAGACGGTCTGCGCGTAGCGGAAGCCGCGGTTGGTCTTGCCCGGCTGGCTGTTGCGGAAGATCCAGTAAATTGCGATCATGATCGCGGCGGCGAGGCTGAAACCGACCAGGGGCGAGAAGATCATCGGGATGACGACCTTCTCCAGGACGCCGTCCCAGTGCACCACGCTGGCCGAGGCCAGCGCCGAGCCCATCAGGCCGCCGATGAGGGCGTGGCTGGAGGAGGAGGGCAGCCCGAAATACCAGGTGATCAGGTTCCAGGCGATCGCGCCGATAAGTCCCGAGGCCACGATGACCAGACCGTGTGAACCGTCGGGCGCGTCGATGATGCCTTTGCCGACCGTCTGCGCGACCTGGGTGCCCAGGTGGGCGCCGATGAAGTTCATGGCTGCCGCCATGAACAGCGCGGCCCTGGGGGTGAGGGCCCGGGTCGAGACGGAGGTCGCGATGGCGTTCGCCGCGTCGTGGAACCCGTTGGTGTAGTCGAAGGCCAGTGCGATGACGACCACGCCGATGACGAGGCCGAGCGTGAGGTCCACCGGGCTTAGCTTTCCTTGACCGCGATCGACTCGACGGTGTTGGCCACGTGCTCGAAGGCGTCGGCGGCCTCTTCGAGGGCGTCGACGACCTCCTTCATCTTCATGACCGTGAGGGCGTCGTACTCGCCGCTGAACAGCTTGGCCAGCAACCTCCGATAGACCTGGTCACCCTGGTTCTCCAGGCGGTTGACCTCGATCCAGTATTCGTTGAGGTTCTTCATCGAACGCAGCCGCGGCATGGCCTCCGCGGTCAGCTCCGCGGCCCGCTCCAGCACCTCGACCTGCCTGACGACGTCTTTGGGCAGATGGTCGATCTGGTACAGCACGATGAGGTCGGAGGCCGCCTCCATGGCGTCCATCACGTCATCGAGGTTGGAGGCGAGCCGGTAGATGTCCTCCCGGTCGAAGGGGGTGATGAAGCTCTCGTTGAGCCGGTTCATGATCGCGTGAGTGCGTTCATCGCCGGCGTGCTCGCAGGCGCGCATCTTCTCGGCCAGGGCCTCCCTGTCCGATCCGTCGCTGATGATCTCTACCAGTAGCCGGGATGCGGTGACCAGATTGTTCGCCGAGTCGGCGAACAGGTCGTAGTAGCTGTCCTCACGAGGCGTGAGACGCAGGCGCACGTCGTTCTCCAGATGTGCGGGGATGGTCCGTGGAAGAGGGTACGGGTAGCCAGGCGAAATACGAACTTCATGTCCCCTTCGCCTAATGGCTACCCGGAGCAGGTTGTACGACACCGGAAACCCCGGTAGTTTGGGCGCTTTTTGCAGCTCTAGCTGACCTTAAACGGCCCGTCCGGATCGCCTCGACCCGGGGTGCCCCCACATCGCGTACCGACATGTTCCCCGACTGTTCACCTGATGTTCACCTTTGATCAGATCTTCGTCCGATGGAAGTTACGGAACGACCGTGAGGGCGTGGGCCCCCGCTGCCCCTGATAGCGCGACCCGTACTTGTCGGACCCGTACGGATGCTCGGCAGGAGAGCTGAGCCTGAACACGCACAACTGCCCGATCTTCATCCCCGGCCACAACTTGATCGGCAACGTCGCCACGTTCGACAACTCCAACGTCACATGCCCGCTGAACCCCGGATCGATGAACCCCGCCGTCGAATGCGTCAGCAACCCCAGCCGGCCGAGCGAACTCTTGCCCTCCAGCCGCGACGCCAGATCATCGGGCAGCGTGATCATCTCGTACGTGGACGCCAGCACGAACTCCCCAGGATGCAAGATGAACGGCTCGTCCCCGGCCGGCTCCACCATCCGCGTAAGATCCGGCTGCTCCACGGACGGGTCGATGTGAGGGTAACGATGGTTCTCGAACACCCGGAAGAACCGGTCAAGCCGCACATCGATGCTGGACGGCTGGATCATGTCCTGGTCGAAAGGATCGAGGACGAGCCGGCCGGCGTCGATCTCGGCGAGGATGTCACGGTCGGATAGCAGCACGCAGAGCAACCTACCGCCCGAGGTGAAAGTCCGGGGTGCGGGGATTGCTGATCCGGGGCAAGTTTCCGCTACAGTGGGGGACGCGACTTCGGGTCGTACGCGGGTGTAGTTCAATGGCAGAACATCAGCTTCCCAAGCTGACAGCGCGGGTTCGATTCCCGTCACCCGCTCTCAGACTGAAAGCCCAGGTAGACCGATGGATTCGGTACCTGGGCTTCGTTGTTTTCTAGAGCTGTTGATCTCCGCGTGCCATTAGCGTGCCATTAGGGCTCGTGGGTCATCCGGCGGGAACCAGCAGGTCGGGCGGGTCGTCGTCGTCATCGTCGCGTGCCCGTTCGTGCCCGATCAGGTGCTTGTCGATGGCTTCGATGATCAGTTTGTCGGCTCCCCGTACGGCGTGCTGGTAGATCATCGCGGCCTGGACGTTGTCGTGTCCCATGCGTGCCATGAGGTCCTTGAGCCCCGCTCCTGAGTCCGCCGCGATCATGTTTCCCGTGTGACGGAGATCATGGAAGTGCAGCCCCGGAACACCGATCGCTTTCACCGCCTCGACCCATCCCGAGAGCTTGTTGAACCCGCTCCGGCGCATCGGACCGCCCTTGACCCCGGTGAAGATCAGCGCTCCCACGTCAGGCTTCACGTAGAGCCGCAGGTGTTCCTTCAGGGCCGGGATGATGGCCTGCGGAATGCCGACGATGCGCTTGCCCGCTTTGGACTTGGGCGGACCAAGGACCAGCTCGCCAGTGGAGCGTTCCACATAGGCCAGGCGAACGCGGACCGTACTTGCGTCGAGGTCGAGGTCCGCTCGGGTCAGCGCGGTGATCTCGCCCCATCGCAGGCTCGCGAAGGTGGCCAGGAGCACGAAAGCCCTGTACCGCCGATCATGCGTGCAGTCGGCCTGGCCGGTGTCGATCATCCGCCACAGCGCCCGCTCGGCTTCTGCCCGCGTCGGGAAGACCTCCGGGTAAGTCCGCATCTCGCCATGCCGCTGGAACCGGATACGGTGCCCCTCACCTCTCTTGAGCCCGCGAATGCTGCCTAGCGGGCGGCGCCCGACCTTGTCAGCCAGCTCGAAGACCTGCCCCACGGAGAGGACCGGTCGCTCTTCGGCGTGCTCGTCGCCGGCCCCGCGGATCCGGCACGGGTTGCGGGAGATGATCCGGTCGTCCTCGGCCGCCGTCATGAGCACGGCGCGGAGGAGTCGGTACGCCTTGGCCGCCATGCTGACCGAGACGCCCTTACCGAGCAGGTCCGCCCGCCACTGCCGGATCATCGCCGTGGAGAGCTTGCCGAGTGAGACGTTGCCGAGATACGGCGTGATGTGCTTCTTGAGCAGCCAGCGATAGAGATCGATCGTCCTCGGCCGGAGCCCGGGGCGCTGGTCGATCCAGGTTGCCGAATACTCCGCGAGCCTGACCTTGGCCCGCTCGGGGTCGGTCCACGTTCCGGCAAGAATCTTCCCCTCGATCAGGGTCAGCGCCCGGTCGGCGTCGCCCTTGCGCTCGTAGGTGTCCTCACCTGTCCTGATCCGCCCGTCCGGTCCGGGATAGCGGATCTGGAATCGCCCCGAGGGCAGCTTACGGATGTTGCCGAAACGACGGTGGTTGTCCTTGTTCGCCATCAGGCGGCCCTCCCGGTTGCGTCGAAGGTCGTCATGGGCGCGACGGTCCCGGCGACGACGAAGGCGATCAGTGCGGACTCTCGGATGCGCACGTGCCGCCCGACCTTCACGAACTCGATCCGGCGTTCGGCGATCAGTCGGCGGACGAAGCGAACCGAGGTGCTGAGCAGTTCGGCCGCTTCCGGGACGGTGAACAGTTGGTCCAAGATCTCCTCCTCTCAGGCTGCCTGCGGAGTTGCCGAAAGTTCTTCCAGCCGTCTCAGGTGAGCGCGCCATCGTTGGCGTTCGGCGATGGATCGAAGGAGCCGGACGCCGATCGGCGAGACGTCGGGATCGCCCGGTCTGACCGGCTGCCAGACGGAGCGGTGCGGGTCGGTGGGCTCGTCGACCTGGCCGAGCGCTTCCAGGACCCACGTACGGCGGTCCTGCTTGTGTTCGGCGAGGGTCTTGTTGCTCCACTTGCGGGAGACCAGGACCCGGCGACCCGCGTAACCGAGGTGTTCGGGCTTGTGGGCCTTGGATCGGCAGCAGCCGGGAACCATCCCGGGCTTGGCGTTCTTGGGCTGCACGCCGTACCGGAGCCAGTTCGGGCAGGTCGGCGAGCACGGCTCGTAGCGCAGGGCATCGACGAAGCGGGCCGCGTGATCATGCTGGGCCTGACCGTCCAAGCTCTCGCCGAGGCTCTTCGTCAGGTACTTGGACAGGTACCGGATGCACTGGTCGGCGTCCGGCGACCCGGCGAGCACACCTTTCACGTCCACCTGATCGCCGAAGCGGATCACGTGCATGGGCTCGTCGCCGAGCTGGTCGAGGGCTTCGTCCCAGGTGGGCAGGACCTCGCCCGTGTCAGGGTCCACGTAGCCGTCGTTCCAGATGGGCAGGCGGTCACCCTCGAAGCGGGCTTCGTCCGCCTGAGGCCACCAGACCTGGTGATACGTCGCCGCCGCGATCTGCTTCATCTCGGCGCGCGGAAGGGTGCCCCGGACGGCCATGTGCAGATGCGGAGCGAGCCGCTTCTGAGGTTCCACCGTGGCGAAGTACTGCACGTCGTAGCCAGCGACGCGGCGAAGGTTCTGCACGAACCGGTCCACGAGCTTGGAGAAATGCAGCGCGTCACGAGCTGCCCGAACGTAGTCATACGTGTCCGGATCCATGGGAGCGCCGTTCATGACCTTGCCGTAGCTCGGCAGGGTGAGCGTGACGAACAGAGAAGGCCGGTAGGTCCTGCCGTCCGCCGCCTCGAAGGTCCGACCCAGAGTCGTGCTGGCCATCTTCCGCTTGGGCAGGTCGGGCGCATCCTGGCGGCGCCTGGTCGAGCGGACCCGCTTGGATCCCGTACGGCCCAGCACGTTTCCGCGCATCCCGGCCTCGTTGATCTCGATGTCGAGCCCGGTGAGCACGGCATCCAAGTCGGAGGTGTCACCGCCGGCCTTTTCCTCCTCGTCGCGCTTGGCCTGCATGTCGGCCCGGAACTCGACGAGCCAGCGCTGCCCATCGGTCGCCTCGTCGGGCGTGATGATCGGCTCCTCGTCGAGGTGCCACCCCTCCCGGCACTGCGCCATCCGGAGTTGCCGGTTGCGCTTGGCGCACGGAGGACATTTGCTCTCCAGTGGTGAGCCGCACGGAACATCGACGACCTCGGACTTGCCGGTCGTCATGTCGAGCCGCCTGAGCGCAACGGGCCGGATGCAGACGCCGTGAAGCTTGGCGATCTCCTCGGCCACGTCGCGGGCGAGTGGTTGAGCCATGCGGACAACGCGCGGAGTCTTGCGGTCGCTCAACGGACCTCCTCTCCGATCTCGGGGAACGTGAGCGCGGTCTGTCCGCACTCGGAGCACTCGACCAGGCCACGCATCGGGTCGAGCCACAGGGCATTCAGCGCGCCGCACGAAGCGCAACGGAGGCCGTCGAGGAAGTGAGCCAGTGTCATCGGACCTCACCGACCATCGCGCGGATGTCGTCGTCGCAGACGTACGCGGCGCGGACGCGAATCGGATCGGGACTGGCCTCCAGCCGCACGTATCCGACGCCAGCGCCGCGTTCCGGACGAGGAGAGATGCGGTCGGCCAGCGCGCCGCGATCTCGTGCGCCGTCACCGAGCACCATGTCCACCTGCTCCGACTCGTCGAGCCGGAGGGCGATCTTGTCCGGGAAGAGGTTGCGGATGTTCATGACCTCCTTGCGAGGGTCCTGGAGAGCCGCCAGGACGCCCACGCCGACCGCGCGTCCCTGAGTGGTCAGCGTGGCCAGAGCAGCGGAGATGCGCTGCCTGAGCTGCCTGTCGGACTGGTAGGCGGTAAGGAACGCCACCTCGTCGACCACGACCAGGACGAAGGGGTCGTCGAGAGTAGGTGTGTGGGACCGCTGAACCCCGGCGAAGCGAGCCGCACGCTTCTGCATGACGCTCACCGCCTCGTCAAGCAGGTCAGCGCAGTCGGCGGGATCGGCCGCGTACCGACCGCCGAAGAGAGCCTTGCCGTACGACAGCTCCATCAGCTTCGGATCGAGCGCCCAGATCTCGACCAGGCCCGCGTGCATCGCAGGTATGAGCCCACGAATCGCCGACCAGATGATGGAGCCCTTGCCTGCCCCTGTGGCCCCGGCGACGAGGACATGAGTCCCATGCAGCCGGAGGAGCCATGGCGAGCCGTCCTCCTGCCTGCCGATCTCGACCGGCCTGACCGTTGGTGTGTCCGGGATGGGAAGCGCGGCCATCGGCGTGGAAAGCGGATCGTGACGTGGAAAGGTCAGCACGAGCTGACCGGCCTTGGCCACCGCCACCCGGCAACTCTCCGACCCGAAGCCGTGGGACAGGTTCTCGATCCTGTCGGACCAGTCCTTGGCCGCCTGACCGTCGAGCATGCGGACGGTGAGCCGGTCGGCCCAGGAGTTCGAGGTCACCTTGACCAGCCGCGGAACGTACTCCCGTCCGCGTATGTGCCGAGCAAGCCCGGCGACGGTCATGACCGGTTGCCAGTGCCGCCGGTAGATCCAGAACCAGCGCGCGAAGGCGAGCAGTCGCCAGCCGATCCATCGCATGAATGTCGGCCGGTCGAGGACCGCCCAGGCGCCCAAGGCGACGAGAGCCGGAACGACGAGCAGCAGCGCAGCGCGCCAGCCGTACACCAGGCAGAGACCGGCGGGAACCGCGATCGCCGCCAGAGCGATGGGGTGCCGCCCGGTCAGCCGGAAAAGGCCTGCCACGAACCGGGCGATGAAGATGACCAGAGTGATGATGGCCGGGGTCTGCACCACGGCTGGTTTGAAGACCACAGCCGTGTCGGGCGTGGTCGAGACGATGCGGTGCGGCTCGTCGCCGGGCATCCTCTTGAACATTAGGGTGAAGTCCTTCCATGCATGTCGCGTGTGCGGAAGACCGAGGGGCCGCCGGAAGTTGCCGCTTCCTGCGGCCCCGCTGAGCATCAGGCCGCCTCGCCGTCGGTGGCCTTGTGTGACTCGCCGGAGTGCAGTCGCTCGCAGTCGGCGAGGTACCGGGCGGCGGCGTTGAAGATCGTGCGAGCAACGGTCAGGTCGTCGTCGGTCACCGGCCCCGAGGTCGAGACGGTCACTGAGGCGTCCGAGGTGTCGAGGTCGAAGCAGGGTCTGCCGATCTCCCCGAGCCAGGCACGCGCTTGCAGATCCGCCGAGCAGAAGGCGACAGTGAACCGCGACCGCTGACCGGGACCCATGGAGACGGTGACGTAGGTGTACGGGCTGAGCGTCATCGACCCGCCATCCCAAGCCCGTTCGGCAGGCCGTGGAACATGCGCTCCACCGCTCCGGCGAACATGGCGGCCTCTCGCGCCAGAGTCCGAGCGAACTCGACGTCGTCGAGGGTGACGTGATCGTTGGCCGAGGTGGTGACGAGCACCTGCGTGCCGCCGAAGACCAGTCCCAGGACCGGTGAGCGCTGTGGATACGGATGGTTCCGCACGTCAGCGCCCTGACCGACCTTGAGCGCGATCGTGCTGACCGGACGCGCCTTCCGCCGCCCCATCACGCCGCGTCCTTGGCAGGAGCGTTCGTCTTACCGGCCGGACGAGGAGCCCGCATCTCACGGACCTTGATCGAGTAGGCCAGCCTTCCGGCCTGGTTGACGTACGGCGTTGCGGTCATGTGGTCGAACTCGACCGGCGTGAACGGCAGCCCGGCCATCGGAGCCGGAGGAACCGGCTGCACCGGGCTGAGGATCTTGACGGAGACGGTCTTTTGAGCCGCCTTGAGCGTGGGGTCGGCGTCCATGACGCTGACCTGCCAGACGAGCTCTCCACTCTGCTTGTCGCGGGTCTGGACGAAGCGCCCGTTGGTCGAGGCGTCGAAGTCCTTGACGGGCTCGACCTCGCCCACGATGTAGCAGCCGTGCGGGAAGACCATGTCGAACGTGACGGGGATGGGACCTTGCAGTGCCATGAGGCTTGCTCCTAGCTTGTCGTCTTGTCGCTAACTCGTCTTGTCGAGTTGTCATGAAGGTACCCGCAGCTCAGGGACTTGACAACACGAGTTAGCGGGATTTCTTCAAGATCTTTATAGAGCTAGGAGAAATGCGCACATAAGCCACGTGGCCAACCGGATCAATTCATGACATAGCAAGGAAAGCAGTAATGCGGAGAATGTCCCGGCTTAGGCCGAGTGTTGCGAAATGGGGGAGCTGTGGGGCAGGTTCTGAATCAGAGCGAGTAGGAGTCTTCCAACTCGTGAAGATCGCCCGGCAGCACTAGATCCACGACAAGCACGGGCCGTCCGCCGCCGTTGAACACGCTGGCCAGCACTCCGAGAACCGGCGCGCTCTTGCGTATCTCCATGAGCTTGGCTTCGTCCGTCGAGGGGTGCCGAGCGCTCAGCCGTTCGACGACGTGTTGGAGCTTGAGACCCTTGCTCTCTCGGAGATGTTCTCTGATGCCGGCGTGGAGAGGCTCCGCCTCGCCGAGCTGCGTTCCCTCGGCCTGATGCACCGGACACCACACGGTGAACAGGTCTGTCGGACGCTCGTCATCGTGGAAGAGAACACGGCGCCGTACGACCGTGGATCCCTCCGGCACGTCCAGCAGTTTGGCGACTGCCGCAGAGGCCGCCACGGGTCCGGCGTCGATGACCGTGCTGCTCTCGTCGGCTTCCACGCGATCCAGGACGGCCCGTCCCAGACGGGGATTCTGGTTGGATGCGCCCGGTGGGGCCGCCTTCACGAAGGAGCCCTTGCCATGCTCCCGCTCGATGACGCCGCGGAGCTGGAGAACCTGGAGGGCGCGTACGACCGTTGGACGGCTCACCTTGAAGTCTCGAACAAGCTGCGTCTCAGAGGGCAGCAGAGAGCCGGCCGGATAGGTCCCGTCCGCGATCTTCTGCCTGATCGTCTGCACGATCTGGGCGTACTTCGGTGGCGCGAACTCTTCAGAGGACATGACGACCATCCAACAACTCGACTTGTCGTAAAGCCTAGTTGGAGTTGGACAGCCTGTCTTCCCCTCTGTCATAGGAAGCGTACGGACTGGTGGAGGGACTGTCCGACTGCGCGACGGCAAGCCCCTCCACCAGCTCCAAGACACGACGGTTCAGCACCCCTGAACTCGCCTCCCGTCGTGCCCGCTTATTGAGCCCCGCCGTCGAGAAGGGCGACCCAGACTTCACACGCTTTCTTGTAGCGCCAGCGATAGGTCTCGTGAACCCGCTGCTCGACGCCGTCACGGCGCTCGGTCCGGAGGATGTAGAAGAGACCGGCCTCACGGCACAGCTCGTAGACCACGTCCTCGCAGTCGCAGGTGTGCGCGACCACCCGCAGGGAGTCCTGCTCCAGTGCGGCCTCCCGCCATACCAAGCGCATACGGTCCCTCCGAGGTGGGCCGACGTGAGGAGCGAGGCAGCCGACGTAGATGTTCACAGCAGCGCACCCGCCTGTCCGGTCCCGTTGCACCGCCAGCAGTCGTCCTGGTGGCGCTCGTCGATAGCGGCGTCGGACGGATACTCAGCCGCCACAACGCTCTGGCGAAGGCTGACGTACTTCCAGCCCCGTCCTGAGCAGGAGCTACATGGCGCAGTCATGCAACGAGGATTGCCCGACGACATGTCGCCTCTCGACCGCTCATGGATACCGTCTGTGATCGACTCGTTTCGTTTCGTCTCCTCTTCGTCTCGTCCGAGCCCGTCTCTGTCGCTAACCTGGGCTCATATGGCACCCCAGCCCGAGGCGCGGATCATGACCGACCAGCCGGTCCTGTTGAAGACCCTCCTCACGCAGCGCCATTGGCAGACGTACAGCACGTTCTGTAAGGAGTACGACAAGGCGGCCAAGAAGGTGGACCCGTCGTTGCGGGGTGGTTGGCCGAGCCGGGCGCAGCTCCACCGGTGGCTGAACGGCGAGCTTAAGGGTCTGCCGTACTCGGGTCACTGCCGCGTCTTGAGGCGATGTTCCCTGGCAGGTCGGTCCATGAGCTGTTCTCCACGGCCGCCGTCGAGGTCCCCGCTCAGAGAACAGAGCCGGACTCAGCCAGAAGCGCCGGCCCCGACGCCGCAGTAACCGCCGCTCAGTTGGCCGACGTGACCGCAGTCTTCAGCAGCCGTTCGGCTTTCTCCTCCGCATATCCAGCCTCGTCGTTGTTCGACGACGCGAAGGAGATCAACGCAGTGGGCCTGTCGCTCAACATCCTCTGCCAGAGTTACCCCGATCATCAGCTCAAGCGCCTGCTCGACTCCGGCACGCGCATTCGCTGCCTCTTCCTCGATCCGAAGGGCCAGGCGATCCGCGCCCGCGAAGCGGAAGAGGGCTACACCGACAGCACGCTGACGACCCTCACAGCGCTCAACATCAGCATGCTGACCAGGCTGCGCGATCGGCTCGACACCGCGTCGGCCCAGCGCCTTGAACTCCACGTCTACGACGAGACGATCCGATTCAACCTGATCATCGTGGACCGGGGGTTGTGCGTGGTCCAGCCGTACCTACCGCAGGCACGCGGAGTCGATTCACCTACCTTTGTGATCACGGACAACACCGCCGCAGAGGGGCTGTTCCCCATCTTCGACCAGGTGTTCAGGGATATGTGGGAGCGGAGCAAACCCGTATGACCATCGACGCCCGATCGCTGCTCCCCATCGGTGAACAAGCTGTGCAGATCGCCAGCGAGATCATCCGTACCAAGGCTCCCGGGGTCGTGACGGCCAAGGGGGATCGGGACATGGCGACGGAGGTGGATTACGCCGTCGAGCACGCCGTGCGGGAGTTCCTGGCCCGTGAGACTCCTGAGATCGGCTTTCTGGGTGAGGAGGAAGGCGGCAGTCGCCTGGGCGATGGCCTGATGTGGGCGCTGGACCCCGTGGACGGGACGGCCAACTTCCTGCACGGCATCCCGCTCTGCGGCGTCTCCCTGGGCCTCGTCGATAAGGACGCCCCCACGCTTGGAGTGATCGACCTGCCATTTTTCAACCTCCGCTATGCGGCGGCCGAAGAGGCCGGCGCTGCCGTCAACGGCTCCGTGATCCAGGTGGGCGATGCCCGCGAGCTGCGGAGGGCGATTGTGGCGATCGGTGACTATGCCGTGGGGGAGAACGCCGAGGAGCGTAACCGGCCGAGGTTCGCCCTGACCGAAGAGCTTGCCGCGCGCGTTCAGCGCATTCGGATGTTCGGCTCAGCCGCGGTCGATCTCGCATGGGTGGCCCACGGAAGGATCGATGCCGCCATCATGCTCAGCAACAATCCGTGGGACACCGCAGCAGGCGTCATCATCGCCAGGGAAGCGGGGGCAACGGTGATCGATCTCGACGGCAGCCCGCACAGCATGACCGCCCAAGCGACCATCGCCGCAAGCCCGAAGCTTGTAGCCGATCTCGTCGAACTCATCGCAGAGGCCCGCAAGGCCGGGGCGTTCGACCGGAAGATTGCCGAATAGCTCTTGTAGGTATCAAGCGGCGGCGCGGCGCGCCGCCGTACCCCGGCCCTCCGCCCGCCCGCCGTCCGGGCGTGCGGCCTGAGGGCCGGTCCCAGACGGCGGCGGGACACTGGGCCGGCCGCCGTACACCTGCCGCGCCGTACCAACTGAACGCTCCGACCGAGGTTGCCGCGCCACCGCCACGACCCACTCTGAGCACACCTGCATTGTGCGTCAGGGCCCGACTGCCCACCCGGAAACGGTTTGCCGGAGCAGTGGTCCCGCCCGTAAGCCGTTCGGGGGTCAGCGGCTGAGGTGGAGATAGCCCTTGTCATCCCGGACGCTGACCTACGCGGGCAGGGCCGCCGCCTCCCGTATGGCGGTGACGGCCGCCGTTGGGATGTAGTTCTCGGGCACGCCGTCGACCATGATGATGTCGCCCTCGATGCGCCGCGAGCGCAGCGGCGCGATCTCCCGGTACGCGGGAGAATCCCACCACGCCCGTGCCTCGGCGATCCCCGGGAACCCGATCATCACGACATGTCCGGGCCAGTTGCCTTCCTTCACCTCGTGCTGGGTGGCGTGGACGAGGTAACGGCCGCCGTACGGCTCGAAGGTGGTGGGGAGCCGTTCGATGTACTCGGCAATCTCCGGGTGCGGGGCTGCCTCCTGCAGTTGGGCGATGACGTAAGCCGGCATGGTGTCCTCCCGGTGAAGTGGTGTTCGGTGCGCTGCCGATCCTGACACGCCCTTCGTAGGCAGGGCGATTACCTGGCAGGTAGGCGATCTGGCATCGCAGGCCGACTTGTGGCATTCGTTTGAGCCGGTTCTTGATGATCGCCTGAAGGTGGTCGATGCCGTGGGCGGCGAGGTTGCCCAGGATGGCGACATCGCCGGCCTCTCGCGTCCGCACAGCACTCAGCTCTACGTCAACCCCCGAAGGATTTACGGAGCCAACACTAAGGAGCCTGAAAAAGGTTCAGTGATCCCCTGGTCGATCGGAATGGCTCTTGGTCCGATCATGATCAGTGCAAGCCCTTCCACGGGCGATAGCTGAAGCGCCCCGACTTTGATGGAGACCTCAACGGTTGATTCCGGCGGGTTCGTTGGGGTGGTGTTGAGCGTAGTGGAGAGCTTCGAACTCCTCTGGTGGCAGGTGCCCGATCGCTGAGTGCAGCGGGTGGTGTTGAACCAGTCCACCCATTCGGCGGTGGCCAGTTCGACGTCGGCCACGCTGCGCCAGGGTCCTCGCGGCTTGATCAGCTCGGTCTTGTATCGTTCGCGCTCAACACCAGGCCCCGAAAGACCCTCGGATGGAAGACACCAGCCGAGGCTTTCAGCGATCATCTAAACTTGCTGCTGAGCAGCAGTGTTGCGACGACCGGTTGAATTCTCGCGGACAGAGGGAAGCGCGAGAACCGGCTGGACGCGGTCTTCCGGAGCCGATCGACCAGAGCATGCAGCTCTTCACGCATGGCGCTCATGCTCGCAGCCTACGCCTCGCCCATGCTCGCCTCCCTGGCTGTTTATGCAGGCGACGCAGGCTGTGGCCGTGCCCGTTCGCAGAGCGATCTACGGAGACTCGGGGCTCACGGTCACTCGATCGGCATACGCCCAGGTCGGCGTTTCCCCTGCTCAGCGGCTATGATCGCGAGTTTCCAAGCTGACGACCGGATTCTCGCAGACCGCCGCGCCCGCCTATCTGCGTGACGGGGAGCATGCTCTGGTCCAGGTTCTGGCCCGGCCCACCACGGGGCGAGGCGCAACCTCGCCGGGAGAGCAACCGAGCACCAGTGATCCGGCGTGCCTGATGCGGTGGGTCTGATCCGCGTCAGGCTACAGAAGGTGCTGGAAGGCTTCATCTGTAGTCTTCAGCACGGCCGGGCCGTGCTGTGGCTCAGGCCATATCTGAAGGTAGTGGTCATCTACCCGGCAGCGCTCTTCATCGATTCCTCGGATGTGATATCGCAAGCGGTACGTACCAGGGCCAGAAAGCAGCAGGGAAAGGTCGTGAGCCTTTTCGTCGTCCCAATCCATGAGCCATCCCACCAGGAAGACCTCGCCCGACGGGGCCTCAAAACTGATCTCCACGATGTCCTCATAGCCGTCGAGGTCAGCACCTGGATCCTGGTCGGCTGCGGTCACCGTGAACGGAATCTCCCCCCACTGCGTGGCGATGTTCAGGCTCGCGAGGCCTCTCTCCTCTAATTTTATGAGCCCAACGGAGTGAGTCCCTGAGTCGTTTGACCTGCCGGCGGCTTCATAGTCTCCTCGATCCATGAGATAGACCTGACCACAGTCCTCCACCTCCACGTCCATCCGCTTCGTACGCACGACAGAAGATCCGTCTCTACTCATGGGCGGGAAGCATAGAGTCCGTCCACGACAATTTCAGCTACCGGAGTAGCGCAACCAGCCTGCTTGTGCGCGATGGATGCACAGCCGCTTCCGTGTCAGAACGAGCGAGGATCAACGGTGTCTCACGGGGACTCACGGTCAATTGGTCTTCCCTGACCGGCATCTCGGTTCCCACACTCAGCACGGCAAGATCAGTAAAGGCTTCCCAAGCTGACAGGGTGGGTTCGGTTCCCGTCACCCGCTCTCAACGCGGAGCAGGCCAGGCGGGTCGTCATCGTCCTCGTCGCGTGCCCGTTCGTGTCCGATGAGGTGCTTATCGATCGCTTCCGTGATCAGCTCGTCGGCTCTCCCGACGGTGTACTGGTAGATCATCGCGGCGCGGACTGTCGTGTCCCATGCGTGCCATGAGGCCCTTGAGGCTCTCGCCCGAGTCTGCCGCGTCATGTTTCCCGTGTGACGGAGTTCCTGGGTTCATATGGCATCCCAGCCCGAGGCGCGTCTCGTAAACCCGCTTTGGGACGCTGTCACGGCGCTGAGCATGGCGATGGAGGTGCACTGCGCCGTGGAACATGCCGTACGCAAGTTCCCGCCCCGAGAGCCGCCTGAAATCGGTGCACTGGCCGGTGTTGCCGTGCTGCCCAGATACAGCCCTTACGATCGCCACGGCATGGCTCGTCGCCGCCGTCGAGCGCTAGGGGCGATCGGTGAGCGGTGCTTCGTTCCTCGGCGCGGCTCACCGTACAAAAGCGGTTGTCGTTCGTTTCAGAGCTGACGCCTGTACCACCCTCAGTGGGTCCACCACAGAATGGCAGAAAATGATAGGGATAGTTTGTGGCTACCTGGATAGTAGTGAGTTACGCGACGCTTGTAACGTTCCTTGGAATCGTGGGCTGGTTCACGTCAAAGAAGGGCGTGCCAGACTTCTTCATTATGGCACAGGCCCTGTTCACTCTTCCGTCAAGTTATCTCGTCGCTCGAATAGGCCTGAGCGGAGTTGCCGCGATAGCTGCCCTTGATGTGGCTGGTCTCATCCAGGCAGGCGTGTTGTGGGTATTCCTCGGCGGCCTCGGGTCATGACCGCGCTTCTGGTGCGGTTTAGGTTGCCTGGTGGCTCAAGGCTGATCTGCCTCCGGAGTTCAAGGTGCTAGCGAAGGTCGGAGCATCCGCTGCGCCGCGCGGGCGATCATCGATACCGATGACAAGACCATCGCCCATTGTCATGATCTGGCGGACGGGCTTGAAGAGCAGCTCGATGTGAGGTGGGTTCACGTCGAATTCCCTGCGTAGGACGAGCTCTTGCCGGCGCCACTTCCCCTTCGGAGCCTGGGCGACACCGGCGGCCGGACTATGATCATCGTGTCGGGCCAGCAGGACGGGGCATAGCTCAAACCTTGATGACAGTGACGCGTACGCCGCACAGCGCAGTGAGGTCCTCAGGGGCGGAGGTGAGGGCCGTGACGGGGCCTGGGGCAGCGAGGGCGGTGGCGCTGAGCATGGCATCGATGGCGTACTTGTGCCCGTGCAGGCCGGCGTCGGACAAGAGCGTGGCGGCGTGGCGGGCGATCGGTTCGGTGACCGGCTCGACGACAAGGCGGGACAGCGTCCATTCCAGGGCCGGCCGGTTGACACGAGGGTGGACCACCTCGACGAGGGTGGCGGCAGAGGTGATGACGCGAAGGTCGTCGGCACGGGCGAGAGCGAGCCATGCAGTGACCGTACGGTCGCGCAGGACGGCCTTGGCCAGTCCCTCACTGTCGAGGACAAGGGTGCCGCCGGGACGGGCGGGGGCGCGGGTCACGCGGCTGCCCCACCGTCGGCCTGTTCCCTGCGGGCCTGGTGGAGTTGGTCGCGCAGTGCCTGGACCTCGTCGTCGGTGATGGGGCCGTGCTCGGCCTCGGCTACCTGGATGAGTTCGTTGAGGTTGTCGCGCTCGATCTGGCGGGCGACGGCGGCGGCGACGTAGGCGGACAGGCCGGAAGGGCCGCTCCGGGATCGGGCGGCCTCGGCGATGTCGCGCGGCATGGTGATCGAGTACTTGCCGGTAGGCTCGCTCATGCCCTTTATCCTACCTCTCATCCTCCTGCAGTGTCGCGACCGCTCTCCCGGCGTTGAAAAGGCCGCCGGTCAGTTTGCGCATCAGCGGAGGCGATGAAAACGTCGGGCAGCCACTCACCAGCTGGTGCAGGCCCGTCTCGCCGGCGCGCGAAAGCAAGGCGATCCACGGAAATGCCCCCGCCAGTCTCCACGCCCCAACCATGGTGGTATGGCGAAGCCGGGAGGACGGGTCGGGCGGGGCGGCGGAGCAGGAGGGTCGAACACCCGGCTGCCATGATCAACCCCAGGGCGAGCGCCGTGATGCCTCAGATGGTCAGGTGGTAGCTGAAGGCGATCTCCTGGCTCCTGGCCGAAGCCATGGCCCAGCTCATCCCCCTGGACGAGATCCGCCGCACCGAGTTCCGGGTCACGTCTTGACTGGCGAATGCCACCAATACGGTCGTCGCGTCGCCGGATCAGCCTGACGTGCGGGGATCATGATCCGGCCGGCCACACCGGCGAAGGCCGCCCGACGGCGTAACAGCCTTATCCGCACGCACCGCTCGGGTGATGACAGCGTTACCCGAGCGGCCTGTGGCAACGCTCCCGCTTTCGTTCACGACACGGACTCCGGCATCGGTCAACAAGGGCTCAGTAATCGAACTGACCCCATTGCTGATACGTGCTGCTCTGGTTGCAGGGATTCAGGGTGACCCCTCCGCCCGCGGTCGCCCCTTGCAGGCACTTGCCCAGGCCGGAGTTCTGGACCAGGCCAAGCCCGGTACGCATCCACACCTGGGAGCCAGATCCGTTACACGGGGCCGTCCAGACGCTCCCGTTGGAGCTGGCGGTCAGGCAGCGCCCCGTCCCGCTGTTGACGATGCGGCCACCTCCCACGTCTGCGACTCCATACCAGTAGCGGTTGCCCCCTGTCGTGCAGCTGCCGGTGAACGTGCCGCTGATGGAGCCACCGCTGTTGATCAGACAGCGACCAGTGGCCCTGACGTAGAGACGGAACGAGGCAGCCTGAGTTTCGACGATGCCGACCTCGCTCCTCTCGGCCGTCTTCGCCGCAGATGCGGGAGCCGCGGTCGCCAGGGCGGCGCCGAACACACAGAGTCCGGAGAGGATCGCTGCGGCTGCGCGGGTGGATCTCATCGTGCTCCTTTGTGAATCCTCGTTGGCTTCCTCCGCTCAAGAGTGCGGGTTCGCAGGTGAGTGCGCCCAGGGTGTGAACCGGGCATTCGGCGGACATTTCTGGGTGGCCGGACCGGTCGGCCGCCCTCAGACACTTTGCGGATCACTGGACACGATCACAGAAAGGCCAGCAGCAGCATGGCGCCGAGCGCAAGCGCCGTCCACCACACCATCAGGTGGGTGGACCACGGCCCGGCGACCCGGCTGCCCGGCCGGAGCGGGCCCGTGGCGATCTCCCAGATCTCCTTGCTACGGCGGCGCAGCACGGGCCCGGCCCGGCCGCGGCCCGCGTCCGCGGCCCGCGACAACGCCCGCCATCCCTGGGGGAGCGCCCGGCGGTAGACGTAGTCGGCGTCGACGTTGACCGAGCGCAGTTCGGGCGGGTAGAGCCCGGTGCGCACCAGCACCGTGAAGGCGAGCGCGGCCAGGAGCAGCAGCTGCAACTGGTTGATCACATGGGCGGTGGTGTACGGCGCGTAGTCCACGGCGTACGGCAGCATGCCGTACAGCAGGGAGGGCGCCACCCCGATCGCCACGCACACCACTGCGGCCATGGCCATCGCCGCGCGCATGTTGAGGGGCGCCTCCGCGACGCGATAGCCCCGGTCGTGCGCGAAGAAGGCGAAATAGGGGATCTTGATGCCGGCATGGTGGAAGACGCCGGCGGAGGCGAACAGCAGCAGCAACCAGGCGACGGTGAGGTGTTCCTGCCCGACCGCCTCCATGATCAGCGATTTGGTGGCGAAGCCGGAGAACAGCGGGAAGGCGGAGATCGATGCCGCGCCGACCATGCACAGCGCGGCGGTCTGCGGCATGGACTTGTAGAGCCCGCCCAGGTCGGAGCCGTTGGCGGTGCCCGTGCGCAACATGACCGCGCCCACGCTCATGAACAGCAGGCCCTTGAAGACCATGTCGGCCACGGCGTGCGCGCTCGCGCCGTTGATGCCCAGCGCGCCCCCGATGCCGACGCCGACGACCATGAAGCCGAGCTGGTTGATCATGCTGTAGGCCAGGACCCGGCGTAGGTCGTTCTCGATGACCGCGTAGAAGATCGGAAAGACGGCCATGACGAGGCCGATCCACACCAGCATCTCGGTCCCGGCGAAGCCGCGCGCCAGCGTGTAGACCGCGAACTTGGTGGTGAAGGCCGACAGCGCGACGGCGCCGACGATGGTCGCCTCGGGGTAGGTGTCGGTGAGCCAGGAGTGCAGGAGGGGGAAGGCGCACTTGATGCCGATCGCGGCGAGGATCAGTGCGCCGCCGGGTGCGTCCAACCCGAGATGGCCGAATTCCAGTCCGGCGCCCGACTGGACCCGCAGCACGATCCCGGCCAGCATGAGCAGGCCGGACAGCAGTTGCACGGCCAGATAGCGGGTGGCGGCCCGATGGCTGCGCTCGTTGCGTCCCGCCCAGATCAGAAACGCCGACGACAGCCCGGCCAGCTCCCAGAAGACGAACAACGTGACCAGGTCGCCCGCGAGCGTGCCGCCGACGGCCGCCGCCGCGTACACCAGGATCGTGGCCTGCTGCAGCGTGTCGCGCAGATGCATGGCGTAGACCATGGTCAGCAGCGCCGCGATCAGGAAACCCGTGGCGAACACCCGCGACAGGGCGTCCACCCGCACCGGTATCAGCTCCAGCCCCAGGAACTGCAGGCCGGACGCGGCGCCCTCGGGTAGCGCCCACAGCAGGACCAGCCCGGCGACCGGCACCGCCGCCATCAGGGTTCGCCGGGGCAGGCCGCGCAGCAGCGGCACGCCTGCCGCGCCGAGGATCAGCAGCAGGGCGGGATTAGCCGTCATCGCGGCCCCGCTCGTAGTAGTCCTCGTCACGCCGCAGCACCCTGCGCAGCACCTTGGCGACGATGACCAGGGCGAAGGCGCCGACGAACCCGTATATGGCGTGGAAGCCGAACCATTCCTCGACGGCGAAGTGCGGATGCTTGGTGTAGAAGAGGTCGGCGGCGAAGGTGAGCGCGCACAGGACGGCCAGGCCGTACACGATGCGGGTCACGTTGCGCGGCTCGTCCAGCCAGCGGCGGTCGTCATCGTCGTTCACGGCACCTCCAGGATCCCGGCCAGCGGCGCGAGTACGGCCTCCGCGCCGAAGAACAGCGCCACGCAGCCGAGCGCGGTCAGCACGAGCGGTCCCGACAGGGAGAGCCGGGCCTCCCCGTGCGCAGGCGGATCCGCCGGCGGCAGCAGGAAGGCACGCGCCGGGATCGGCATCAGGTAGGCCAGCGCGAGCAAGGAGCCGGCCAGCAGCACTGCCATCATGGCGAACTGTCCCGCCTCGGCCGCGCCCATCAACAGCAGCCACTTGCTCCAGGTGCCGCCCAGGGGAGGCAGCCCGATGATCGAGAGGGCGGCGGTGAGGAATGCGGCGAACGTCCACGGCATGGCCCGGCCAAGGCCGTCCAGCTCGCTGACGCGTGTCCTGCGCGCCGTCACCGCGATCGCGCCCGCGCACAGGAACAGCGTGATCTTCCCGGCGGCATGCGTCACCAGGTGGAACACCCCGCCCGCCACGGCGATGTCGCGGGCGAGGGTCGCGCCCAGGACGATGTAGGCGAGCTGGCCGACGGTGGAGTAGGCCAGGCGGCGCTTGAGGTTGTCGGACCTGATGGCGATCACCGCCGCCGCGATCACGGTGAACGCCGCCACCCAGCTCATCGGGGCCGCGGCTCCGGTCTCGGTGAGCGTGTCGATCCCGAAGACGTAGACGGTGACCTTGAGCACCGCGAACACCCCGGCCTTGACCACCGCGACAGCGTGCAGCAGCGCCGACACGGGGGCGGGCGCCACCATCGCGGCGGGCAGCCAGCGGTGCACCGGCATCAGCGCGGCCTTGCCGATGCCGAACAGGTAGAGGGCGAACAGCACGGTCAGCACGCCGGTTCCCGCGGTTCCGTCGAGCAGGCCGCCGGGACGGAAGGTGGTGTCGCCGGCCAACACCCAGGTCCACACGACGGCGGGCAGCAGGAGGCCGATCGAGCTGGTCAGCAGGATCGCCGCGTAGGTGCGCGCGCCGCGCCGGGCCGCCGCGCCGCCGTGCGCGACCAGCGGCCAGGTCGCCACCGTCATGATCTCGTAGCCGATGAACAGCGTGACCAGGTTCGCCGACAGAGCGATCCACATCGCAGCCGCGATCGCCAGGGCGAAGAAGGCGAAGAAGCGTGTCTGGTGCGGCGTTTCGCTCGCACGCAGGTATCCGGCGGCGAACACGGTCGTGACCGGCCAGAGCACCGCCGCCACGGTGGCGAACAGCAGCCCGAGTGGCTCCAGTGCGAACTCCAGCGACAGTCCGGGCAGCCACGACCAGAGCGTCAGCCGTACGTCCTGCCCGGCGGCGGGCCACAGGCTGAGCATCGTGGCGGCCAGCGCGACGCCGGCGACCACCGAAGCGGCCTCGCGTGCGGCCGGCCTGCGCCGCAGCAGGAGGACGGCCCCGCAGGCCAGAAGCGGCAGCGTCACGGCGACCGCCAGGAGGAGAGGCATCATCCACCACCGTTCAACAGCGCCTCGGCGGCGGACTCGGCGAGCGTGGCGGGCAGCGCCGCATCGAGACCGAAGACGACGGAGACCGCGACCAGGGCCCACACCACCGCGGTCATCGACGCGGGCGCTCCTGACGGCTCAGCGGCCGACACGGGCTCGCGGAACCAGGCGGTCTCCACGACGCGCCCGATGTAACCGAGCGCCAGCAGGGAGCTGACCAGCATGGCCACGAGTACCGGCCACTGGCCGGCCTCGATGAGAGCCGAGGCCAGCGCCCACTTGCCGGCGAAACCGGCCGTGGGCGGCACGCCGACGAGGCCGAGGCCCGCGATCACGATCGCCGCGAAGGTCCAGGGCATGCGCCGGCCCAAACCGGCCAGCGCGGACAACTGCACCGAGCCCAGCCGCACCAGCAGGAGGCCGGCGGCGGCGAAGAGCGCAGCCTTGATCACCGCGTGGTTGATCAGATGGAGGTAGGCGGCGGAGACTCCGTCGGCGGTCCCCAGGCTGATCCCGGCCAGGATGTAGCCGATCTGTGCGATGCTCGACCAGGCCAGCAGGTATTTCAGGTCGGTCTGGAAACACGCGATGGCCGAGGCGGCCACCGCCGCCAGCGCGCCCGCCAGCAGGCCGATCCGGCCGATCGGCATCGTGCCGAAGACCAGGCCGGCGCCGAACACGGTGAAGGTGAGCCTGCACAACACGTACAGGGCCACCTTGGTGCTCGTGGCGGCCAGGAAGGTGCTGACCGCCGATGGCGACTCGCCGTAGGCTCCCGGCAGCCAGGCGTGCAGCGGGAAGGCCGCCGCCTTGACCGCCAGGCCGACGAAGACGAAGACGACGGAGGCATAGAGCGCCCGGTCGCTGTCGGCCGCGGCCAGGCGCGCCGCCAGGTCGGCCATGTTCAGGGTGCCCGTGACGGCATAGGCCAGGCCGATGCCGATCAGCACGAACGTCGCGCCCACCGTGCCGATCACCAGGTAGCGGAAGGCGGCCGGCAGGGCGCGGCGCCGCGGGCCCAGCGCGACCATGGCGTAGGTCGACAGGGAGCTGATCTCCAGGAAGACGAAGGCGTTGAACACGTCGCCGGTGACCGTCAGCCCCAGCAGGCCGCCCAAAGTGAGGCAGAGAAAGGTGTAGAGCAGCGGTGCCCGGCGGTCGTCGATCTCGGTGCGCACGCTTCCCAGGCTGTAGACGGCCGCGGCCACGGCCGCGGCCGACACGACCAGCAGCACGGGGGTGTTGTAGCCGGCGACCACGAACTCGATGCCGTACGGCGGCGCCCACCCGCCCACGGCGTAGTGCAGCGGGCCGTGGGCCGCCACCTGCCGGGCGAGTACGGCGGCGCAGGCCAGCGATCCGAGCGCGGCCACCAGGAACACCAGCCACGCCAGGCTCCGGCGGCGCAGCAGCACGCACAGCGGCGCGCACCCGAGGGGGATGAGCACCTGCAGCACCGGCAGGTTCGCGATCATGAGGCGGCTCCTTGCCGGTCCTCGTCACGCTCGCGCATGTCCTCTTCCTCCACGGTGCCGTAGGCCTCGAAGATGCGCACAGCCAGAGCCAGGCCGACCGCGAGGGTGGCGACGCCGACCACGATGGCGGTCAGGATCAGCACCTGGGGAAGCGGGTGGGAGTAGGTCTCGACCTCGGGGGAGATGATCGGCGCGCTGCCGCCTTCGACCTTGCCGAGGCTGATGAAGAACAGGAAGACCGAGACCTGGAAGAGCGTGAGCCCGATCATCTTCTTCAGCAGGTTGCCGTGGCTGATGACGACGTAGAGGCCGATCATCATGAGGGCGAACAGCAGCCAGTAGACGTAGTGCGTGCCGGTCATCGCGTGGGTCTCCGGCCGGCGAAGGCGAAGAAGATCGAGGTCATGACCGCCGCGACGGTGATGCCGATGGCCGCTTCGACGATCAGGATGCCCAGGTGCTGCGCCGCGGGCCCGCCGGCGGGCAGCAGCGTGCCGTAGTCGAGGAATGAGCCGCCCAGCAGCATGGTCACCACGCCCAGACCCACGAAGAGTCCGAGGCCGAGCGGGACCAGAGACCCCAGCGCTGCCGGCGGCAACACCCGCTGAGACTTGTCCAGGCCGAAGACCAGGCCGTGCAGCACGAAGCCGGTGGCGAAGATCACGCCTGCCTGGAATCCGCCTCCGGGCCCGAAGTCACCGTGGAAGAGCACATAGAGGGCGAACACCAGGACGAACGGCATCAGCAGGCTGCTGACCACCCGCAGCACCTTGTACTCCATCAGGTCCAGGTTCTGTCGCGGCTTTCCGTGCGTGAGTGGTCCGAGCAGCAGGAGTACGGCGGTGCCGGCGGCGAACACCACGACCAGCTCGCCGAACGTGTCCAGCGCCCGGTAGCTCGCCAGCACCGCGGTGACGGTGTTGGGCACGCCGATCTCCTCCTGCGACTGGTGCAGGTAGACCTCCGTGACGGGGTGTCGCTGGACAGGGCTGTCCGCAGAGCCGAAGGCGGGGAGGTCCTGGGCGGCGTAGACGAGCAGGCCGCCGGTCAGCGCGGTGACGGCGATGGCCGGCAGATGCCTGCGCCGTGGAGTGACCGCCTCTCGCGACCGGGTGAGCGCGAGCACGCCGAGCAGCAGGACAGTGCTGATGCCGACGCCGACCGCCGCCTCGGTGAAGGCCACGTCCACCGCGTCCATGAGCACGAACAGGCTCGCGGTGACGAGACTGGACAGGGCGGTCAGCATGGCGGCCTCGTACAGAGCGCGTAACCGCGCGATGACCAGTGCGGTCACGGTGAGGATCGCCAGAAGCGTGAAGTTGATCACGGTGAACGTCGTCATCGGCGGGAGTCGCCCTTACGCCAGACCGGTACGCCGTCGCGGCGCGCGGCGTGCGCCAGGAGGTGTGTCGCCGTCGGACCTGTCACCACGAGGAACAGCATGATGATGAGCAGCCGGACTCCCGCCTCCCATGTTGTGGTCCGCAGCAGCAGCCCGCAAAGGATCAGGCCGGCCCCGGCCGAGTCGGTGATGCCGGTGGCGTGGATGCGGGTGTAGAAGTCGGGAAAGCGCAGCAGGCCCACCGCGCCCGACACGATGAACAGCGCGCCGGCGGCGAGCAGCATGGTGCTCAGAATCTCCAGGAGGATCATGCGGCGTCGCTCTCCGTCTCGTGGGTGAGGCGCAGGACCGCGATGACGGCGACGAAGTTGACCAGGGCGTAGAGGATGCCGATGTCGAGGAACTCCGGCCGGCCGAAGAGGTAACCGGAGACGGCGACGAACAGGACGGTCTTGGTGCCGAACATGTTGATCGCCAGGATGCGGTTGTAGCGTCCCGGCCCGAGGAACGCCCTCGCCAGGGCGAGGAGCATGGTGACCAGGAGCGCGGCCATCACCGCGACGATCACCGCCGTGCCTCCAGCCTGTGCACCTGCCGCAGCACGCGCCCGTCACCCAGGTCCTCCACCCCGGCGCTGTCGAGGGCGTGCACCTCGATGTGCTCGTCGTCGAGGTCCAGCGAGAGCGTGCCGGGGGTGAGGGTGATGGAGTTGGCATACACCACCTGGGTGAGAGGGGACAGGCCGCGCGAGGGCGTGCAGGTGACGACCGGGGCCAGGTCCGGTCGAGGCGACCACACCTGGCGCGTCACGGTGACCGCGGAGATCAGGACTTCCTTGACGAGCCAGAGAAGATATCGGGGAAGCCGCAGCACCAGGCCCAGCGTGGGGCCCTTCTCCAGGCTGAGCCCGGCGCGGTGGCCCAGCACGCAGGCGAGGACGACCGAGATCACGCCGAGCGTCAAGAAGAGCGGATCGATATGGCCGGAGAGCAGCAGCCAGAACGCCGCGAGCAGCGGAGCGGCCCAACGGATCAGACGGATGGTGCTGGTCCCGTCGGAGTGCGTGCCGCCCGTGTCCGATGGTGCGAGACGTGGCTGCGTCATGAGCTCTCTTGGTTCGGCCAGCCGATGAGCTGCGCGCCGAGCACCGCGACGTGCAGGGTGAACGCCTGCCGAGGGTCGTCGGCCGCGTAGCCGGTGAGGTCGCGGATGCGCCGCAGGCGGTAGGTGACCGTGCGCACGCCCACATGGAGCCGCTGCGCGGTGACCGTCGCGACACTGCCCGAATCGAAGTAGGCCGAGAGGGTGTTGAGCAGTGGCTCAGCTCCCATCCGCGTGGTGCGCAGCGGCTCCAGGACCTCGGTGACCAGCTCGGACAGCGCCGCGGTGTCCCGGCGCAGCACCTGGTAGACGAGCAGCTCACGCGCGCGCAGCACCTGCTCGGGAAGGCTGAGACGCGAGCCGATCTCCAGCGCGCCGCGGGCCTGCTCGAAGGAGCGGACGACTCCGCCCGCGCCGGAGTGCGGGCGGCCGATGCCCACCCGCCACGACGTGTCCGCACCGAGGGCGAGGGAGAGCTGGCGCACGAACTCGTCCAGGACCGCCCGGTGCTGCTGGGGTGCGAGGCAGACCAGGAGCCCGTCCTTGGTGCCCACCAGCGCGTCCCGGGTGCCGAAGTGCGGGCGCAGCGCTGTCTCGACCTGGCGTGCGATCAGGTCGCCGTCCACGAAGGGCGCGGCACCGCGGGCCGCCGCCACCACGTGGGCCCAGCCGAGGTGCAGGCCGTAGCGCTCGGCACGCTCCGCCAGCCCGCCGATGTCGCGCCCGTCGAACAGGTCGTCGATGAACTCGCGGCGCAGGGACTCCTCGCGGCGCACGATCCACCGCTGGACCTCCTCGTACCCCTCGGCCAGGGTCATCACCGCGGTGTCGGCCGTACGCATGATCGACTCACCGATCGGGCAGAGGCGGTCTGTCGCGTCCGGACCGCGCACGCCGGGCAGATGCGGCCAGGCCTGCCAGGTGGCCCGCAGATAGAGATTGATCAGGCTCCGCATCGGGACGCCGAGCTCGGCCGCCCGCGCCCCGATGTCGCGCCACTGCCTCAGCTCGTCGTCGCTGGGCGGACGCCGGCTCACGCTCACCTCGGCCAGGGTCTGCAGATAGCCGTCCAGCAACTCGCCGGATGTCCCGTCGGCCTCGGATGCGATCTTCGTGGCCAGCGCGGCGAGTTCGTCGGGAGCGGCCGGCTGGGCACCTCTTCCTTGCTGGGAGGCTGTCGTCACGGTCATGGGCAGGCCTCGCTGATGGCGGCTGCCAGCTTCTCCAGCAGCCGGTTGGCCGTGATCACTCCGAGTGAGCCGCCCTCATCCGCCTGTTCCACCAGTATCAGCGGGCAGCCGTGGCGTGTCATCAGCTCGACCAGCTCGACCAGCGTCGCCTCCGGGCGCGCCACAGGGATCCGAGCTTCTGCTTCTTCCAGTAGGTCACGGACGGGCCTGCGTGCCAGGGGTTCGGCGATCCTGTCCGCGTGCGCCTCGTCGAACACGCGGGCCAGGAGCGGCTCGCCCAGCGCGTAGCGGGGCAAGGCGAGCTTGAGCAGGTCGACCGACGACAGGCAGCCCACCACGCGCCCCTGTTCGTCAGCGACGATCAGTCCCGGCAGCCGGTGTTCGCAGAGCATGCGCACGGCCGCCAGCGCCTCGTCGTCGAGACGCGCGGTGGGCAGCGTCTCCACGATTTCGGCTGCGCGCATGAACCCTCCTGACATCATCTACCGCATGGGGACGGGTGGCTCCTTCGAGTATTCGAGACTCGGGCCGATGAGCCAATGGGCGGCGGGGCCAAGTAGCAAGGTCTGCTCGTTGCCGACCACCGGCAACCTCCTGGCGAACCCTCTGTCGAAACCCTGCTCAGGGTGTCGCCCACGCCCTTCGCGCTGGGAGAACGCCCTGAGCGGCACGGCCGCGATCATCTGGAAGACCTCTGACGGTACGCCGACAGGAGCGGGGATCCCGGACGGCTGGAAACGTTGATTGCGCTGCGAAAGGCACGACGGGTGGGCGAGCATGGGGATCATGGGATTGTCGACAGCATTCACGGAGCTGTTCGGTGTGGAGCATCCGATCGCCTTGGCCCCGATGGGCGGGTCGGCGGGTGGCGCCCTGACGGCGGCGGTCTCGCGCGGTGGCGGCCTTGGACTGCTGGGCAGTGGGAACGGGGCCCAGGACTGGCTGGCTCGCGAACTGGCTGTCCTGGCCGACGAGCGCACCGGGAAGCCCTGGGGCATCGGCTTCCAGACGTGGGCAATTGACGACGGTGTGATCGCGCGGGCGTTGGAGCACGATCCGATGGCGGTGATGTTGTCCTTCGGCGACCCCAGCCCGTTCGTGGAGCGCATCCGCAGGGGAGACACGGCGCTGATCATTCAGGTGACCGACCTGGAGGAAGCCCGCAGAGCGGTGGACCTGGGCGCCGATGTGATCGTGGCACAGGGCACCGAAGCCGGCGGGCACGGCGCCAGGCACGGACGGTCCACGTTGCCGTTCGTGCCCATCGTGGTGGATCTGGCGGCGCCGGTGCCGGTGCTGGCGGCAGGCGGGATCGCCGATGGCCGCGGCGTGGCGGCCGCCCTGGCGCTGGGAGCTGCTGGAGCGCTGCTGGGCACTCGCTTCCAAGCCACCACCGAGGCCCTGATCGCCCCCGCGACCGCCAAGGCGATCGTCGAGGGGCGTGGGGAGGACACCGAGCGCAACAGGGTGCTGGATATCGCCCGCGGCTCCCAGTGGCCGGCGCAGTACACCGCGCGTACCCTCGGCCACCCTTTCCTGGACGAATGGCGGGGCCGGGAGGACGAACTCGCAGCTGCCGCTCATGCCCGGCAGGCGTACCAAGATGCCGCTGCACGAGGTGAGATTTCCGCATTGCCGCAGTGGGCCAGCGAGGCCATCGACCTCATCAACGATCTGCCGTCCGCCGCCGATCTGGTCAGCGCCCTGGCCGCCCAGGCCGAGGAAGCGCTGGCCCGAGCCGGCAGGCGCTGACCGCGATCACCGGGAAGTAGCGACCATGACCGACGCGGCTCGCCGGCGTAGCATTATCGAGCTGACCGGAGGAGCCATCGTGCGCATCGCCATTCCGCTGTTTGATCGGTTCACGGCCCTTGACGCGGTCGGCCCGTACGAGGTGCTCAAATTTCTCCCTGACGCCGAGATCGTGTTCGTCGCCGAGAAACCGGGGCCCGTGCGAGATGTGCCCAAGTGGTTGGCCATCAGTGCCGACGCGGCGTTCGCCGACGTCGACTCCTGCGATGTCCTGCTCGTTCCAGGGGGACCAGGCGCTCGAGGCCTCCTCCAGGACGGCGATCTGCTCGACTGGATCCGTCGAATGCACGAAGGAAGTGTCTGGACCACCTCCGTCTGTACAGGCTCACTGCTGCTGGCCGCGGCGGGGCTGCTCAATGGTCTCTCTGCGACGACGCACTGGGCGGCAGTCGACGTCCTGGAATCGTACGGAGCTGCCTACACCCCCGAGAGAGTCGTGTTCCAGGGGAAGATCGTGACCGCTGCGGGGGTTTCGTCGGGCATTGACATGGCCCTCGCCTTGGCGGCGCAGATCGCTGATCAGACCACGGCCGAGGCGATCCAGCTCGCCATCGAGTACGACCCTCAGCCACCTTTCGACGCGGGCTCCCCTGCCAAGGCGTCCCAGGCCGCCAAGGATCTTCTCGCCAGGGGAATCGGACGCCGCTGACCTCCAAGCGATCAGAGCGCCGACCTTGTCCAAGGGGTCCGGCTCCGAACAGGGGTGCGGGCGAGCGCACCCCGGCCAGACCGGCCCGGCGAGCCTACGAAGGCCAGCCATGCCGCTCATCGAAGACCACGTCGGATCCACCGCAGTGCCGGGCCTGGCCGCCAAGGATGGTGGACCGGCTGGCAGCCCGGCTCCGGGGCACGTTGTCCGAAGAGGAGTCGCCCGCGTTTCGCTGACGTGGATCACGCGATCTCTGCTGGACGCCGGTGGCTTCGGTGTCCGGTCAGATTGAGGGCGTCCGGATCACTGTCCCTGCCAGAACGGGTCCCGGCCGATGAAGCCCACCAGTCTCGTCTGGACGTCCGAGCCGGCGGGCACCTCGACGCGGGTGCCGTACTGGCCGGAGGAGCGGAGCACCTCCTCTATCTGCTCCATCCCGTCGAGGAGTTGGGCGCAGAAGTCGGGGTCCAGCCGGTCGTCCTGGCCGGTCGCCCTGGACAGGTCCCAGGTGTGCATGAACACGTCAGCGGTGTAGAACTGGCCGATCGCGGTCGCCAGGGGCAGGCTGCCGATGTGCGGGTTGGTGAATGTGCGGTGCTCGGTCTCCGGATCGTCCAGCACCGCCTGCACAGCGTCGCTGTGAACCTGCCACGCGGCGACCGGGTCCTCGTCCACCGAGGGTCCGCGGCGCAGCTCGATGCCGGAGCCGGAGGCCAGGAATCCGGGGAACCACTCGGTCAGGTGCCGAACGATGTCGCGGGCGGTCCAGCCGGCGACCGGGGACGGCACGTCCCACGACTTGGTGGCGCGGACCCGGTCGGTGAACAGCCCGGCGACCTGCCGGTGTCGCTCGGCAGGGTGGTCAGACAGAGCCATCGATGATCATCCTCTCCAGCTTGGCGTAGCCTTCGCCGACGCCGACCTCCATACCGCTGCGCAGCCACGCGTCGCGGCCCTCGAAGCTGTCGACCAGCGACTGCGACAGCAGCCGCGTACGGCCATCGCCCAGGTCCTCGAACCGCAACGTCTCCAGGGCGACTCCGTCGGGGTCGCCCTCGAAGGTGAAGGTCTGCACGATACGGTCCGGCCGTACCTCGTGGAAGCAGCCGCGGAACCCGTGCTCGGTGCTGTTGTGCACCGAGACGTAGCGCCAGCTGCCGCCGGTGTGCGCGTCCCAGTGCTCGATCCGGGTGGCCGTGTCGTCGGGGCCCACCCACCGGACGAACAGCGCGGGATCGGTGTGGGCGCGGAATAGTTGCTCGGGCGTCGCCGCGAAGTCACGAGTCGTCCGGATGATCGGCACCCCCGGGTCGGCTTCGATGGCCGTCTCCTTGGCCGTGCTCATGTGGTTCGTCTCCGTTCATTTCCTCGAGAACCGCGTCGAGGCGGCGGTAGCGCTGCTCGACGCGGCGCCGGTGGCGCTCCATCCAGGTGTCCATCAGGTCGAAGGCCTGGGCCTCCAAGCGCACCGGCCTGGGCTGCGGCCCGTGCGGCCGGCTGACGAGCCCGGCGTCCTCCAGCACCCGCAGGTGTTTGTAGACGGCCTGCAGCGTCATCCGGTACGGCTCGGCCAGCTGGCTCACGGTCGCGTCGCGCTCCGAGAGCCGGGCCACCATGTCACGCCGCGTGGGATCCGCGAGGGCGGCGAAGACGCGCGACAGCGTGTCCGTGGTCATCAGCCCCTCAGTTTTCAACTTAGTGGTTGAAAACTGTAGGCCGAAGGCATCCGCCCGTCAACCTCGAGGTTGAAAGTGCTGTTCGTGCCTGCCTTGACGGACCTCGTACAAGCAGCCCTACCCGGCCCCGGGGGTGAGATCCTGCTGCACGCGGTGTCCGCCCGGGGTGCTAGGGCAGGGCTGGGACGGCGGGCTGGGAGTTGGTCCAGCCGACCTCGACCAGCGTCTGGTTGTGGGTTTTGCCCCCGAGCGTCTTGCCGTTGTGCGTGACCGTCTGGTCCCGTGACAGCAGCACCATCGTGCCGGTGTCGACGACCAACCTGATCTTGGCCGAGCTCGTACCGCTCTTTCCCTTGCTCGTCCGCTCGATCAGGACTGCGGCGCCGGATCTGCCCAGGGTGTCCTTCGCGTTGCCGCCGGCGCGGACGCCCGGCATCGTCAGCAGCGCCTGGTAGGCGGCGGCGCGGACCTCCTTCGAGGCGGGTATGGAGTGCAGGATCTCCGGCAGGGAGCTCGTGACCCAGCCGTCGAGGGCGCCGTCCGGCACACGGCTGACCTTGCCCGCCCTCCTGAGCCAGTCCTTCAGGATGTTCGGGTCGACGGGCAGGCGCTGCACCTCGTCGTACGTCAGCCGCTGCCCCGCGAGCCGGAACGAGTTCTCATCCCGTACGGGGGTCACGCTGCCCTTGGCCGGTTCGGTGGACAGCTTCACGGTCTTGCCGTCGATCGACTCGCTCCACTTGGACGGGGAGCCGTCACGCCGCCACGCCTTCTTGTCCGCCGCGCTCTTCGGCAGCGTTCCGAGCTCGCGGAACCCGATCCACATCCTGCCGTCGGGCGCGTTCCAGTATTCCGCGACCCGCCGCTGGACCAGAGAGTAGGGGTCCGACCTGGAGCCGAACCGCCAAGCGTGGGTGGTCGTCATGAGCGCCCGGGAATGCCAGTAGGCGCCCTCGGGCGGAGCCGCCGCGGCCGCCCCCGGCGCGCCCATGAGAGCGGTGGCGCCCACGGCCAGGCCGATGCCCAGGGAACTCAGCCGCCGGATCGGTGCGGTCGCGAACTTCATAGGGTTCCTCCGTGGATTCGATGTGACGATCTGCAATACGCCTGGGACCGCCCGAATGGTTGCCCGTGGACCTTTCTTCGCCGGCGGGCAACGCTTTGGGACGGCCGAGGCGTATTAGGAGGCGTGAAATCGGACAGACAGTCGTGAGCGGCGTGGAGCACGACTTCGGCGCTTTCGTGGCCGCGCGGGGCACGAGCCTGCTGCGGGTCGCCTATCTCACCTGCGGTGACGAGACAGAGGCCGAAGACCTGCTGCAGACAGCGCTGGAGCGTACGTACAGGAGCTGGGACCGGGTGCGCCACGACAGCCCCGAGCCCTACGTGCGCCGCGTCATCATCAACGCCGCCATCAGCCGCGCCCGCCGCCGGGCCATCCTCAACATCATCCCGATGCACAGCCCGCCGGAGAGAGCGGCCCGCGCGACCGACGTCGACCTGCGCCATGTGCTCATGGAGGCGCTGCGCGCCCTGCCGCCCCGGCAGCGCGCGGTGGTCGTCCTGCGGTACTGGGAGGACCTCAGCGAGACGCAGACCGCCGAGGTGCTCGGATGCTCGGTCGGCACCGTCAAGAGCCAGGCGTCGAAGGCCATGGCCAAGCTCCGCGCGGCGCTTGGCCGGGAATCAGTGGAAGGAGTGATCAGGAGTGCCCACGCTTGAGGAGGAGATCCGCCAGATCATGGCGGACGAGACCGCGAGGCTGCGCGTCGCGCCCGACCTGGCGGAGCGGGTCATGCGCTCCTCCCGCGGCAAGCGGAAGAGGGCCAGGGCCGCGGCGCTGGCCGCGTCGGTCGCCGTCATCGCCGCCGCGCCCATCGGGTACGTGACCGTCGGCTCGGTGGCCACCACCGGGCCGGAGCCCGCGATCTCCGCGGTGCCGGAGCCCACCACCTCCGCGACGCTGGGACCGCCCGCCATCGACGACACCCCGCCGGCCCCCTCCCCGACGCCGGACTTCGGAGACCTGGGCGAGGGGAAGGAGTTCGGGCACGTCAAGGTGGGTTATCTGCCCGAGCGGCTGAAATGGTCGAACTGGTCGCTGGACTTCGGCGACCGTTACACGACCTCGTACAACTTCGACGGCGACAAGAACGGCTTCTACTGCGTCCAGATCTACATGTACGAGGAAGCGGCCGTCCAGGAGGTCGACGACCGGATCAAGCAGTACCGCGACGAGGACGACGGTGAGGAGATCACCGTCGGCGACCGCACCGGCTACCTGGTCATCCAGCACGTGGGTGAGGACGGCATGAAGGGCACTCCCACGCTCTTCCTCAGGATGGGCGACCGGCAGCGCGCCGAGATCATGTTCAGTCCCGTGTACGCCAAGGAGTTCTCCGGCGCCGAGGCCGTCAGCGCCGAGCTGAGGAAGATCGCGGAAGGGCTCACCTCGACCCTCTGACCTCCGCCAGGACCGGAACACGAGATCAGGAGGTGGTGCCGCGATCGATCAGGCAACGCTACGCGAAAGACCGGCCATGGCTCAGCTCCAGTGCTCAGGGAACCCAGCAGCGAGCGGGAAGGGCCTTCTCTCTGGCCCCGCCCGCGCCGTCGGGCTCGACGAACCATGCGTTCCGGTCGGGCAGCACGCTCACGACCTCGTGCAGCCCGGTGCCCACATAGTGGAGGGCGACGCCGTCCTCGGTGGCGTATCCGGCCGGCAGCGTCCCGCTCGCCACGGACTCGCGGAACCGCGCCCGCCGGGGCTGGTCGCCCAGATCGTCATGGACACCGTTGCTGAACGGCAGGAAGTTCAGGCCGTCATCGAGGGCGTCGAGGTCGTCGCCGAAGGAGTCGGTTATACCGCCCGCATGCCAGCACAGGCTGCCCGCGCTCTGGCCGGCCAGCACGACACCCTTCTCCCAGCACTCTCGCAAGATCTCGTCGAGGCGGTGCGCACGCCAGACCGCCAGCAGATTCACCACGCTGCCTCCCGACACGAAGATCACATCCTGGGCGAGGAGATGCGCCCGCACGTCGGTCACGTTCGGCTGCGTGAACAACTGGAGGGAGGACAGGTCCGCGTCACCGAACGACGCGGCCCGCGCGCTCCAGCCGTCGATGAACTCCCGCGAGTCACCCACCGCCGTCGCGATGAGGCACATCCGCGGTCGGCGCACAGCGGCCAGCTGCCTCGCCTGCCATATCTGGACGCCGACGTGCCGGAACCCCGCAGGAGGGAACAGCACCCCGGAACAGGCCAGGATCTGCGGCTCTCTGATCATGAAAACGTATTATCCGCCCATACGCGGTGCGCCTGGAGGTCGCGCTCAGCCGCGGCCGGATCCCTGCCCTGCCCGGCGCGTCATCTCGGTGATCCAGATCGGCGCGAAGGGAGACGTGCAGCCCGGGGAGGTCGGGTAGTCCTTGAGCACCTCCAGGCGCTCGCCGATGTCGATGGCACGGGTGCGGAGTCCGGCGTGCTCGATCCCGATCTGGGCCAGGCAGGTGTTCATCGCCCACTGCAGGCGGTCCGGGGCGTCTCTCATCTCCGCCTCGATGGCGTCGAGCAGTCCTGGGAGGTCGAGGCCTTCTGGCTGCTTCGCCACGCGGTCGGCGGTCAGCGCCCAGCCCGCGCTCGCGACCACCGGATCCGGGTCGGCGAACCAGGCCAGGCGCAGCTCTTCGGCGTGCGGGCTCTTCTTCACCACGTAGTTCAGGAGCCAGTCGTGCACCTTGGGCGTGCGCGCCTCCCGCATCATGACGTCAAGCTCGTCACGCTCGAACGCCTTCGGGCGGCAGATCAGGAGCGCCAGCAGTCGTGCCGCGGTGTCACCCGTCTCCCAGAGCCGGCGCGCGAGCTCCTGCTGCGTCTTCAGCCGCTTCGCGAGCGCGCGCAGCCTGCTCAGGTTGACGCCGTGGTCGTCACCGTGTCTCTCGTTGACCGCGCGTGCCTTCGGGTCCTCGAGCCCGGCCAGCTCGGCCAGCACCTCGGCCACCGTCGTCTCGGCCACCTCAGCCTCCTGTCCGTCACGTGCGCGATCGAGCCTACGACGGAAGCCGGCTTCCTGTCGTGCGCGCCCGTGCTCCTACGGCCTCACCGCCGGGCTGCAACCGGCGCAGCGCCTGCATCGCGTCCTTCTCGATGCGTGAAAGATCGTGCAGGATGGCGCCGGCCTGCTGGAGGTGACCGGCGTCGCCGCTCTCCCCTGCCTTGGCGATCAGGGCGGACACGTCGGTCCACAGGGTGGCGGCCTCGGCGTACAGCCGGTGCCCTGCGCGGAGGTCGTTGTCGTCGATCAGCCGGGTGCACTCGTCGAGGAAGTCACGGTAGAGGGCCCGGAACAGGGCGCCGCCGGTGCCGCCCCTCTCCATGAGCAGGGCGGCCTGCGGCAGATCCTGCCGCGGCTCGCCGGCTCGCCCCAGCCATCCGGGCACCTTCTGGCCGGCCTTCGCGATGCCGCGGTGGCCCAGGTTCGCGATGGGGGCGGCGAGGAAGGCGTCGGCGCAGTGCCTGATGGCGGGGACGATCTGCTCCTGCCAGGCGAGCGGGTGAGCCGGCAGGGTGATGGTGAAGGACCGGTTCCTGGCGGTCATCGGGCCGCGTTCGGAGCGCGCCCTGGCAAGGTTTGTCCGGCTGGTGCGCACCGCTCCTCCCTGCTGGTCGGTGTCCACCAGGTAGGCGTCGTGCTCGTCGTAGCCGTACATGGCGACGACATGACCGCCGAAATGCACCTTGGACCGGAAATAGTCAAGGTGGTACGAGTCGAGCTGGAGGCCCACGGGCCGGCCGGCGTCGATGGGGGCGGCCACGTTCTCCCACGCCTTGCGCGCCGAGGCGGTCTCCTTGACCAGCAACGTCAGCCCCAGCCTGGCGGCCAGGTTCCGGGTGAGGTCGAAAGGCCTGACACGGCCGGCGAGAAAGGGGAAGGCCATGCTCTTGCTGTCCCAATAGAGGAAGGACAGGCCCGAGCCCAGCCCGAACAGCATGGGTTCGGACAGGTCGAGCCCTTCATGCCGCAACAGCGCCCCCAGCGCGGTCGTCTCGCAGTGGTGCATGCCGCGGGCCTCGACGCCCTTCACGATGGTCATGTGTCGCTCTCCTCATGCGGACGCGGCGTACGGCCACACCCTCCCGCCGGGATACAGCATGAGGCCTCCCACAGGGGGAGAGTCCAGCCGGACGGACAGGCCGGTGAATAATAAGTAAAGCTTCTTGTTGACAATGAAACGGCGCTGGGATTACATCCTGTTGATCGGGGGGGCAAGGACCACACACCGGAGGTCTCCATGCGCAAACCCCGGCTCCTTCTCGCGGCCACGGCCCTGCTCGTCACCCTCACCGGCGGCCTGGTCACCGGCGCCCCACCGGCCGAAGCCGACATCGGCCCGGTCACCTGGTCCGACGAGTTCAACGCCGCCGCCGGGACGTCCGTCGACGGCTCCAAGTGGAAGTTCGACATCGGCGGCGGGGGCTGGGGCAACAACGAGCTGCAGTATTACACCGACTCGACCCGTAACGTCTATCACGACGGGCAGGGCCACCTGGCCATCACCGCACGCCGGGAGAACCCGTCCAACCTGCAGTGCCACTACGGCACCTGCCAGTACACCTCCGGCCGGATCCTGACCGCCGAGAAGTTCACCCAGACGTACGGCCGCTTCGAGGCCGGCATCAAGATCCCCCGGGGCCAGGGCATCTGGCCGGCGTTCTGGATGCTCGGCGGGCGCAACTGGCCGGGCGACGGCGAGATCGACATCATGGAGAACATCGGCAGCGTCCCGAACACCGTGCACGGCACCGTCCACGGCCCCGGCTACTCCGGCGGCAGCGGGATCGGCGGCAGCCGCACGATCGGCGGGCCGCTCGGCGACGCCTTCCACAGGTACGCGGTCGAGTGGTCACCCAACCTCATCGTCTGGTATCTGGACGGTTCGGAATACTTCCGCATCACCCCGGCCGACCTCCGCGGCAACCAGTGGGTGTTCGACCACCCGTTCTTCATGATCATGAACGTGGCGGTCGGCGGCAACTGGCCAGGCCCGCCCAACTCGAGCACCACCTTCCCGCAGACAATGCTGATCGACTACGTCCGCGTCTCCGCGTGGACCGACGGCGGGCCGGGATCCGGCACCGCGCTCAAGTCCAGCCTGAACGGCCGCTGCATCGACATCCCCCGCGCCGACCCCGTGGACGGCGCCCCGCTGCAGATGTACGACTGCAACGGAACGGTCGCCCAGCAGTGGTCCGTCAACGGCGACGGCACGGTCCGCGCGATGGGCAAGTGCATGGACGCCGAGGCGGCCGGCACCGCCAACGGCACGCCGATCCAGCTCTACACGTGCAACGGCACCGGCGCCCAGCGCTTCACGCTCAGCCCGGCGGGCGACCTCGTCAACATCGCGGCCAACCGGTGCGTGGACGTCGTAGACCGCAACATCGCCAACGGCGCGCGGCTGCAACTGTGGGACTGCACCGGCGCGTCCAACCAGAAGTGGACCCGCTCCTGAGCGATGTTCCCGCAGGACGGGGCTCTCCGTCCTTCTGGGCGGAGAGCAGGTCAAGCCTTGAGTGAGTCGATGTGCGTCGAGAGGACGTCGGTCGCCCAGCTCGTGTCCGCTGTGGGCGGCTCGTAGACCAGGTGGCCGGCGAGTCCGTCGATGACCGCGTGCAGTCGTAGGGCTTCCAGCTGCACGTCTCGCCCCGGCGCCAGGTCGATGCCGTTGTCGAGCTGGGCGATCATCCAGCGGCAGGTGTCGCGGACGGCCTCGTGCGCCTCCGCGCGGGGGCCTCTGAGGCTCTCTTCGGCGGTGGCGGCGCTGAACAGCGCCATGTTGACCTCCATTTCCGCGCGCCGCTCGTCGTCGAGCGGCAGCAGCTCGCGCGCCACGGCCTCGACGGCCTGCCTGATGGTGGGTTGTGGCGGGATGGCGGTGATGCGGGCGCGGACGCGATTGACCACGAGCTGCATGGTGAAGACCAGCAGTTCGCTCTGCGTCCTGAAGACGTGACGCAGCGATCCGGCGGAGACTCCCGCCTCGGCGGCCACCATGCGCACGGAGACGTGGCCTACGCCATGCCGCATGATCACTCGCCAGGCTGCTTCGGCGAGCTCTTCGCGGCGCTGTTCATGATCGATGAGCCTGGGCATGGGAGCCATGTTAGCTCAGTCGTGCTAGCATCTCGAATTATGGTAGTACGACTGTACCAAGAAAAGAGTGTTCCCGCCGCTCTCCGCCTCCTCGTCCCCCAAATGCTCGTCCTGGTCGTCCTCTATATCGCCCTACCGGTGCAGATGGCCGTCGACCGCGACTTCACCAGCGCGTCGATCATGCGCAACAACCCCACTCTCGACCCCGCCAATCTCGACTTCGCCGTCAACGCCGCCATCGTTTACGCGATCGTCTTGCATGCCCTCGACGTCGTCCTCGTCGTCTGGTTCGTTCTCAAGGCGCTCCAGGGGCGCCGTTGGGCCCGCATCGCCCTCACCGTCTACCTGGTCATCGCCACCCTCGCCAGCTACATCTCCGCCGCCGCCGGCTCGGAGTACTGGTGGGCCGTCATCTCCGGCAACGTCATCCATCTCGCCATGATCGCCGCCCTCTGGCTGCCGGCCTCCGCCCGCGCGTTCTTCGCCGCGCATCGCCGGCACTCCGGATGATTGCGGCGACCGCCGCTACAGGTCCAGCGCCCCCACCGTCTCGCCGTCGCTCTCCTCGCCCGTGGGATGGAAGCCGAGCTTGCGGTAGAAGTTCCCGGGGCCGTCGTCGCCGGGGTGCCAGGTGACGTACATCCGCGTGCAGCCGCGGCGCCTGAGGTGCCCGGCCACGGCTTCGACGGCGAAGCGGCCGACCCCGCGCGCCTGCGCGTCGGCCGCCACGTTGAGCCGCCACAGGCCCGACCGGAAGTCGACCCCCTTGCCGTTCCAGTCGATGTCGAGGAAGGCCATGAGGAATCCCACGGGACGATCGCCGTCGAGGATCAGCCGGGGCCAGGCGACCTGCTGGTGGACGTACGCCTCCGCCAGCGACTTCATCACGGGCGCGACGAGCCGTTCCTGGTCGGGGCGGACCCGCACGGCGAGGGCCGTCTCGATGTTGGCAGGGATGATCGGCACCAGCCGGAGCGCGTCTGCGGTCATGGGAGAACGATAGGCGCCGGTGCTCTCGGCCGTTCCGTGAGCGTCCAAGGGCGAAACGCTGAGGAAACGCGCGCCGCCCTACACATGACTCGGGGCGTGGCGGAGGCGTTCCACCCCGGCAGGGCGTGCCTCCCGAGCGGACCCGCGAGGGATCACGGTGGGAGTCGTCGAGGTGTCGGGTCGTGCCGTGACGCTGCGTGTGGAGGACACGAGTGCGCGGGAGTGGAACGACGTTCATCGGCGGGCGTGTCGTCGATCTCGGCGTGGCCGCGCTTGAGGTGAGGAGGTACCGCCCGGTACGCCTACGGCGTGAGGCCGGCTGGGGGAGGGCGGAGGGCGAGGACGTGATCCAGCTCGTCCTGCCCGTGCGCGGCACGGTGAGCGCGACGTGGGCCGGGCGGCAGGACACCGTGACCGCCGGCGATCTCTACGCGCACGACCTCGCCCGGCTCGACGAGATGGTTCTGCGGCCCGACGGGCGCGGCGGCCTCGAGGTGGCCGTGGTCATCATCCCGAAGCCGGTGCTGCCGCTGCGGGCCCCAGCCGTGGACGCGGTGCTCGGGCATGGCGTCTCCACCGACGGCGGGGTGTACGAGCTGCTGAAGAAGTTCGTCGAGGCTCTGTCCGACGAGAAGCTGTCGCTCAGCCCGGCCGACGGGCAGCGGCTGGGGATGGTGCTGGTGGACCTCGTGTCCGTGTGCTTCTCCAGCCTGCTCGAATGCGGGGCCGGCGGGCGGGCGAGCTACCGGCGGCAGGACCTCGCCCGGCGGATACGCGCCTACATCCAGCGCCACCTGCACGACCAGCACCTGACTCCGCGCTCCATCGCGGCGGCGTACCACATCTCGGTGAGCTACCTGCACCGGTTGTTCCAGGACCAGGGCGACACGGTCTGCGGCTGGATACGCGATCAGCGGCTGAGGTGTACCCGTCGCGACCTCGCCGACGCGGCTCTGGCCGACGTCCCGATCCACCAGATCGCCGCCCGGTGGGGCTTCGGCGTGCCGGCGGATTTCAGCCGTACGTTCCGGAAGGTCTATGGCGAGTCGCCGCGGGAGTTCAGGTCCCGGACGGCTCGGACGGCACCGGATTAGCCGCCGCGGACGTGTAGGTGGCGCCGCAGCACACCGCGGAGGCGAGGGCGCCGATCCCGCACAGCCCCACCGTGGCCGAGGCGGTGACGCCGAGTTCGGTGACCCATCCCGCCAGGAGGAATCCGCCGCCCTGGCCGGCGGCGATGCCGGCGATCGCGACTCCCATGGCGCGTCCGCGGTAGGCCGGCGCGGCCCGCTGAATGAACATCGCGTTGAGCGGCGTGCTGAACGAGCATCCCAGTCCGCAGCAGAACAGCAGGGCGAGCACCACGGGTGCGGGCGGGTGCGCGAGCATGGGGAGCAGGGCGAGCCCGGAGAGCACGGCGAGCGGCACCGTGACGCGGTCGCGAACGGACGGGCGCGTCCACCGGGTGAGGACCGCCGCCCCGGTCGCGTAGCCGAGGGCGATGGAGGCCATGAGCACCCCGGCGAGTGGCGGGCCGCCGCCCAGTTCGCGGGCGAGGGGATAGGCGATCGCCTCGGTGCCGAAGGCGAAGGCCGGCACCAGCCAGACCAGGAGTAGGCACTGTCGCAGCCAGGGGTCGGCGAACACGTGGCGCACCCCTGCCGCCGCGTCCCTGAGGGGTGACCAGCGGGCGTTCCCCCTCTCGGGCGCGGGCCGGGGCCGGACGCCCCGCCAGATGAGCGCCGCGGAGAGCGCGAATGTCGCGGCGTTCGCGAGCAGCGCACCTGCGGGCGTGACGAGCAGGACGACGGCGCCTCCGATCGCGAACCCGGCCACCTGGCTGATCTGGTAGGTGAGGTTGGTCAGGCCGTTGCCGGCGATGTAGGCCTCGCCGCTGAGCACGTCCGGCATCAGCGCGGCGCGAGCGCTCATGAACGGCGGGGTGAACAGGTGCGCGAGATAGAGCAGAGCGATCGCGGCGCCGATCGGCATGCCCGGCAGCGCCAGCGCCGCGACCAGTATCGCCCTGGCCAGGTCGCAGACGATGAGCAGGCCCCGGCGCGGAAATCTGTCGGCGAGCGAACCCAGCACAGGGCCGAGCGCGGACGGCAGGAACGCCGCGGAGAACGCGACCGCGGTGGCGACCGGCGAGCCGGTCCTGTCGAACACCAGAATGGCCACGGCGACGGACGAGAGCTGGTCGCCCACGTAGGAGAGCGCATAGGCCGGGTAGAGGTAGCGAAACTCCCGCACCGTGAAAAGGCCGGCGAAGGTGGCCATCACTCAGTCCGCGCGCTCGCGGCCGCGACGGTTCCGAGGACCGCCGGCCTTCTCGTTGTCGGCATGGCTTCACCATGCTGGGCGGCCGTTGCCGTGGGCAACGGCATGGAGTGCACAGTTCGTATGCCAGGCGTGCACACCGCCCACGGCGGCTGCGTGCGTGGTGAGACAGCACTCGAGGACGGGACCCCGAGTGCTGTCGTCTCACCTGTTCCTACTGCCAGCCGTTCGTGCGCATGGCACTCCTCCCCTCGTCGTGAAGCGCTCCGCTCAAGCGTTTCAGGAGATTCGCGCCGTTGTCGTTGGCCGGGAGTCGCCAGGTTGTTGGTGAGGCGTGAACGGGCGGAACAGCGGTCCGGTCAGCCGTCGGGTGACGACTTCGCCATCATCGCGCGTTCCTCCCGGGTGGCGATGAGACCGGCCGGTGCGAAGATCTTGGACTCCTCGTACGGCGCCTCCGCGGTCGGCAGCGTCTCCCCGCTCCTGATCACCCGGATCCACACCCGTAGCGCGTCCACGATCACGACGATGATGAGGATCGCGAACAGCGCGGCCAGGATGCCGTCGACGGTGGAGTTGAGCACGATCTGCTCCATCTCGCCCCGCGTCTTGGCGGGTGCGAGCAACTGCCCCTGGTCCAGGGCCGTCTGGTAGCGGTCGCGCTGGGAGAAGAAGCCGAGTGTCGGATCGGACGAGAACACCTTCTGCCAGCTGGCCGTGAGCGTGACGGCGGCGTCCCAGGCCAGCGGGATCGCCGTCACCCAGGCCCACTTCAGCCGCCCGCTCTTGATCAGCAGGGTGGTGGCCACGGTGAGCGCCACGGCGGCGAGCAACTGGTTGGCGATGCCGAACAGCGGGAAGAGCTGGTTGATCCCGCCGAGCGGGTCGTTGACGCCCTGGTAGAGGAAGTACCCCCAGGCGGCCACGACGACGGCGCTGGTGACGATGAGTCCCGGCCACCAGCTGACCCGGGAGATCGGCTTCCACACGTTGCCGATGGTGTCCTGGAGCATGAACCGTCCCACCCGGGTGCCGGCGTCCACGGTGGTGAGGATGAACAGCGCCTCGAACATGATCGCGAAGTGGTACCAGAATGCCTGCCAGCCGGCTCCGCCGAGGAAGCCCGAGAAGATCTGCGAGATGCCGACGGCGAGGGTGGGCGCGCCGCCCGTCCGGGCGATCAGCGTCTCCTCCTGTACGGCGTCCGCCGCCGCCGACAACTGCTCGGGCGTGATGACGAAGCCGAGGTTCGTCACGGCCTGGGCGGCGCTCTCGACGGTGGCCCCGACGACGCCGGCGGGGGAGTTCATGGCGAAGTAGAGGCCCGGGGTCAGCACGCAGGCGGCCGTGATGGCCATGACGGCCACGAACGACTCCATGAGCATGGAGCCGTAGCCGATCATCCGGACCTGCGTCTCCTTCTGGATCATCTTGGGCGTCGTGCCGGACGAGATCAGCGCGTGGAATCCCGACAGGGCCCCGCAGGCGATGATGATGAACACGAACGGGAACAACGACCCGGCGAAGACCGGCCCTTCGCCGTTGAACGCGAAGTCGGTGAAGGCCGGGGTCTTCAACGTCGGCATCGTGACGGCGATGCCGATCGCGATGAGCGCGATGGTGCCGATCTTCATGAACGTCGACAGGTAGTCGCGCGGCGCGAGCAACATCCACACGGGCAGCACCGCGGCGACGAACCCGTACGCGATGAGCCAGAGGGACAGGGCCGACGGGCTCAGCGTGAAGAACGGCGCCCAGCTCGAGTCCTGCACCCAGCCGCCGGCGACGATCGCCAGCAGCAGCAGCACGACGCCGATCACGGTGGTCTCGACGACCTTGCCCGGCCGGATCACCCGCAGGTAGAACCCCATGAACAGGGCGATCGGGATGGTCATCGCGATGGAGAAGACACCCCACGGCGACTGCGCCAGGGCGTTGACCACGACCAGCGCCAGCACCGCCAGCAGGATGATCATGATGGCGAAGACGGCGACGAGCGCGGCGGCCCCGCCGACCGGCCCGATCTCGTCGCGGGCCATCTGCCCGAGGCTGCGCCCGTTGCGCCGCATGGAGAAGAACAGGATCACCATGTCCTGTACGGCCCCGGCGAAGATGACGCCTGCGACGATCCAAATGGTGCCGGGCAGGAAGCCCATCTGCGCGGCGAGTACGGGCCCGACCAGCGGCCCCGCGCCGGCGATGGCGGCGAAGTGGTGGCCGAAGAGGATGCGCCGGTCGGTCGGGTGGTAGTCGATGCCGTTGTCGAGCCGCTCGGCCGGGGTGGCGCGCCGGTCGTCGGCGCCCAGCACCCTGCGCACGATGAAGCGGGCGTAGAAGCGGTAGGCGATGGCGTACGAGCCGAGCGCGGCGGCCAGCAGCCAGACCGCGTTGACGTTCTCGCCTCTGGACAGGGCCAGCACGGCCCATCCCGCGGCGCCGACGAGGGCGACCGCCGTCCAGATGATGATGGAACGCAGTTTCACCCGTTACCTCCCATCTAAGGAGCCATCTAGCGAGCCATACAGGGGGCGCCCCAGGCAGCAGCGCAGTCCGGCGTCCGGCGGCAGATCGGAGGTGAACCGCCGCCAGCGCCACAGCGGACGGCAGTCGATCGTGACGGGGAGGTCGGTGAGATGCACCCAGGCGGTCGGATGCGCGTACACCAGGTCGATTCCGAGCGGGCGTGCGCGACGGGGCAGTCGCGGGCGGCGCAGCGGCCGGACCGAGAACTCGCCCGCGTCGGCGCAGCAGAGCCCGGTCACGTGCCAGTCGAAGAACAGCACTTCTTCGTCGCCGAGCGCTTCACGTGCGGCAGGAGTCAACGTGATTCGGGACATCTGGCGCTCCTGATAACAGGTAGCTCAGAATTAATGTCGGCTTTACCCGGTTTATCAGCCCTTGAAACAGTTATGGCAATTCTGGGCAAGAGCGCCCCCTGGCCCAAAGGGTCAGGGGGCGCACCGTCAACGGGTCATGGTTTGTTCCACGGCTCGAAATAGGCCACCGTGGTGAAATCGACCTCCGTTCCTGAAAGCAGGTCCCCGGACGTCGTGCTCGATCCGGTCACGAAGATCCGCACCCCGGAGTCGCCGGTCGCGTCCACGGCGAGCGCATGCGCCTTGTCCGCGGCGCCGGCCGCGCCGCCGTACTCGCCGGTCCAGACGGGCTCACCGGTCGCGGCGTCGTAGGCGATCGTCACGTAGTCGAACTTCTGAAGGAACTCGTCGGGCCCGGACACCTCGTTCCAGCCCTGCCCCGTAATGACGATCTTGCTGCCGTCCGGTGTCACGGCGACGTCCCAGGCGAGGTCCTGCTCGTTCGCCCTGCCGTTGTGACGCTGCACCCACACCCGCTCGCCTGTCCCGGGACGGTAGGCGATCGTGGTGAAGTCGTCCCTCGTCCCCTCACCCTCGGTGTTGCCGGTGACATACAGCGTGCCGCCGGGCCCCGCCGTGATGTCGCGCGGAGTGTCGCCGCCGTGCGCGGGGCCGTCGAAACGGTCCGCCCAGAGCTCCCCGCCCGTGACGGTGTCGTACGCGATCGTGGTCATGTCGGTCTTCGTCTCCCCGGCGCTGGTTCCGATGACGAAGAACGACCCGCCGTCCGCGGCGACGGACATGCCGCCAGGGATGTCCCAGCCGTGCGCCGGGCCGTCGTGCCGGGCCGTCCAGAGCTGCTCGCCGGTGGCGGCGTCGTAGGCCACGGTTCCCCAGTCGGACCATCCTGTGCCGGGCGCGCCCTGGCTCTGGCCGGTGACCAGGAGCTTGGAGCCGTCAGGAGTCGTCTTGACCACCCGCGCGGAGTCGGTGCCGTCGCCGGGCCCGTTGTACTGCGCGACCCACTTCTGCTCGCCGCTGCCCGCGTCGTACGCGACCGTGACGTAGTCGTCCTTGCCGCCCACGCCCAGCGAGGTCATGCCGGTGACGTAGACGTGCGTGCCGTCGGGGCCGACCGTCAGGGCGTCGGCGCGGTCGGAGGCGTTCGCCGACCCGTTGTGCCGCGCGACCCAGAGCTCCTCGCCCGTGGCCGTGTCGTACGCGATCGTGACGGCGTCGTTGCCGGTGTCCTGGCCGGCGCTGATGCCGGTGACGAAGAGCCGGGCGCCGTCGGGGCTCACCTCGATCCCCGCCGGCTCGTCGAAGGTGCCGGCCGGTCCCGCGTACGCCGTGCTCCACAGCTCGGCGCCGGTGGCGGCGTCGTGGGCGACGGTCGAGATGCGCGCGCTGCGCACGCCGGGCTGCGAGCCGTAGCTCGCGCCGGACACGTAGACCCGCTCGCCCTCGGGGTCGAGGGCGATGTGCTCGGCGGTGTCCTCCCCGCCCGCGACCCCGTGAGCGGCCGCCCACGCCTCGGCCACCGGCCGCACGACGACGGGCACGCGTACGGTGTGCCGGCGGTCCTTCCAGGTGAGCTGCCCGCCCACGTAGGCGTTCATGGGGGCGGTGGTCCTCTTGAGGGTCACCGTGAACGACTTGGTCTGCCCCGGCCGCAGGGTGAGCCGGCGCGGCTTGACCGTGACGTCGACGCCTTGGAGCCCGGTCGTGGAGGCGGTGTAGGTGGCGGTGCGGCGGTCGACGTTGGTGACCTCGCGGGTCACCGTACGCGTGCCGGGCAGCCGGCCGACCGCGATGGACGGGACGTTCAGGTCGGCGGCCTCGAACGAGTGGCCCTTCCTGGCCAGGTGCTCGCAGGTCCGCTCCTCGACGCCGCTGGTCGAGCCGCACAGGAAGGCCAGCCAGTCCTTGATGTCGCTGTCGTAGACCAGCCCGGGGTCGGCGGCGCTGTTCGGCGCGACGTGGCCGGCGCCCTGGCCGAAGATCACCAACGGGTCGTGGCCGGGCCCGTCGAGCACGTCGGAGCCGCTGGTCATCAGCGCCGACTTGACGGCCATCGGCGACCAGCGCGGGTGCAGGTCCTTCAGCAGCGCGGCGAGCCCGGCGACGTGCGGCGCCGACATCGACGTGCCGCTCGCGACGTTGAACGCGGACCCGTTGGCGCCCGGCGGCGCGTACGCGGCCAGGATGTCCTGCCCGGGAGCGGTCAGGTCGGGCTTGAGCAGGTCGCCGCCCGCGGCGGTCAACGGCCCCCGGGAGGAGAACGCGGCCACGTACGGGGCGGGCGCGTCATCGACGATCTTCGCCTGCTCGATCGTGGCCGTCGCGCCGTCCGCGGCGGCGTGGTCCTTGACCGCCTGCCTGTCCTTCTGCGCGACGTGCAGCGTCGGCACGGCGTGCAGGTCGGCGTTGAGCGAGTTGTCGTCGGTGTTGGCCAGGATCATGCCGACCCCGCCCGCCTCGGCGACGGCGACGCTCTTGTTGGCGCGCGGCGTCTCCCCGCGGTCACAGACGACGATCTTGCCCTTGACCTTGGCTGGGTCGAGCACCGCCTGGCCGCCGTTGTCCCTGGCGGCGTGGCACTGCGCCAGCCGGGTCGCGTCCGCGCCCGGCAGCCCCGCGGCGGTGGAGTCGACGAGAGGCGCGGGCCCCGCCTTGACCGCCGCCAGCGAGGCGCCGCTCAGGGTGGCCCCGTCGCCGAGTGTGGCCGAACCCCGCGTGCCGCGGTCATGCGTGCCCGCCGCGACCGTGGTCACCCAGGGGGACGGATGCGCGACGGTGCCCGCGGCCGGACCGCTGTTGCCGGCCGAGGCCGCCACGAACACGCCCGCCTCGGCCGCCGACAGGAACGCCACCTCGGCGGGGTCGAGCAGGTCCGAGCTTGTGCCGGAGACCGAGTAGTTGATGACGTCCACGCCGTCCGCCACCGCCTGGTCGATGGCGGCGACCAGGTCGGAGTAGTAGCCGTTGGCCGTGGAGGCGTCCTCGGCCGACCAGAGCGCCTTGTAGGCGGCGACCCTGGCGCGCGGCGCGATGCCGCTGATCGAGCCGAACACCGCGGCCGGCCCGGTCACCTCGACGCCGTGGTTGCCCGCCGCGGTCGAGGCGGTGTGCGTGCCGTGGCCGTTGTAGTCGCGCGGCGACAGGTATTCCCAGGGCATCGCCTGCTTGACGCCCTCGTCGCCGCCCCAGCCGGCGTTGAAGTGCCGCGCCGCGACGAGCTTGCCGTTGCACAGGGCGGCGGTCCACGACTCGTCAGGACTGCTCCCCGGGCATGTGCCGTGGAAGCCGGACACCTTGCCGTACGGCCTCCCGCCCGGCCCCGGGTCGGCGAAGCTCTGGCTGTCGGCCCAGATGCCGCTGTCGATCACGCCGATGACCAGGCCGTCGCCCGCGCCCTTGCCCCGCCGGCCGCCCGTGGGGCCGCCGAGTTCGTCCCACAGGCCGCCGCGCTTGTCGAGGCCGAGGAACGACGGCGTCGACGACGTCGCCACCGGCACCTTCCTGTCCTCGGTCACGGCCACGACGTCGGGCAGCGCGCGTAACCCGGCGGCCTGCGCCTCCGTCAGCCGGGCCGCGAAGCCGCCGTAGGAGTAGACGTAGTCGTAGACCTTCGTGCCGCCGCCCACCTTCTTCAACGCGGCGTCGTGCCTGCCGCGCAGGTGGTCGGCGTACCTCGTCACCTCGCTGGAGCCGGGGTCGATCTTCTCGCCCTGTTCGGGCTTGGTCTCGGCCAGCCCCGCGACGTCCCCTTCGTAGGTCGCCACGGGGTCGGGGGTCATCTGCACGATGTAGGTCTTCTGCTCTGCCGGGCCGGCCGCCGCGGTGGCCTGGCCCGGCGCGGTCGCTCCGGCCAGCGCCAGCCCCGTGAGTGCCACGGCCGCCGCCAGCCGGCGTCTGAACGTCGTGAATCCAGGAGATCCAGGAGATGTGGACAGGTCCATCGTCGCCCCTCAGTGCGTCGCCGCCGATCACGCGGACGGTCGAGACGCTAGTGACGGGCGGGGAAGGGGACATCCGTAACGCATACGGATTTTTGACCATCACTCGATCCGGTAGCCTGTTGAAGCTGATATATCGCCATCGGGGCAGGTGGGAGGGTGAAGCATGCCCTCCGGCCAGGCCCGCGTCGCCCCCTCAGGCTCCCTGTCCGACGTCCTCGTCGGGCGCCAGGCCGAGCTCGCCCTGCTCCGTACGGTCATCGCCGCCCCGCCGTCCCTCGCCCTGGTCGAGGGCGAAGCGGGGATCGGCAAGAGCCGGCTCGTGGGAGAACTGCTCGCCGCGCCGGAAGTGCCCGGAGCGCCGGCCGGGGCGCTGAGGAGGGGATCGGCCCGGGTTCGCACGCTGGTGGGACAGTGCGAGCAGCTCCAGGAGCCGCTGCCGCTGTCGCCGCTGCTCGACGCCTTCCGCCTGGCCGGCGACGAGCTCGCCGCGTCCCGCCCGGCCAACCCGGTGATCGGGGCGCTGGCGCCGCTCCTGCCCGAGATCGCCGGGCACCTGCCGCCGCCGCTGCCCGCCTTACCCGACCAGCGGGCGGAGCGGCACCGGGTGTTCCGCGCCGCCGTCGCGCTGCTCGACCACCTCAGCCCGCTGGTGCTTGTCCTGGAGGACGTGCACTGGGCCGACAGCGGCACGCACGACTTCCTCGCCTTCCTCGCCGCCCACCAGCCGCGCGAGCTGTCGGTGATCCTCACGACCCGCACCGAGACGGGCCCGCTGCCCATCCGCGAGGCCCTGGCCAGAGCGCCGTCAGGGCCCGCGCGGGCGATCAGCCTCACGCCGCTGAGCCCGCCCGAGGTGGAGGAGCTGGCGGGCGGCATCCTGAAGACCGATCTTCCGCCTGCGTTCGCCGCGCCGCTCCACGAGACGACCGGCGGCATCCCGTTCGTCGTGGAGGAGGTGCTCCGCACGCTACTGGAGCGGCTGCCCGCGAGCGAGATCCCCGGACGCCCCGACGTGCTGGCCGGCCTCGCGGTCCCGACCGTGCTGCGCGACGTGGTGGTGCGGCGCCTGACCTCGCTCGACGAGCCGGCGCGGGGGATCCTGGGGGCCGCCGCCGTCATCGGCGTGACGCCCGACGACCGGGTGCTCGCGGAGGTCACCGGCCGCGACGGGGAGGAGGTCGCCAAGGCCCTGGCGACGGCGCAGGCGGCCGGGCTGCTGCACGAGGAGGACGGCCGCTGCCGGTTCAGGCACGCGCTGGCCCGGCAGATCGTGTACGAGTCGGTGCCCGTCTCCGGGCGGCGCTGGTTGCATCTCAGGACCGCGCAGGCCCTGGAACGAGGGCCGGGCCCGAGGCCCGTGGCCCGGCTCGCCCATCACTACCGGCTCGCGGGCCGCACGGCGGACTTCGTCGGCAACGCCGAGGCCGCCGCCGACACGGCGCTCGCCCACGGCAACGACGCCACCGCGGCGAGGTTCCTGCTGCAGGCGCTGGAGACCGGCGAGCTGTCCAGCGACGTGCGCGTGCGGCTGGCCGTCAAGCTGGGCCGGGCCGCGGTCGACGGGCTGGCGCACGCGGAGGCCGTACCCATTCTCGAACGCCTGCTGGCGACCGAGCCGCTCCCCGCACACCTGCGCGGAGAGCTGCGCTTCGCGCTCGGCCGCCTGCTGCGCCAGCAGGGCGAGGCGCGGGCGGGCTACCTGCAGATAGAGGGCGCGGTGGAGGACCTCGGCGACCGGCCCGCCCTTCTGGGACGGGCGCTCGCCGTGCTCGCAGCGCCCGAGACCGTCCCCGACCGGCACGTCGACGAGCACGCCGCCCGCTGCGACCAGGCGGAGCGGGCGGCCCGCCGCAGCGGCGACCGCGACGTGGACATCGCCGTACGCATCGCGCGGGCCTCGCTCCTGCTCGAACAGGGCGAACCGGGCAGCTGGCGGCTGATCGACGACCTGCTGCGTGACGACCGGCTCCGCGCCGTGCCCAGGGAGCACGCCCGCGCCTGCCTCAACTGGGCGCAGGGGGCACTGCACATCGGGCGGCTCGACCGCGCCGAGGCCCTGCTCGCCGAGGGCCGCCGGGTGGCCGACCAGGCCGAGTACCTGCGCGTGGCGGAGGTCGTCGAGCTGGTCGCCGCCGCCGTGGACCGGGCCGCGGGACGCTGGGACGGGCTGGAGCCCCGCGCCCGCCGGCTGGCGGGCCCGTCGGCCACGTTCGCGGCGGCGTTCCTGGACTCGCGGCTGCTGCACGGCACGCTGCTGGCGGCCATGGGGCCGGTCGAGAACGCCGCGGCGTGCCTGGGCGAGGTGATCGCCGTCGCCGAGAGGGTGGGCGCGGTCTGGCCGCTCATCCCGGCGCGGATGGCGCTGTCGCGGCTCCTGCTCACCCTGGACGACCCCGCGGCCGCCGCCGAGCAGGCCACCGCCGGGCTCGCCCTGGTCCGGGCCAAGGGCAACTGGGTGTGGGGCGCCGAGACCGTGCTGTGCCTGGTGGACGCCATGGACGCGCTCGGCGAGGCCGGCGAGGCGGCCGGGCTGGTGGCCGAGCTGGCCGCCGGCATCGAGGGTGCGGGCGCGCCGGCCGCGCAGGCCGCGCTGCTGACCGCGCGGGCCGTCCTGGCCTGCTCGCGGGGCGACGACCCCGAGGCCGACCGGTTGCTGGACGCGGCGCGTGCCACGGTGGGGGAGGCCGGGCTGCGCTACGACGAGGCCCAGGCCGCCGAGCGGCTGGGCCGCCTGCGCGGCGCCGCGGGCGGCGACTGCCTGGAGAGCGCGCTGCGCCTGTACGGGTCGATGGGCGCGGACCGGGACATCGCGCGGGTGTGCCGCGCGATGCGGCAGAACGGCGTGCCCATCCCCTACCCGTGGCGGGGCGGGCGGCCCTCGCACGGGCGCGCGCTGTCGGCGCGGGAACGCGAGGTGGCGCTGCTCGCCGCCGCGGGCAAGACGAACCAGGAGATCGCCACGGAGCTGTTCCTGTCGCGGCGGACCGTGGAGAGCCACATCTCCAGCGTGCTGCGCAAGCTGGGCCTGCCGTCGCGGAAGGAACTGCGCGGGCTCGCCCTGCCGGCCGGGTGAGCCGGGCGCGGTGAGCTCTCGCGGGAACCCGGGTGCGCGTGGTTCCGGGGGCTGCTGGGGGAATTGCGCGGTTTACGCCATGGACATCCTTACGTCAGGTTGTTACGTTCTCTGGCAGATGACAACGATGTCATTCCTGGTCCCCCCCTCGCAGGAGCAGAGATCGCTCATGGTGTCACGACGTAACTTCTTGCTGGCCAACACCGCGGTCCTCGCCGCCGGCGGGCTCGGAGTCAGCCTCTCCACCCCCGCCGCCGCCACGACCGCAGCCACCCGGCCCCTCCTCCCCAACTTCGGTCGCCCCACCAGGCTCGACTACGCCGACGTGAGTGCCCTCCACGGGAATGACCAGCTGCTCCTGACCACCCTCCAAGGAGTGGTCAACCGCCGCGGCCCGCGCCTCTACTTCAACTACAACAAGGAGAACTTCGACGTCCCCTGGCTGGACAGCACGGGCGCCCGCGTCACCCGCCACGACAACGCCCTCGACCTGGTCGCCCGCTACGGCCGCGAGGCCCGCGGCGCCATCCTGCACGACCCCGACGTCCCCGACTCGGTGAACGTCGCCACCACCCTCGCCGGCCTGGAGGGCGCCGTGGCCGCCACGGCCGAGCAGGCCGCCGAGCACGGCTTCAAGACCATCACCGACCTGCGCGGGAAGTTCGACCCTGACGACATCCTGGGCACGTACCGGTGGCAGCTCGACAACCTCTTCCCGCGCTGCACCCACGCCCTGCTCAGCGGCCTGCCGCCGACCAGGACGGTGAGCGTCGACAACGTCCAGTGGCGCGAGGTCGCCCGCGAGACCGAGCGCATCCGCGACACCTCCAACCGCGAGGTGCGCACCTTCGACTTAAGCCAGGAACTGTCCGGCGAGGACGGCGTCTACCTGCGCTTCCAGGACTCGTTCGGCGACGACGGCTGGGGCGCCTCGGTCGGCGCCGTCACGGTCAAGGCCGACGGCAAGGAGATCGCCTCCTTCACCCCCGGCACGGACGCCGAGACGCCGTACCTCTTCGACGGCCTCAACTCCGCCATCGGAGGCGACAGCAACCGCTTCTCCGACGGCGGCGGCTATTTCGTCTACCGCTTCACCGCGCCCGAAGGCACCCAGCAGCTCACCGTCGACGTGGACCTGTGGAACCAGTTCCTGGTGACCGCCACCACCACCGCGCCGACCAGGGTCGAGCCCTTCCCCTACTTCCGCGACTACACGGTCGCCATGCGCGCCATGGTCTTCTGGCTGCCGCCCAGCGGCCAGACCGGCGAGCTGCTCGACGAGATCCTCGGCAAGGTCGAGCCGACCACGCCGTACGCCGGATGGTTCTCCAACGACGTGGCGGGCGAGTGGGGCGGCGTCGACCGGGCCTCACAGCACGCCGTCGAGGTCATCCCCGCCGACTACTACATGAACGCCACCGTCCACGCCGGCGTGCGCGCCGAGGTCTCCGACCGGGTGCCGCCGAGGCCGAAGGCCACCCTCCGCAACCGCGTCTACGTCACCCTCACCGTCGGCGAGGGCGACAACATCCAGTACTGCCAGCGCCGGATGCGGCAGATCTGGGACGACGACAAGCGCGGCGAAGTGCCCACGAACTGGACCGTCAGCCCCCTGCTGGCCGAGATCGGCCCCGCGATCCTCGCCTACTTCCAGCGCACGGCCACGCCCAACGACCTGCTCATCGCCGGGCCGTCGGGCGCCGGCTACACCTACCCCGGGTCGTGGCCGAAGGAGGCGCTGGACGCGTACACGGAGCTGTCAGGACGTTTCATGCGCAGGACCGGCATGGACCTCGTCTACGCCTACAACCACCGCAACGAGGAGGACGACGGCTGGGTGGCCTTCGACGAGCGCATCGTGCGGTCGTACAAGAAGAACACCGACCTGCGCGGCATCATCCAGTCGTGGGAGACCGGCGACCTGCAGATCAACCCCGCGGGCCTGCCCGTGATCGGCAACTTCATGCCGCAGGGCAGGGCCCAGGAATACCACGACACGCTGGTGAAGCACATCGAGGGGTGGGACGGGAGCCAGCCGCTGTTCATCGCCGGCGCCGTCAATGCCTGGAACTGGTCACCGAGCGACATCGCCGAGCTCGGCACGCTGCTCGACGACCCCTTCGAGATCGTCCGCGGCGACGTCTTCTTCAAGCTGCTGGGCGACCACCTCGGACGGTGATCACAGGCGGAGCTCGGGTGGGAAGCCGGTCCACCTGAGCTCCGCCGGCAGGTGGGCCATGTCGTTGAAGAAGAGCACGGACGACGGGCGGCCGGGCGCGTAACGGATGACGGTCAGGGCGGCGTTGCAGTGGTTGACGCCCAGCCAGCGCCAGTCCGGGGCGTCCATGGCGGCGCGTACGAGCCAGCCGATCAGGAAGTTGTGCGTGACCACCAGCTCGTGCCGGAGTTGCGCCACCGGTCCCGTGAACAGCTCCATGGCCTCGCGGGCGAGCGCCGGGCCGTCGCGGCGCTCGTCCCCGGGGAACTGGCCGACGAACCCCAGGAGGCGGTCGGCGTACTCCTCCGGCAGTTCCTCCCTGACCGGGACGTACGGGAGATAGTCGCCGGCGGCCCGCGACTCGCGCAGCGGGACGCCGGGGAGCCGCTCGCCGACCAGGCGGGCGGTCTCGGCCGCCCGGGGGCGCGGGCCGTGGTGCACGGCGGCGAGCGGCACGTCGGCGAGCCGCTCGCCGAGCAGCGCGGCCTGGCGGCGGCCGGCGTCCGTCAGCTCGCCGTCGGGCGTGGCGTCGCCGTGCCGGGTGAGATAGAGGTAACGGGTCATGGCCGTGCTTTCGTTCGCATCGCGTCAGAGTCCCACACCGGACCGGGTGCCCCATGCATCTCTGAATCAGTTGTGCTACGGCGAGGTCGTCTTTCGTGCCTGGCCGGGTGGGGTGTGCACGTCCTGGGCGGGGTGTTCGTCTGTGGCTGCCTGTGCTGGTGGTTTCTTCTCTTGTCCTGGTGGTTGTCTGGTTTGGCCTGGCGGGGTGTGTTCACGGCTGGTTTCGGGAGGCACGCTCGGCGGCGTTGGCTGCGCGTCAGGTGGACTGGGGCGGATGACGGTTTTCGTTGGCGTGGGGGCGTCCGGTAGCGCGGCGGCGGTTGTCGTCTGACGCCGAGGAGGTGTGATCCGGGCTGGGGCGGTGGGTGGTGTGGCGCGGTGTCGGCGTGTGGCGGGGGGCGACGGCGGAGTGCGTGTCGGGGCGATAGGGGACGGGGCGGTGATGGACGGGGCGGGGGTGGGCGTGGTGGCAGGGCGGGGGTGTGCGGTTGGGCTGGCTGGTGCGGCGGTGGGGTGGGCAGCGAGGGCGGCTGGGGGTGTGATGGTGGTGTCGTTTGCGGGGTGGGCAGTTCGTCGAGGGTGGGGTGGTTGGCGGGGATGCCGATCAGGAGGGCGGCGAAGACGAGGTGGAGGAGGCCGGCCAGGGCGGCGGCGATGCGGATCGTCGACAGTCCGCGGCTGTGTCGCTGTTCGGTGGTGGCTTCGTGCGGGTGGGTCGTCACCGTGGGGGCGTTCTGGTCGCGGTCATGTCGTGTGGTCCCGGGGGTGCGGGGGCGGGCAACGGCAAACCTTATTGATCAAGACATGGATGGTGACGGCGGTCAAGACCGTCTGGCGAGGATTCGCTGCTGTGGCACTGTTGGGTGAGCCTTTCTGCAGGTCAGGGGCGTGATGGCGTGACGGTGGGAGAGTTTACGGACTGTGTCGATTGCTGTGAGTTTGCTGGGAATTGACTCACGGCTACGCCGGGTGGTGGTCTACCCGACCTTGATCTCTCACTTTCCGTAACTGTCGAGGGTGATCGACCGAGGTTCGTTCCTGAGGCGAGTCCCCGCAGCTTGAGTGCCGTCTCGCGACTTATTCCACAGTGTGTTCGACTCTTGATGTAGGTCACTTTCTGTGCATATTGACCGAATGTGCCGTTTTGTGGCGTGATGCGGATGTTTTGCTCCCAGGATATTTAGATCCGCCTTATGTGCGGCCTGTGTGGTCGCGTGAGTCGTGGAGTGTGCCCGTGCCGCAATTACCCCTCCCTCGACCGAAACCGGCCGAACGGCCCCGATCCCGGCGTCACACACGGTTACGCCGATCTGTCGTCCTCGTCACCACGCTTGCCCTGGTGGCCTCACTCGCATCAGCGCCGCCCGCCACGGCGCAGACGGCCACCTCGATTCCGGGTGAGCCGAACCTGATCTCCCGGGCAGCCGGCTGGGTGGCCGCGCAGGTGGCCGGCTGGTTCGCCGAGGAGCCGAAGGGCGAGGTGCGCCCGTCGGAGGAGAAGGTCGTTCTGCCCGGGCGCGATGCCCCGGTCGCCGAGCGGAAGCCGCCGGCGCCGCCCGGCAAACGGGTCAAGGAGCTGAAGGGCAAGCGCTCCCGGTTCGCCAGCGTGTACGAGCTGGAGGACGGCCGGGTGCAGGCCGAGATCTCAGCCCAGCCGGCCCACTACCTGGACGCCAAGGGAGACTGGCGCCCGATCGACACCCGGGTCAAGGAGATGTCGCAGGACGGGTTCGTCCACGGTAACGACAGCAACGGCTTCTCCACCCGCTTCGGCGACGACTCCGGCAAGCTGATGCAGGTTTCGCTGGGCGAGCGGCGGCTCACGCTCGGACTGCCCGGCCAGACACGACAGCTCACCCCCACGGTGGAGGGCTCGACGGTCACCTACCCGGGCGCACTGGGTGAGGGCGTCGACCTGGTCTACGAGTTGAGCGCGAGCGGGGTGAAGGAGAGCATCGTGCTGGCCCGCGCTCCACAGGGCCCGGCGTCCTACACCTTCACGGTCACCGTCTCCGGCGGGCTGCGGGCCACGACGAACGCGGACGGGTCGATCACCTTCGCACCGCCGTCGGGCAGGCCGGCGGTGTTCACGATCCCCAAACCGTTCATGACCGACGCCGCCGACGATCCGGCCGCGCCGCACGGCAAGCGCTACTCGCCGGCGGTCACACAGACCGCGAGCCAGCAGGGCGATCAGGTGACGATCACGGTGAGCGCGGACACGGGCTGGCTGGCGGCGCCGGAGCGGGCCTGGCCGGTGGTCATCGACCCGACCGTGGTGGTCGCGTCCAACGCCGAGACCTCCAACGACGCGATGATCGTCTCCTCCTCGCCCAGGGTGAACTACGACTGGGACGGACGCCTGGGCGCGGGCGTGTCCGGCGGCGCCGTCTACCGCGGCGTGATCAAGTTCCCCGAGGTGGCCTCGCTGGTGCCGACAGGGGCGCAACTGGACGTTGCCGAGCTGGGTCTGTACTACGACCAGACGCTGGCAGGCACAGCCGCCTCGGTGCCGCTGGAGGCGCGGGCGATCACCCAGGCGTGGGAGCCGTCCACGGTGACCTGGAACTCGATCAACGCCGCGCTGGGCGCGGTGGCGGGCACCGCCACCTATGAGCCGGCGCAGGCCAACGTGTGGCACACCTACACGATCACGGGCCTGGCCCAGGGCTGGATCAGCGGGTCGGCGCCGAACCACGGGGTGATGGTCAAGGCAGTCAACGAGTCGGTCGCCGCCGGCGGCCCGGTCTATACGGCCGGGGACTGGGGGGCGGGGTTCCCGGAGAGCCCGATGCCGAAGCTGACGCTCACCTACGACATGCCGTCGGTGCAGCTGGCCCGGCCGCTGGTGGTGCATTCCACCGGCGCCGAGCTGTCCTGGAGCGCTTATGACGGGCCGGGCGAGGTGGTCGAGTATCAGGTGCACCGCAGCCAGGAAGACGCCTTCACACCCTCACCGGCGACGCTGGTGGCGCCGCTGGACGGGCAGAGGACCAGCTACGTCGACACCTCGGCGCCGATCGACGAGTGGGTGAACTACCGCGTGGTGGCCGTCCGCGACGACGGGAAAACCTCGCTGTCGGGGCCGGTCGGGGTCGCCTTGCCCGACGGCGGGGTGTCGTACGCGACCATCCCGCCCAGTGCGGACACCACGCTGTCGTCCTGCCAGCCCGGCACGGGTCACGACACGCTGGGCGAACGGGCGAATCTGTCCGCCGGATGGGGTGGAGCCGCCTACGGCAACACCCGCAGCCTGCTCAAATTCGACACCTCGATCATCCCGTCGACGGTCACCAGCGGGCGGGCCAGTCTGCGGCTGTATCAGGTGGCCCACCGCGGTGGCGAAGCCACCTTTGAGCTGTACCCGCTGACCCGCGACTTCGACGAAGCGGACGCCTCGTGGACCAACGCCGCTCCCGGCGTGCCATGGGCCACGGCGGGCGGCGACTTCGATGCCGCCTCGGTCGGGGAGGGCATCATCGCCTACCCCTACGACGACCACGACTCCTCCAGCTGGCACACGCTGGACGGGTTCAGCGACTTGGTCAAGCAATGGGTGGCCGATCCATCCAGCAATCACGGGCTGCTGATGAAGTCCGAAAGCGAGGACAGCACGGCGTGTGCGACCAGCGGCGCGGGTATCTCGCTGACCTCCAGCGAGGTGGCCGAGCCGGAGGTACGGCCGTGGCTGGTGGTCTACTACTACGACCCTGCGGCGTCCTATCAGGCGCAGGCCACCCCCGCCGACATGAGCGCCGGCGAGCAGCGCACCATCGAGGTGACGATCACCAACACCACCGACGAGATCTGGCCGGCCGCCTCCACCCGGCTCGGCTACTTCTGGAAGCTGCCCGACGGCAGCGACGTCACCGGCGACACCCAACTGCTCACCCCGCTGCCCACCGACCTGGAACCCCAGAACACGGTCACCGTCACCGCCCAGGTCAAAGCGCCGGTGCTGAACAGTGCGAACCTCGCCGACGCGGTCTCGCTGGTGTGGGACGTACAAGACACCACCACCAACGAATGGAAATCGGCCAGCCACCACATCCCGCAACTGCCGCAACAGATCCGCCTCACCACGCCGACCTCCAACCTGCTGGGGCTGGAGAAGTTCTACGCCTACACCGGCAAGAACACCGGCGCCGGCGGCACCGCGCTGACCAACCCCTACGCGGGCAACGTCGTGTGGGGCTACAACGCCTTCTCCAACCCCTCCCGCGGCGTGCAGACCTTCGCCCGCATGACCTACAACAGCCTCGACACGAGCACCGCCTCGCTCGGCTACGGCTGGTCCCTGCAGACCTCCACGCTGAACAAGCTCGGCTCGCAACTGGCCTTCCACCCACCCGGCCAGCCCTGGCCCGAGCAGGTGCGGCTGACCGACGGCGACGGCACCACCCACGTGTGGCAGCGCGACCCGCCCACCTGCACGGAGAACTGCGCCTACAAGAACCCGCGCGGCGTGCACCTGTACCTGCAAAAGACCGGCTCAACAGACCCGCTGCGCCAGTGGGTGTTCACCAAACCCGACCGCACCCAGTTCTTCTTCGACGACGAGGGCTTCCAGTCCGCGATCGTCGACAAGAACGGCAACACCATGTCGTTCACCTACGAACGCCGCAAATCCAGCAACAAGCCCACCAAGTTCCTGCGCTACATCACCGACGCCGCCGGCCGCCGCACCCTCACCCTGGACTACTACGCCAAGGGCCAGGACTACACCTACATCGACGACACCACCTGGCAGCCCGTCGAGGCCACCAAGCTGACCAACCCGCACATCATCGACAACGTCGAGTCCATCACCGACATCGCCGGCCGCAAGGTCACCTTCGCCTACACCGACAAGGGCCTGATGGCCCGCATGATCGACGGCGCCGGCGACGAGCAGGCCAAGACCTTCGGCTTCCAGTACGACGCCACCCAGGGCAACAAGAACGTCAAACTCGTCAAGATCATCGACCCGCGCTCCCACGCCGAAACCCCGCAAGGCGCGGAGAAGTACGCCACCACCCTGGACTACTACGACGCCACCGAAGACCCCGAAGACCTGTGGAAGGTCCAGACCCTCACCGACCGGCTCAACGGCACAACCGGCTTCGACTACGTCGACCCCGACGGCCCGACGGAAGCGACGATCCACGCCACCGTCACCGACCCGCGGCAGAACCAGACCCGGTACGTGCTGGACGCCTACGGCCGCCCCACTCTGATCACGAACGCCAACGGCGAGGTCACCGATCCGGTGTGGGACGCCGACCACAACGTCACCACGCTGATCGAGAAGGGCCGCCCCGACACCACCACGCCTGACGCCGTCACGACGTGGACCTACGACCCGCTGACCGGCTACCCCCTGGAAATCCGCGACGCCGAGGCCAACCAGAACAACACCCCGCCGACCACGCTGGACTACACCAGCGGACTGGGCGGCCACATCGCCGACCTGGACACCAAGACCTCACCCCAGGGCCACACCTGGGACTTCGACTACGACGCCAACGGCAACCTGATCAAGGTCACTGACCCGCTCGGCGTCAAAACCACCGACGTTCCCGACGATTACGACACCACCTACACCTACGACGGCTTCGGCCAACTAACCCGGGCGGTCGACGCCAACGACAACCCCACCGCCTTCACCGACTACCACCCCACCGGCTACCCAAAGAAGATCACCGACGCCTACGGCCTGGAAACCGCGGCCGAGGACGACCACACCACCGTCACCGCCTACGACGCGCGCGGCAACGTGCTGTCGGTCACCGACGCCCTCGGCACAACCACCACCCAGACCTACGACATCTTCAAACGCCCGCTCGAATCCAAGGTCCCCAAAGACCAGGACGCTTCCCCGCCGGTGTTCATCACGACTCCGGCGCCGATCTACGACCGCAACGACAACGTCACCAAGACCACCGCCCCCAACGGCGCCGTGGCCACCGCGGTCTACGACAAGGCCGACCAGCTGACCGCCTCGGTGCTGCCCAAGGACAGCACCGACGGACCTGAGCGCAAGGCCACCTTCACCTGGGACGCGGCCGGCAACCTGGAAACCCAGACCGAACCCAACGGCAACCTGACCGGCGCGAACGCGGCCGAGTTCACCACCACCTACAGCTACGACCCGATCTACCAGCTGCGGCACGTCACCACCACCGACGTCGCCAACAACAACCACCAGAACAAGATCAGCTACGAGTACGACGACGTCGGCAACGTCCTGAAGGTCATCGACCCGCGCAAGAACGCCACCCCCGACGCCGGCGACCACACCGCGTTCTACACCTACGACCTCAACCACCGCGTCACCACTGTCAAGGATGCCGCCGGGTTCGAGACCTCCGTCGACTACGACCTGGACGGCCAGGTCGTGGGTCAGACTGACCAGGACAAGAACAAGACGATCATCGTCTACAACGAGCGCGGCGACGTCACCGAGACCAAGGTGCCGCATTCGGGCACCGGCGACACCCTCAAGTACGTCACCACCCAGTTCACCTACGACCAGGCCGGCAACCGCACCAAGACCGTCACCCCGCGCGGCGTCGAAACCCCCGACGACCCCGACGACTTCATCGCCGAAACCACCTACGACAAGCTCAACCGCCCGTTCGAGGAGATCTACCCCTACGACCCCGACGACCCGGTCTACAACACCCCCGACAAGGTCATCTACGCCTACGACGCGGTCTCCCGCCTGAAGGAGATCTCCCACCCGCCCTCCCACGGACAAACTGTCCGCAACGTGTCGACGATGACCTACTGGGACAACGGCTGGTCCAAGACCACCACCGACCCGTGGGACATCAAGACCACCTACGACTACAACGAGCTGGGCCTGCAGACCAACCGCACCGTTACCAGCGCGGGCGGCTCCAGCCAGCGGGCGCTGGACTGGTCGTACTACCCCGACGGCAAACTCAAGACCCACTCCGACGACGGCGTCCCCCTCGGCCTGGACGTCGTCATGAACGACAACTCCGACACCGGCCAGGTCACCACCACCGGCACCTGGACCCCCGGCACGGGCGCCAGCCCGTCATCGAACATCGTCGGCCCTCAGGTTCAGGCGGCGACCGGGTTCGTCGGCTACGACTACGCCACCGCCCCCGCCGGCACCGGGACGAGCAGTTTCACCTGGAACCTGACCACCCCCTCAGACGGCACCTACACCGCCTGGGTCCGCTACCCGACCGGCGCCACCGCCACCAACGCCCCCTACAAGGTCAAACACCAAGACGGCGAGGCAACCGTCACCCTCGACCAGACCCAGAACCCGGGCACCTGGGTCGACCTCGGCACCTACACCTTCACCGCCGGCACCACCCACAGCGTCACCCTGACCGACGACGCCAACGGCACCGTCGCCGCCGATGCGGTCAAGCTGGTCCGCGACAACACCGGCGACACCGACACCGAGGCCAAAAACTTCACCTACACCTACGACCCCAACGCCAACCTCACCACGATCCAAGACGCCTCCCCGACCGCCAAGATCGACACCTGGGACATCACCTACACCAACCTCAACCAGATCGGCCAGATCAAGGAGTACCTCGACGGCGCGCTGAAGAACACCACCGGCTACCGCTACAACGAAAACAGCGCCGTCGACGAGCGCACCCACGACAAGACGCTCGCGACCTACCGCTACGACGTCCGCGACCTGGTCGACCAGGTGGTCAACAAGAAGTCGGCGACCGACCCCTCACCCAAGACCACCGGTTACAGCTACACCTCGCGCGGTGAGCGCTTCACCGAGACCAAGGCCAACGGGAACGTCGTCACCTACGACTACTTCCTGTCCGGCGTGCTACGGCATTCGATCGAGAAGAAGCCCAACGCCACGGTGGTGGCCGAGCACACCATCGGCTACCAGGGCAACCTGCACCGCGCCAGCGACCACACCAAGATCCAGAACGCCGACAACCCCAGCGCCTACCTGGACAACACCTACGCCTACACCTACGACCCGCGCGACCGCATCACCAAGGTGACCAAGACCCCGACCGGCGGCGGCCCGGTCGAGAACGAGATCTACCGGCACGACGCCAACAGCAACGTGTGGGAGGAGGAGGTCCTCGGCAAGAAGACCACCTTCACCTATGACCGCAACCGCCTGATGACGTCGGTCTCCAACGGGCAGACCTCCACCCTCACCTACGACCCCTACGGTCGGCTGCGCACCATCCAGTCCGCCGGCAAGACGCTGGAGAAGTACACCTACGACGGCTTCGACCACGTCATCAAGCACGAGAAACTCGGCGGCGACGGCGTCACGTCCACGGTGACCAGCTACACCTACGACCCGCTGGACCGCACGACGTCCAAGACCGAGAAGGAAGGCACCGCGAGCGCCAAGACCACCACCTTCTCCTACCTCGGCCTGTCCGCCGAGGTGCTGGACGAGGAAGTGGCCGGCAAGCTCACCAAGTCCTTCCAGTACAGCCCCTGGGGCGAGCGGCTGTCCCAGGTGAAGGTCAACGCCGACAACAGCGAAGAGTCGTCCTACTACGGCTACAACCCGCACACCGACGTGGAACAGATCACCAGCGAGAACGGCGACACCCGCGCCACTTACGGCTACACCGCGTACGGCCGCAACGACGACAAACTTTTCACCGGCGTCGACAAACCCGACCCCCTCGATCCCACCGCCAAGGAGGAGTACAACCCCTACCGCTTTAACAGCAAGCGCTGGGACAACTCCACCGGCATGTATGACATGGGGTTCCGCGACTACAACCCGGGCCTCAACCGCTTCCTCAACCTCGATTCCTACAACGGCGCCCTTGAGGACCTGTCACTCTCCCTCGACCCCTGGACCAGCAACCGCTACGCCTTCACCGGCGGCAACCCCATCACCAACATCGAACACGACGGTCACGAGCCGCGTCCATGGCACAACCCCGAGTACAAGCCGTCTGATTGCTGGGACAACGCCAGCGTCGAATGCAACCCGGGCTCCGCAGGCAAGACGATTCCCGTCAGTAACGCCCACCCGGAATACAACCCGGCGATGAAGGACGACAACAAAGACGGCCAAATCGATGAGTGGGAGGCATCTCGCGCCGGAATTGCTCTGGACGGGGACACGAGAAATGGGCGGCCTCCTGGCGCGAAGGAGCTCGAAGCCCTCAGCTACCTGCCTGTGGTCGGCACCCCGGCCGACATCCTGCTCGCGCTCAAGGCCATGAACGAGGGCAATACCGAGGAAGCAGCATGGGCCCTGGCCGGCATGGTGCCCATAACTGGCGACTCCGGAAAGTTCATCGGCAAACTGATACGCTGCAAGAACAGCTTCACGCCCGATACCGAAGTGCTCATGGCCGACGGCACCCGCAAGCCGATCGAAGATATTGAGATCGGGGATGAAGTTCTCGCCACCGATCCGGAAACCGGCAAAACGGAAGCCAAGCAGGTCATTGACCTCATCGTGGGCGAGGGCGAAAAGAACCTGGTCCAAGTCACCATCGATACGGACGGAAAGCAGGGCCAAGCAACCGGCTTCATCATAGCGACCGATAAGCATCCTTTCTGGGTGCCTGAGCTGCGCAAGTGGGTCGACGCCGAGAAGCTCGCGCCCGGCATGTGGCTGCGCACGTCCGCCGGCTCCCTGGTCCAGGTCAAGGCGATCAAGCGGTGGACCGCACAGCAACGCGTTCACAACCTGACGGTCGCAGACATCCACACGTACTATGTGCTGGCGGGTGACCAAGCCGTACTCGTCCACAACTCCGGACCTTGTGATATTCCTTGGTCTAGTGGGGCCGTTTCCAAGGCCGCCAAAGCTATTGATGAGGGCGCGACCAGCATCCATGTTCAGTCGCGTAGTCAGGCGGAGGAGCTGTTCCTCGGAAAGTTCCAGGGGCATGGCTATCGGAACGCTCAGGGCTTTGACGGGCCAGGCACAAAGCAGTACTTCGGCCGGAAGCCCGGCACCTATCATTGGGACGATGAACTCGGTCCCGATGGACGTGTTCTCGGTCATGGAACGGGTAACGCAGATGGAGACTTCCCTCACCTGCAGATCCATACCTTCGATGGCCCCGTCATCCGGATCTTCTGGGGAGGGTAGATGAAGACACAAGCTGAGAATCGCCTGGTCATGACCAAGGCGGAGATCTCGGCTCGTCGACCGAGCAGCGATCCTGACCGCTACTCGTGGGTCTGGGTTGTCCCGATGCTGGATGGCCGGTTCCGTATCGCTGCCATTGAGGTGCCCAAGCACCTCGTAGACGAGGACATCTGTTTCTACGACGGGGACTTCGACACCCCCTACGTCAAAATCGTCGATGGGATCTCAGAAATTGACGATGCAGTAAGGGAAGCGGGTGCTGACCCGGAGGAGCTGGATGCCCCGTGGCATAACAACTTTCCGCTCTGAGTATTTGTCGGGCGAATTTAATTCGCTAAATGTGTTCGCTCAGATCTAACCGTCCGGACGCGGGCATTAAGATTTGAGTGACACGAACGGGGCCTCGCTGTAGAGCGTTTCAGCGAGGCCCCGTTACGCGCTTGACGGCTACCTTGACGGCTACAGACGTTGTGATCGTTTTCTGACGGCTACGGTTCGGGCTGCTCGTCGAGTGCTCCGGACATGCGTTCGATGGCGTCGCGTTGGAGGCGGAGTCGGACGTGGGCGTAGACGTCGGCGGTGATGGCGATGTGGGCGTGGCCGAGAAGTTCCTTGATCACGATGAGGTCCACGCCTTGATCCAGCAGGAGTGAGGCGCACGAATGCCTCAGGTCGTGAAAGCGGATCTTGCGGAGTCCGGCTCCACGGAGGAGCTGGTGGAAGTCACGGTTGACGTTGCTGGGCTGGAGTGGCGCACCGGTCTTGGTGGTGAAGACCAGGCCGGTGTCGGCCCAGGCGTGGCCTGCGGCGTCGCGGTTGGCCTGCTGCTGGTTGCGGTGGCGGGTCAGGGAGGCGATGGCCTCGCGGGGTAGGGCGATCCGGCGTTCGGAGCTGGGGGTCTTGGTGGGGCTGATGACCAGGCCGGTACCGGGGACGTATTGCAGGGTCTGGCGGATGGCCAGCGTGCCGCCGGTCAGGTCCAGGTCGCTCCAGCGCAGGCCGAGGAGTTCGCCGCGCCGCATGCCGGTGCGGAGCGCGAGGTCGAACAGGGCGTGCAGGCGGAAGCCTTGGGCGGCGTCGAGGAAGGTGCGGGCCTCGGCCGGGCTGAAGGGTTCGGTGCGTTGTTGACGGACGACGGGGACTTGGACGTTGCGCGCGAGGTCGTCTTCGCGAACGGCGTGTTCCAGGGCTGTGCGGAGCAGGGCGTGAATGTATTGGACGGTCAGCGGGGACAGGTAGCGCTGGCAGCAGCGGCCAAGGGCACAGCAGCGGGGCCGCTGGCTAGGGTCTGCGGCCTGGGGGTCGCGAGTGCCATCACCGCCGCCGCGGCGACCCACTCCCTCAAGATCTCTGAATGTAGTACCGGGAGCGCCGTGGTCAAAAGCTCGTTACCAGTTTCTGGCACCGGACAGCACGAGATCGCCTCACTCCCCGTGGGGCTTTATGGATAGCGTTGTAGCCATTCCGCTGCTGCAGTTTGTTCGTCGGGTGAAGAGGATCGCATAGTCGGGATCCACTCCGCATATCGACGGATTCTTTCTATGCGGTGAGGATACGGCAAAAGGAGGGATCCTATTTTGTCGGACCAAACAGTTCGCGCGCAGATGATAAGGCCATTGAGAGAGAGCATAGTGAATTCGGGGCGCCCGAAATCCCAACCCATGACTCTAGAGGCAGCCTCGGCGCCCATAATGTCCCAACGGTCGAGAAACTGAACCTTTACCCAGCGAAGGAGCGCCGATTCGTCCCCGTTCGCAAGGTTCACTTTCAGCAGAAACTTGCGATCGTCAGAGAAAAGTTCGTGATCTTTGGCTAAACGGAACCAGCCGGCGTTGGCCTTCTCCACCACACGAAGGTCGTCTTTGCTCACAACGTGGTCGCGTCTGCCCTCTTCCGGTCGGCAGCTCGTGATGAGCGCGGCCGCTCTTGGAGGGATCAGTCCCACAGGGGCTTGCATATCGAGCAGCCGCAAGCCCGCCGGGGATAGCCTTCCACGAAGCTCATCTTCATTCACAGGGGCTCTCGCTTAAGGATGTGCCAAATAGACTAACCCGAACTCTAACATACGCCTCGACATCAGCTGATCCATTGTGGCCGATACGACGCCAGACAGGGACAAAGACACAAGGTGAGAGGCGCCATAGAGTGGACTCGCACCAAGGTCGGTGTTCGATCCCTCGCCTATTGGGCGCCTCTCACTCTTTGCTCTGCTAGTCAGCCCGATGGCCTATGGCGTTGCATCATGCCGTCGCCTTAAACCGACGTCATGGAGTCCGCGGCTGATAGATGTAGACTCTATTGTAATTATGCTCACTCAGCCATCCGATGTCCCCATAACTGTTGATGGCGGCTCTGTAGGCTCCATCCCCACCTTCGACGGTATAGATTGGCGAATTTTCCCACTTTCGCAATACACTGTCCGGGGTACTTTTCCGCTTCTCCTAAAAGTCCAGCGTGCCGTCCGGGTTTCGCCTTTGCGAGCCTGGCGCATTAACCGCCTAGTTCGGCGCACCTGGATTCCTAGTCCAATCTACGTTAAGTGTAGTGGTAAGTGATGCGGCACCAGCTTTCAGGGTGCCGCATCACCTTCAACACAAACTCTCTCGGGCGAGGTAATTCGATTTGCTCTTCACAAAAGCCACAATGAGATATATCAAATGGATACTGAGGATTCATCGCACGCCATTGCTGTTGGACATTACCACAGGGGTTAAAGAGGCCTGCACAATTGTATCCAGACATGATGATCGCTCCCCGTATGAGATCGAGATTAAGAAAGGCGATGAAACCGTGCCGGCCGTACAGGCCAAGGATGACTTCGAAGAAGCCTTGCAGATGTTGCGGGCACGGCTAGAGGAGCGCAACCTTCTACTTCTCATCAACAGGTATCGAAAGAACGCCTTCGTCAGCGCGATGGCACGCCAGATGAGCGACGGCAAGGCCTGCTATCTTGTCCGAATGGGGAAGCCTTTCAGTCGCAGGCAAATAGCGGGCAGTTTCGATCCTGCACCTGCCAGTAAAGTAGTCACACAACGTGAAGCCGATGATTTCCTGGAGCGGTGGATTAATTCGTGAACCGAGATCCCTCCGTGCACAGCGGAGCAGGATCAGTCCGACGTAGTTGACCTCGATGACTCAGGCCGGGGTCGCGTCTGCTGAACGGTTCGGCGTGGCGGAGGTTTCCGCCTGATCATCCGTTTTGGTTCGACCGGTGGGGTGGCATCACCGTCCGAGGCGCTCGGGTGGGCGACGGCCTCCACGGGACCGCGGGGGTGGGGGCACTCCTTCCTAAGTTCGCCGGAACGTGTTTCTCCTGGTCAGGGCGGTGGGAGCGCGCAGAGCCGTTGCCAGCAGGTCAGGAAGGCGTTCTTCCACGGCCACGTGACGCTGATCTTCAGGATGCGCTGTCGGGCGTGGGAGATCAGCCGGGCGGGCAGATGCCAGAGGCAGTAGCGGAGCGTCTGGGGTTCGGCGCGGGCCAGCTCGGCGTCGTCGTGCAGGCCGAGAAGCCGGGTCCAGGCATCCAGGTCGGCGGCGAGATTGGCCGCGAGCACCCAGCCGACGTTCACGTTCCACGTCTTGGACGGCAGGTTCCGCAACCCCATCGCCTTGTTCGTGCGCACCCGGTCCTCGACTTCAGCATGATCACGATGGACGGCGTCGATGAACTGCACGTGGTGGCTGCCGGGGACGCCGCGCAGGCCGCGCGGCCCGAGGTTGGTGGCGATGATGGCGTATTTCCAGCCGGTCGTCTTCTCCAGGTCGGTGAGCTGGCGGGCGTCGCGGGCCGAGGGCTTGACGCGGCGGACCAGCAACCGGATGCCCCAGGCGGCGGCGCGTTCGTCCAGCCCGGTCAGCTCGGCGACTTGGGCGTGCGGGTGGACTTTGCCGTCTTGGCGGACGGCGCTTTGCCAGGCGTCGGCGGGGAGTCTGGCGATCGCCGCCTCATCGACGTCGGTGATCTTCCAGCCGACGGTGAAACGGACCGTGCGCCGGGTGGTATTCAGTCCTTGCATGTGTTCGACCAGATCGTGGGTGGCGCCAGCGCCGTCGATCCGGATCCAGATCTTCGCCCGGAAGTCGTCCGGGGATCTGAGCGATGGCCTCGATGAGGACGCGCACGTGGTCGATGACGGTGTTGGAGCCGGCTGAGCCGGTCCGCAGCAGCATCGCCAGGCATTCCTGGGTGTTGGCGCACCAAGCAGCCAGCGGATGGAAGCCGTACCCCTTCTTGAAGGTGGCCGAGGCGCCCTGTTTGTCGGAGTGGGCGGTGATGAGCGTGGCGTCCACGTCGATGACGATCCACCCGGTGAGCACCTTGCCGGCCACGACCAGCCAGGGGGAAACCGGTCTCGGTGGCGGCGATCAGCTCCTACACGTGCCGCCGGACCCGTGCCCGTGCTCGGGCGAGCCTTTTGCGTAGCAGCCCATCAGCGCCGATGGGTTCCAGCGCCCGCCGGACGGTCGAGTCCGACGGCGGCGCGCCGAACAGCGGCTCGTGGTGGGCCAGCAGGGCGATCTGCCGCATGCTCGTCGCCCCGAGCGTGATCGCCATCGCGAGCTGCACCAGCACCACGCCCCGGTCCCACACCGGCGAGCCGCCCAGCCGGGCGATCACCCCGCCGAGTGCTCCGGTTAACCCCGTCCGGTCAGCGCATTTACGTAGGAGGACCGCTCCCGCGTGCCCGATGAGCCCCTTGCCGTCCCCCCCGTACAGACAAGCGGTGGTCCCATGCCGTACCGTTCACCCGGAAGGTGCATCCGTTCTCGCGATGTGAGTGATCTAGACAGTCAGATCATCGCAGGTCGGAGGCACCTTCTTTGCTTATGGATCTTCAAGGCGAAATTCCGGCTGAATAGCCGAGGTTGATGCCGAACGGCGCCAGTGTGCTCACGTCCGCCAACCGGTCCAGCAGAGCGGGCCTCGTTGTCCCACTACAAGGACAGCGCCCCCACCTGGTTCGCGCCCTGGCTGGAGGAGGAAGAACAGGCGCAGTCACTGCGGACCTGGCAGCCTCTGGTCGTCCCAGGGCTCCTGCAGACCGCCGAGTACGCTCAGGCCCTGTTGGAGCGCGAATCGGGCTTCGATCGGGAGCAGATCGAGACTTTGGTAGCCGGACGGCTGGCCCGGCAGAAGATCCTCACCCGGACCAACCCGCCGCGGTACCTGGTGGTGCTCGACGAGGGCGTCCTCAGTCGCCCGATCGGCGGGCCGGAAACCATGCGCGAGCAGCTTGCCCGGCTGGTGCAAGCCGCGCAGGCACCGCACATCACCATTCAGATCTGCCCGCTCGGCGCCAGCCCCGGCCTGAGCGGAGGTATCGTCATCGCCCAAGCACCCAACGGCAGTCGTCACACGGTCTACCTGGAGACGGCTGCTGAACCCGTCGTGACGAGCAATCCCGAGGTGGTCGCCGTCGTTACCATGAAAATGGACGCCATACGGGCGGAATCCCTCCCACAAAGCGCGTCGGTCGAGTTCATCCAGCAGATGGAGGAGACATGGACCTCACGGCCGAGCTGAAGACGGCGGCCTGGCGTAAGGCAACACGCTCGACCGGTAACGGCGGAGACTGCCTCGAAGTCGCTCCGCTGTCGAACGGCCGAGTCGGCATCCGCGACACCGAAGCCCCCGAGCAGGCGCCGTTCGTCGTACGGGCAGAGGTATGGGCCGCGTTCGTTGACGGGGCCAAGAACGGCGAGTTCGATTTCTGACTTCTATCACGCTGCCCCCTGAAGACCCCAGCCTCTCCGCTGGGGGTCTTCGCATAAATCCTCAACCGAGCCGGTTGCGGCCGCGTCGAGGGCTCGGCTGCCCCATGTGTGGTGTGGCGGGCTTGCTCGCGCTCGCGCAGGCCGCAGCGGGCCGTGCCATCCCGGGCGCCGCACCCGCGGCGAGTAAGCCTCACCAAACGGGAGCGTCGTCCCCGATCGGTGTGTCTCTCTCGAGCGGTGGGTGACCTTAACTCGAGCGGCAGAGCGTGATGTCCGGCGACCTGGCGGATCTCCTCCAGCGGGCGCCGCCACCCCGCCGGGCACACCAGCTGGCCGCTCTCCTGCCGCCCATTCCCGCACCAGTTCGCGACGCCTCGGCCAGTCGGCGCCGCGCAAGGCGCCGGCCAGCCAGTTCATTTGATACGTCAGCGTGTAGGTGCGGTCAAAGGTGAGGTGCCGGCGATAGAAGGTCCGTTCCTCCTCTGACAGGTCGAACCGGGTCGACACGGCCTGCCCGAAGTCGGTCAGGTAGAAGCGGCGCCCGCCGGTGAGGATGTTGTCGAAATGCGCGTCGAAGTGCAGGAGGCCGCTCGCGTTCAAAGCTGAGCTGAGGCTGAGAGTGACTCCCCGCGGGATCGTCTGGGCGGGGAGCCGTCACAGGACTGCTGGAGTGTTCAGCGGGCTCCCACACCGAACTGGTGCTCGACGCATTCTGAGAACGTGATCATCGCTTGATTCTCAAGCTGCACGATCCGCTGCCGGGCCGGGTTCACGGAGATCACGCACAGCATCGGGGACGGGTGCCTCAGCGGCGTCTGTGGCATCGTAGGGCGGGTGGCCGCCGATGAGACCCGTGACGGGGTCGCCCTGACCAACCTTGACCAGCCGCTGTTCGACGGCGCCGGCGCCACCAAGCGCGACCTGGTCGACTACCTCGACGCCGTCGCCGGCCGCATCATCCCCGTCCTGCGCGACCGCGCGCTGTCCGTGATGCGCGTCCGCCCGGGGCAGCAGCCGTTCATGCAGAAGAACCTGCCGAAATACGCCCCCGAGTGGATCAGGTCGGTCTCCTTCTGGGCCGAGGCGTCCCGCAGGCAGGTGACGTACGCGCTCTGCGACGACAGGAGGACGCTCCTGTGGTTCGCCAACCAGCGGGCGGTGGAATTTCACCCGGCGCTGTTCGTCGGCAACCGGCCCACGCACCTCATCCTCGACCTCGACCCGCCCGAGCACGACGACTCCTTCTCGCTGGCCGTAGGCGGCGCGCTCCTCGTCCGCCAGGCTCTGAGTGACGCCGGGCTGTCAGGGGCGGTGAAGACGAGCGGGTCGAAGGGCGTGCACGTGTTCGTGCCCGTGGCCGAGGGCACGGCGGTGCACGACCTCGCGGCGGCCACCCGCGCGCTGGCCGCCCGTGCCGAGCGGCTCGATCCGGCGCTGGCGACCACGGCGTTCATCCGGGAGGACCGCGAGGGCAAGGTCTTCCTCGACTCCACCCGCGCGGGCGGCGCGACGGTCGCCGCCGCCTACAGCCCGCGCATCCGTCCCGGCGTGCCCGTCTCCTTCCCGGTGGCGTGGGACGACCTCGACCGCGTGGCGCCCGCCGACTTCACCGTGCACACGGCGGCCGCGCGGCTCAAGGGGGCCGACCCGTGGGCCGAGCTCATGCCCGGGCCGCAACCGCTGCCCGCCGACCTGGTCGAGGAGGGGCACACCATCCCGGTCGCCCGCGTCCAGGCGATGCACGAGGGCAAACGCCGTGCCCGCGCTCGTCGCGCCGAGTGAACGCGTTACTCGAACATGTCCTGATTTTGCCGCTGGAGAAGGCCTTGTCTGCCTCGTAGCTGGGGATTTACGTTCCGATCGCGGCTCGGGGGAATGTCGCATTCCCATCCACGACAGGGGAATCGTTCATGCGCAAAATCGTCATCGCACTGATCACCGCACTGGCGCTGCCCCTGACCGCGGCGGCCCCGGCCCATCCGGCCGAGCCCGCCGACGCGTACGCCGACCTGCTGGTCAAGAAGGTCAAGGGTGCGAACGTCGAAGAGCACCTGCGCGCCTTCCAGGAGATCGCCGCCGCGAACGGCGGCAACCGCGCCGCGGGCACGACCGGCTACGACGCCTCCCGCGACTACGTGGCCGACAAACTGCGCAGTGCCGGCTACAAGGTGACGTTCGATCCCGTCGAATTCGTCGAGAGCTGGACCGAGAACAGCCCGCCCGCCCTCACCGAGACCGCGCCGCAGCGGCGGGCGTACGTTCCCAAGCAGGACTTCTTCGCCTTCGAGCCCTCCCCGTCCGGCGACGTGACCGCGCAGGTCCAGGGCGTGGACCTGACGCTGCCCCCGGCCGCCACACCGTCCTCCACCAGCGGGTGCGAGGCCTCCGACTTCGACGGGTTCGTGGCCGGCCGGATCGCGCTCGTCCAGCGCGGCACCTGCGCCTTCTCCCAGAAGGTGCGCAACGCCGCCGCGGCCGGGGCGGCCGGGATCATCGTGTTCAACGAAGGACAGGAAGGCCGCACCGAGGCCGAGCAGCTCGACGTCGGCGAATGGCGGGCCGGCATCCCCATGGTGTACGCGGACTACGCGGTGGGCGAGCGGCTGGCCGGCACGGAGAACGCCACCGTCCGGCTCACCGTCGACTCCACCGTCGCGATCGGCACCGACCACAACGTGATCGCCGAAACCCGCACCGGCGACCCGCGCGACGTCGTCATGCTCGGAGCCCACCTCGACAGCGTGCCCGCAGGTCCCGGCATCAACGACAACGGCTCCGGCAGCGCCGCCATCCTGGAGGTGGCCGAGGAGATGGCCCGCTTCCCGGTCAAGAACCGGGTGCGCTTCGCCTTCTGGGCCGCGGAGGAGCTCGGCCTGCTCGGCTCCGACCAGTACGTCACGTCGCTGCCGCAGACGGAACGCGACCGCGTCCGCCTCTACCTGAACTTCGACATGGTCGCCTCGCCCAACTTCGCCTACAAGCTCTACGACGGCGACGACTCCGACGACACCGGCGCCTCGGCGGGCCCGCCCGGCTCGGCCCAGATCGAGGAGCAGTTCGAGACCTTCTACGGCTCCCGCGACCTGCCCACCGTCGGCACCGACTTCGACGGCCGCTCCGACTACGGTCCGTTCATCGCGGTCGGCATCCCGGCGGGCGGCATCTTCACCGGCGCGGAAGGCTCCAAGACGGCCGCGGAGGCGAAGCTGTTCGGCGGCACCGCGGGCAGGGCGTACGACGCCTGCTACCACCAGGCGTGCGACACGATCCGCAACGTCAGCGGCACGGCGCTCGACGTGAACGCCGACGCCATCGCCGACTCCGCGGCCCGGTTCGCCTTCGACCTGCGCTCGATCCCGCGCCGCACCACCCCCGCACAGGGAGGGGGAGGCTGACGCTCTTCACGAGGGCACGGTGAGCCGGGGACGCAGCGCCGCCAGCGCCGCCTCCGGGTCGTCGGCGAAGAACCGGATCGAGGTGACCTCGGCCCGGCGCCCGAGCGGGCGGACGACGGTGACCGGCCCGGCCAGCTCGACCGTCAGGTTGGTCTGCGAGGCGACGGCCACGCCGAGCCGCCCGTCCGCGACGGAGACCATGCTGTCCTCGTTGAGGTTGCGGCCGGTCCGTACGGAGACGATCCGGTCGAGGGGCACCCGCGCGTCGAAGTAGGCGGCGTACCTGATGCGCAGTTCATCGTCGGTGACGACGTGCGGCCGGGTGGCGCAGGCCGCGGCCAGCATGACCCCGACCAGCAGCCCATAGAGGTCGGCGACCAGCACCGCGTACCGCAACCAGCCGGGCACGCCGAGCGCGACCAGCAGCAGGTCGACCACCACCGTCTCGATCGCCATCGCGAACAACATGAGCGCCAGCATGAACGTCTGCTCCTTGGCGTACGTGACGGCGCTCGCCCCGGGCGGCACGCCGTGACGCCGGCGTACGATCCACTGCCCGACGGAGGCCAGGCCCTTCACCTCGAACCCCAGGACGCGCAGAGCGGCTCTGACCATCGTGCTCCCCTCTTCGGCTGGACGCCTCCCATGAGAAACGTTGACGCCGCGTCAAGGTCAACCCCGGGGAACGCGTACGGCCAGTGCGGTCAGGGCGGCGACGACGCAGGCCGCGCACAACACGGCCCAGACGGCGTCGTACGTGCCGAACAGGTCGCGGGCCGTGGCCCCGAGGAAGGCCGAGGCGCCCGCGCCCAGCTGGTGGGCGGAGTTGGCCCAGCCGAAGACGATGGGACCGTCGCCTCCGTAGCGGCGCTGGGCGAGCGCGATGACCGGCGGGACGGTCGCGACGTCGGCGAGGCCGTAGACGACCACGACGGCGATCAGGGAGGGCTGGACCGTCGACGAGAGCACCATCGGCAGGGCCACCAGGGTGAGCGCGCGGACCGTGAAACAGCAGGCCAGCAGGTGGCGGGGGTCGAAGCGGTCGGTGAGCCAGCCGGAGACGGCGGCGCCCAGCGCGGAGAAGACGCCGATCAGGGAGAGCATCGACGCGGCGGCGGTCGCGTGCATGCCGTGGTCGTGGGCCGCGGGCACCCAGTTGCTCCACATGATGCCGTTGGTGCTGGCGCCGCAGATGGCGAACATGCCGGCCAGCAGCCAGAACGTGCCGGTGCGGGCGGCGTCGACGAGCACCGTCACGGTGCGGCGCGCGGCGCCCCGGGCGGGGGCGGGCTTGGCGACGACGTGCGCGCCCCCGTACGGCGGTGCGCCGACGTCGGCCGGGTGGTCGCGCAGGAACAGGGCCACCAGAGCCGACACGGCCAGGGCGACGAGGGCCAGCGTCACGACCGGGGGCCGCCAGCCGAACCGGTCGACCGACCAGGCGAGCAGCGGCAGGAAGAGCAGCTGCCCCAGATGGCTGGACGCGCTCAGGACGCCGGTGACCAGCCCGCGACGCCGGACGAACCAGCGGCCGGTGATCATGGCGGCGAAGGTCATGGTCAGGCAGCCGCTGCCCAGGCCGATCAGGACACCCCAGTACACGACCAGCTGCCAGGGCGCGGCCATCACGGTGGTGAGCAGGGCGCCGGCGGCGACGAGCAGCATGGCGCCCGCCGCCACGCGGCGGATGCCGGCGCGCTCCATCAGGGCCGCCGCGAAAGGCGCGGTGAAGCCGAAGAAGATCATGTTGACGGAGGCGGCCAGGGCGATCTGGCCGCGGTCCCAGGCGTACTCGTGGTGCAGGGGAGAGATCAGGAGACCGGGGACGGTCGTGAAGGCGCCTGCTGCCACGATGGCCGCGCCCGCGACGGCGGCGACGACCCACGCCCGGCCCGTGCGTGCGGCCAACGAGGTTTGTACGTGCTGAACCATGGCTCCAGCCTTTCGGCGTGGTTACGCCCCGACGAGTGGCTGGATAGCCGACATGCGCAACAATATGGCCCATGGGTTCAGTTTTCTCCCGTCCCGTACGCCATCGCGTCGCCGTACTCGCCCGCGAGATGACCCTGCCGATCGAGCTGGGCATCGTCCACCAGGTGTTCGGGCAGGCCCGTGCGGGGGCGTCGGCGAGCGGGGCGCCGCTCTACGAGGTCGTCACGTGCGCCCTGCGACCCGGCGCGGTGCGTACGGACGGGGACTTCACCGTCAACGTCGAGCACGGTCCGGAGGCGCTGGCGGAGGCCGACACCGTGATCGTGCTGTCCTCCTACGAGGACTACGAGCAGCAGGAGCCAGCGCTCTCCGCGCCGCTCGCCGGCGCGTTCGCCCGCATCCGCCCTGGCACCCGTGTGGCCTCGATCTGCACGGGCGCCTTCGTCCTGGCCTCCGCCGGTCTGCTCGACGGGCGGGCCGCCACGACGCACTGGCGCTACGCCGACCGGTTCGCCCGGCTGTTTCCGCAGGTGGAGCTGGACGCGAACGTCCTGTACTCCGACAGCGGCGACGTCCTGACGTCGGCGGGGTGCGCCGCGGGGATCGACCTGTGCCTGCACATGATCCGCCGCGACTTCGGCATGGCCGTCGCCAACGACGTCGCCCGCCGCACCGTCGTGCCACCGCACCGGGAGGGCGGGCAGGCACAGTACGTCCGCCACCCCGTGCCGGAGCCGTCGTCGCCCTCCACCGCGGCCGCGCGCGAGTGGGCCCTGCGGCGGCTGGGAGAGCCGATCACCCTGCGCCAGATGGCGGCCCGGGAGGCCATGAGCGTGCGCACCTTCACCAGGCGCTTCCGTGACGAGGTCGGCACCACCCCGATGACCTGGCTCACCCAGCAGCGCGTCGAGCGCGCCAGGGAGCTCCTGGAGGAGTCGGACCTGCCCGTGGACCAGGTGGCCGAGCAGGCAGGGCTCGGTACGGCCGCCAACCTCCGCAAGCACTTCCACGCCGCCGTGGGGACCTCGCCCAGCACCTACCGCGCCGCCTTCCGCGAGCTTGACGCCGTGGCGTGACCCGGCACGGCCGCCGGGCGCGTCAAGAGGCGGGCGAGCCGCGCAGGACGGCCGCGAACTCGGTCACGGCGGTGACGAACTCCTGGGGCTTGTGGTCGTGGATGACGTGCCTGGCGTCGATCCGGCGGTAGACGGTCTGAGGGGCGAGCTCGCGCACCCGGGCGGCGTCCTCGTCGTCCATGGCGCCGACGAGGCCGTACTCGCCGAACCGGTTCCAGTTGGCGTGTAGCAGCAGGACGGGCGCGGTCGTCGCCCGCAGCGCGGCCGCGTGCGAGAAGTCGCCGTAGAAGCGGCCGTCGACGAACGCCCTGGCGAAGTCGGGGTCGAACATCGACGCCGACCGGATCAGCTCGTCGAGAGACCCCGGCAACCAGCGCACGCCCAGCGAGGCCGGGCTTCCCGGGTGCCTGCGCCGGTGCCGGGTGACCAGGCGGTCGAGGAGGTCGACGAAGCGGTCCGGCATCCGGATGGTCTTGTTCTCCCCGACGGGGATCTCCTGGCGGTAGACGTCGGCCACGCGCTGCCGGTCGAGGTCGCCGAGCACCTCCACGGTGTGCTTGAGGCTGCCGTAGACCCAGCGGTCGCGGTCGCGGAAGCGGGGCATCTCGGCCGAGAAGATCGGCGGGTCCTCCAGGACCACCGCCGCGACGTGGCCGGGGACCCGGGCGGCGCACCACAGGGCGAGCACGCCGCCCGAGGAGTTGCCGCTGACGATCGCGGGCCGCCCGACCACCTGCCGCAGGAAGCGCGCGATGTCCGTGCCCGCGGAGTCCCACGAGTAGTCGCCGGGCGTCCACGAGGAGCTTCCGTGCCCCCGGACGTCGATCGCGTACACCGTGAACTGCCGCGCGAGCTCCGGCATGACCTTGCGGTAGCTGCTCCACAGGCTCATCTGGCCGGGGATCAGGAGCAGGGGCGGGCCGGTTTCCGGGCCCCGCACGTAGTTGATCAGCACCCCGTCGAGGTCGGCGAGCTCCTGGTGGAAGCCCGCCTCGGCGAGGGCGGGCGGCAGCGGGTCGCGCCGGCCCTCGTAGGGGTTGCGGTAGCCGGTCACCGGCCTGGCTCCTCGGGGTCGGCGGGCGGGTCGTCCTGTACGGCGAGGACTCCTGTCGCGAAGCGCCGGAAGCGCTCGTTGTCGACCAGCGCGATGCCCTGATCGGTGTCCACCAGCACGAGGAGGGTGTCGCCCGGCTGGATGCCGAGCAGGTCGCGCGCGTCCTTGGGGATGACGATCTGGCCCTTCTCGCCGATCTTCACCGTCCCCACGATGTAGCGGCCGTCCGGCCCTTCGATCATCTTCCCGGCCATCGCGCTCCGCTCTCTTCCTTGGTGACTCAAATGCGACTATACCTACTTTTCCTACTTTTCTCCTCTTTGGGTAGTGTCATAACAGTTCCGTCCACCCGCGTGATCCGGTTGAACCCGCACGGGCCGGCCGTCGTACCCCCTGACGAAACGGCGCTCGGCGGTGCCCGTGAACGGGACGCCGGCGGGCCCGGGCCCCGGCTGCCAGGAGGGCGACGATGGACTTTCTGGGATGGAGCGACGGACTGGCCCTTTTGCCACGCGACTACCTGGGAGAGGGCGAACCGCTCGTCGCCGTCGTCAGGTCGGCGGGGCCGTACAGGGGAGAGGCGCTGCACCTGCTCGCGCTGGGCACCGCGGCCACCATGGCCAGGCTGCACCTGGGCGGGATCGCGGGGCTGCGGCTCAACCCCGGCAACGTCATGATCGGGCCGGAGGGGCGGGCGTTCTTCGCGCCGGGGCCGCGCAGCAGCGAGTTCCCCTCCGCCGACGTCAGGGACTGGGCCGACGTGATCGTCTTCGCCGCGACCGGGCGGCCGGTCCGCGACGGCGAGCGTCCCTACCTCGGGCCGGTGCCCGAACTGCGGGTGGTCATCGACGAGTGCCGCCGCCCGAACGCGCTGTCCCGCCCGGCGGCGATCGACGTCGTACGCGCCCTGCTCGGCGACCCGTGGGAGGACCGCCGCGCCACGGTACGCGAACTGCTGCTGGAGGCCGAACGCTGGTCCGGGGGGCGGCGGAGCCCGTCAATGGCGGACGGGCATTCCGGACGGTAGGAGCCAGACCATGATCGAACAGGGGAGTTAACGCGACTTACCGGTTAAATCTAGCTGGATGGCGAATGGGGCAAACTACCTGCCCTGGGCCTGGCCGGTGGCTAGAGTAATAATTCTCAATACCAGCGTACCTAGCGCGAGATTTCGTGATAGCCGCAGCGCAAGGAGTCCGCCCCCTTGTGAATCACCGCGTAACGGACGAAGCCATGGTCCGAGCCCTCTACCGCGAGTACGGCGCCCCCCTGATGGCCTTCGCCATCCGGCTGACGGGCGGCGACCGGCGCTGGGCCGAGGACGTCGTGCAGGAGACCCTGGTACGCGCCTGGCGCAACCTCCACGACCTGCGTACCGACACCGGCTCGCTGATGCCGTGGCTGGCGACGGTGGCCCGCCGCGTGGTCATCGACGACCACCGCCGCTCGGGCACGCGTCCCCTCGACACGGTCGACGACATCCAGGACCGAGCCCAGCCCGTGGCCGCGGAGGACGAGCGCCTGTTACGGGAGATCGTGGTGACCGAGGCGATGTTGTCGCTCTCTCCGGCCCATCGCCAGGTGCTCACGGAGACGTTCCTGCTGGACCGCACCGTCCAGGAGGCGGCGGAGACGATCGGCGTGCCGGTGGGCACGGTGAAGTCCCGCGTGTACTACGCCATGCGCGCGCTGCGCGTGGCGCTCGAGGAAAGGGGGGTGACGCTGCCATGAGCGTGGTGCGTCACGACGTAAGGGGGGTGACGCTGCCGTGAGAAGGGTGCGTCACGACGTAAGGGGGGTGACGCTGCCATGACGGAGGTGCGTCACGAGGACGTGGCCGCGTACGCGCTCGGCCTGCTCGGCGAGGAGGAGAAAGCCGCTTTCGAGGACCATCTGGCCGGTTGCGGGAGCTGTGCCGCGGAGGTGGGGTCGTTCACGGAGGTGGGGGAGCTGATCAAAGGGGTGCACCCGGACGACCTGCTGCCCAGCCCGCCGGACCCGCAGGTGGAGTCGGTCCTGGTGCGCAAGGCGATCGCGGAGCGCCGTCGCCGCCGGTTACACCGCACGTTCATGACCGCCGCCGCGTGTCTCGTGGTGGCCGCGGGCGTCTTCCTGGCCGGCAGCTCCTTCATGGGCGGCCCGAACCCCGACAGCGTCCACAGCCCGGCCCGCGCGCTGCTCATGACCGGGAACACCTATTCCGCCACCGACTCCGCGACCGGCGTGTCCAGCGTCATCGGCCTGGAGGACAAAGGTTGGGGAACCCACGTCGCGCTGGAGCTCAAGGGCGTCAAGGGTCCGCTGCAGTGCCGGCTCATGGCCGTGGGCGACGACGGCCGCTCCGAGGTCGTGGCGAGCTGGGGCGTCCCCGCGGCGGGGTACGGCGTGCCCGGGTCGCCTGACCCGATGTTGCTGCACGGCGGCACCAGCCTCCCCCAGGACGAGCTGAACCACTTCACGATCCAGACCTCGGACGGCAAGACCCTGGGCACGATCACCGTCTGAGTGCGGAGAAGTGGCCGGTGAACCAGTCGCTCGCCTGGTCGGCCACGATCTCGAGCGCGCCGGGCTCCTCGAACAGGTGGGTGGCGCCCGGCACGACGGACAGCCGGCTCTCGGCGTTCAGCCGCCGCTGGGCCTCCTCGTTCAGCCTCAGCACGACCGGGTCCCTGCCGCCGACGATGAGCAAGGTGGGGGCGCGTACCGCGGCCAGCTTCTCCGCGGCCAGGTCGGGCCGGCCGCCGCGTGAGACGATCGCGGCGACCAGGTTGCCGGGCTCGGCCGCCGCCGCCAGCGCCGCCGCCGCGCCGGTGCTGGCGCCGAAGTAGCCGATCGGCATGCCCGCCGTCGCGGGCTGCTCGCGCACCCACGCGGTACGTTCCAGCAGCCGCCCGGTCAGGAGCCCGATGTCGAAGACGTTCGCCCTGAGCGTCTCCTCCTCCGGGGTGAGCAGGTCGAACAGCAGCGTGGCCAGCCCCGCCTCGTTGAGCGCGCCGGCCACGTAACGGTTGCGCGGGCTGAGGCGGCCGCTGCCGCTGCCGTGCACGAACAGCACCACTCCCCGAGCGCCGCCGGGGACGACCAGATCGCCGGGCACGTGCCACACCTCCCTCACAGCCTGCTGGCCCGCTACCCCTGTTCGCCCAGCTCTATCCGCTGCCCGGCTGGGCAGGGCATGGGACATGGAGACCGAATCGGGGCGCCGGCACGAGCGGTACGGCGCCCCGCTCCAGCGCATCGTCTCGGGTGGGAAGGCGGCGCTCGGCCGGGCCCGCGGTCTGGGCCTGGGGCGCTGGCTGCGCATGGAACGCGAGTCGTTCGTCCAGACGCTCAAGGTGACGGGGGCCTGCGTCCTGGCCTGGTGGCTGGCGGCCCACGTGCTGAAGGTGGACGTGCCCGTGCTGGCGCCCATCGGCGTGCTGCTGACGGTGTCGGCGACCGCGTACAGCACTCTGGTGAGAGGGCTGCAGCAGGTCGGCGCGGTGATCGTGGGTGTGTCGGCGGCCACGGGGGTGATCTGGCTGCTCGGCGCCAACGAGCTGACGCTGGCGGTGCTGATCTCGTCCGGTCTGGTGCTGGCCCGGCTGCTGAACCTGCCGGCCCAGAACGTGCAGATCCCGATCACGGCGCTGCTGGTGCTGGCGCTGGGCAACACGTACGGCTTCGCCCGCCTCGCGGACGTGCTGATCGGGGCCTTCATCGGCGTGGCGGCGAACCTGCTGATCCTTCCGCCGCGCTACGTGGAGCGGGCGGCGACGGAGTTGTGCGGGCTCTCCGGCGAGCTGGCCGACCTGGCCGCGGACATGGCGCGCGGGCTGGGCGGCGAGTGGGACCGCGACATGGCGGACGAGTGGCTGGAGCGGGCCAGGACGCTCTCGCAACGGCTGGAGGAGGCGAAGGAGGCCGCGGACCAGGCGGCGGAGTCGGTGCGCCTGACGTTGCGGCGCAGCCGGTACGACACCCGCCTGCGCCAGGTCGCGGAGGCCGCCACCTGCCTGGACCACGCCTGTAGCCAGCTCAGGGGAATCGCCAGAGGGCTGGTGGACCTGATCGCGGGCGCGCGCGGCCTGCCCGGCGAGCGCGGTGCGGACCTGCCCGATCCGCTCGCCCAGGAGCTGGAGTCGCTGTCGCGCGTTTTCGGCGCCTTCGGGATGTTGCAGATCAGCCGCGGCAGCGGCAAGGGGTCCTACCGGAGGGACATGAAGGAGCTGCGTGCCGCGCTGGACGAGGGAAGGCGGCGGCAGGAGGTGCTGGCCAAGGAGTTCGAGCGGACCAGGCACCTGGAGCTGAGGACGTTGCAGGGGGCGCTGCTCGACGACTGCGCCAGGATCCGCTACGAGTTCGACCCGGACAACGGCCCGCACAAGGCGGCCTTCCCCGAGGCCGCCTACGAATGAGTGCCATGCTGGCATACTGCTCGGATGTCCGATTTCGCCGAGTTTCGGGCCAGTGGGCGCGCGGCCCTGCTGGCCGGCCGGGCCACCCACGACGTCCCCATGGTGGAGGGCGCGAGACGCTGGGGCGCCGCGGCCGTGCTCCGTCCCCAGCGGGAGATCGCCGATCGCCTGACGGAGTTGTCGGCGACCATCGAGGCCCCGGGCCACTGGGTGCACGGCGGCCGGGCCCTGCACGTCACGCTCAGGTCCCTGGAGCCGTACCGCGCCCGCATCCCCGAGGACGACCCGCTCCGCCGCGCCTACGCCGCCGCGCTGGCCGAGGCCGCCGACGGCCTGCCGAGGGCCAGGGTGCGCCTGAGAGGCGTGAGCCCGCACCCGGGCGGCGTGCTGGTCTGCGGGCACCCGGAGGACGACACGCTGGTGACGTTGTGGAAGCGCTTCGCCCACGCGTTGGAGTCGCGGGGCGTGCGCGACCTGGAGCACGGCCGGGTCCGCGACCGCTGGTACGTCAGCCTCGTGCACTTCGCCGGCCCGCTCGCCGATCCCCGCCGGCTCGTCGAGTGGTGCGACGCCCACGCCGATCTCGCGCTCGGCACGGCGGAGCTGGACACGGCGGAGATCGTCCAGTTCGTCCACACGGGCACGGGCATCCGCGTCGAAGCCCTCGAACACGCCCTGCTGGAATGAGACGGCGGGACGCCCCCCACGTCCCGCCGCTCCCGCCAGGCCCGCGGCTCAGAGCAGCACCAGGGCCGTGACGAACTGCAGCAGGTGCCAGGCCACGCACCCGGCCAGCGAGCAGAACGCCCACTCCTTGGCCCTGCTGATCCTGGAGACCCAGCGCAGCTCCTCCGCCGGCTCCTTGCGCGTGCGCAGGGTCCTGGTGACGAAGTAGGCCGAGGCCAGCCAGGCCATCGCCGACCCTGCGATCAGCCCGAACGAGAGGGCCAGCAGGATCAAGGGCGCCCCGTCGGCGGTCTCCCACGGCGAGAGCTGGCGAACCCAGAAGGCCGGCACGCCGGCGAGCAGGACGGCGGTGATCCGCCGGTCCTTTCGCGCCTGGCGCTTGAGCCACTGCAGGTCTCGACGCAGATGATTCTTGAGCATCCGGATCACCTCCGCTGGAGTAGCTGGTCGCACCAGCTAACGGCAGAATCCGGGAAAGATCTGCGACCTCACCGCCGGAAATTCCCGACTTTTGACGGCCTTTCAGGTCAGGCGGCGGAGTTCTTCCGCCACCTGCCGCGCCTCCATGACGTCCCCGACCTCTTCGAGCGTCCGTACGGCCTCCCTCAGCTGCTCGGCGGCGGCCGCCCTGTCGCCCAGCCGGGCCGAGATCAGCCCGAGTGCCCGCAGCGCGCACCCGAGGTCGCGCCGCGTCCCGCACTCCTGATGAACGTCCTTCGCCTGTTTCGCGTGGACCAGCGCCTCGTCGGCCTGGTCGAGGTCGAGCAGCACCATGGCCAGCGTCGTGAGCGCCGCCGCCCACCTGTCCCTGGTGCCGGTCTCGTTCTGCAACTCGACCGTCTCCCTGGCGAGTGCCAGCGCGGCCGCCGGCTCGCCCGCCGTGTGCAGCGCCTGCGCCATCGACAGCAGCGCACTGGCCCGGCTGTCGCGCAGCTCCTCCCTGATGAGCAGCGCCGCCCTGGCCGCCCGCAGCGCGGGCTGGTGTTGCCCGAGCGACAGGTACGTGTACGCCAGCGTCTCCTGCACGTCCGCCTCAGCCCGCCGGTTGCCCGTGCCCTGCACGATGTCCAGGGCCTCGAGCGCGTACACGAAGGCCACCTGCGGCCGGCCCTGCCGCCGCCGCACCCGGGCCAGCCTGTTGAGCATGCGGGCCTCCACCGGCTCGTCGTGGATCACCCGGCTGATCATCAGCGACTGGTTCAGGTAGTCGTCGGCGCGCAGGTAGTCGGCCAGCCGCCAGTGCACCAGCCCGATGTCGCCGAGGGTCTCCGCCCTGCCCTGCTCGTGGTGGAGCTCCACCTGCACGGCCAGCGCCTGCTCGTAGTGGGCGAGGGCCTCGTCGTAACGGGAGCTGTTGCGGGCGATGCGCCCGAGCGCGCTGAGGGCGCGCCCGCAGCCGTGCTGGTCGCCGGTCGCGGTGTAGCCGGCCAGTGCCCGTTCGGCGTCGCGCTGCGCGTCCTCCTGCAACCGGAGCAGGTCGTAGATCTCGGCGAGGCAGAGCAGCGTCTCGGCCTCGGCGTGCTCGTCGCCCAGCTCGTGGCAGATCGACAGCGCCTCCAGGCCCTCGGACAGCGCCGCGTTGGGCTCGCCCAGGTTCTGCTGCACCCTGGCCATGATGATCAGGCTCTGCGCGGTGCCCCTGCGGTCGCCGAGCTTCTCCCGTACGTCCAGCGCCTGGCGGGCGTACTGCAGCGCCGGCTCGTAGCGCGCATGGGACAGGCGCAGCCGGGCGAGCGTGTGCAGGCAGCCGGCCACCCCTGACAGGTCGCCGATGTCCCGGTAGAGGTCGAGGGCCTCGCCGGCGCACTTGAGCGCGTCCTCGGTGTTGCCCGCGATGCCGTGCACCTCCGCCAGGTCGTTGAGCGCCTTGGCCCGCCCCGCGCCGTCGCCGAGCGAGGCGAAGTCGGCCAGCGCCTCGCCGATGAACCTGGCCGCCAGCGTCGAGGGGCCGATGTCACGGTGGATCGAGCCCAGGTTGCTGCGCATGACCGCGATGGCCCGGCGGTTGCTCACCTGCATCGCCGAGGTGAGCCCGGCCTGCTGGATCTCCAGGTTGTTCTCGTAGTAGCGCAGCCTCCTGAACGGCTCGAAAACGGCCTCCGCCAGCCGCCAGGCCATCCCGTGCGTGCCGCTCTCCTCCGCCAGCCGTACGGCCGAGACCAGCGAGCGCCGCTCGGCCTCGAACCACCCGCGCGGCGTTCCCGGCTCGGTCGCGACCGCGAGGTAGTGGTCGAGCAGCCGCACCCTGGCCTCCCGTACGCCCGCCTCCGCGTGCCTGCCCAGCTCCCTGGCCAGCCGCTTGACCAGGTCGTGCACCCGGTAACGCGGCCCGGCCAGCGGCTCGACGAGGTAGGCCCGGTGCAGCCCTTCCAGCGCGAGCACGGCCTCGCTCACCGGCACGCCGAGCGCGGCGGCCAGCACCTCGGGCGCGAAGTCCCGCCCGGGCAGCAGCCCGACGTGGCGGAACGCCCGCCGCTGCGCCGGGCCCAGCGACTCGTACGCCAGGTCGAGCGCCGACCTGAACGCCTCCTCCGGGTCGCCGGCCGCGGGCCGGTCGGGGACGCGCAGCTCCCGCACCCGCGCCTGCACGCTGAGCCCGGGGTTCTCGGCCAGCTTGGCCGCCGAGATGCGCAGCGCGAACGGATGGTACGAGCACACCCTGGCAAGCTCGGCCAGCGCGTCCCTGTCGGCCGCCCGCGGCGAGTTCTTGCCGAGCACCGCCACGAGCAGCGCCACCGCGTTGCCCGGGTCGAGCACCGGCACGTCCATGAGGTCGGCGTGCCCGGTGGCGTGCAGCGGCGCCATCCGCGTACGGCTGGTCACCAGCACCACGCAGTCCTTGCTGCCCGGCAGCAGCGCCCGCACCAACCCGGGGTCGGCGGCGTTGTCGAGGATGAGCAGCAGCCGGCGCCCGGCGATCCTGCTGCGGTAGAGCAACATCAGCTCGGCCTCGTCGGAGGCGGGCATGTGCTCGCCGATGCCGAGCGAGCGCAGGATCTGCCCGAGCGCCTCGGCGGAGGTCATCGGCGGCAGGCCCGGCGACTGCCCGCGCAGGTCGATCACGATCTGCCCGTCGGGGAACCGGTCGGCGTGCAGGTGCGCCCAGCGCGTCACCAGCGCGGTCTTGCCGACTCCCGGGAGCCCTTGCACGACCATGGTGTTGGTCCTGCGGGGCCGCTCCAGCCAGGCGGTGAGCAGGTCGAGGCTCTGCTGGCGTCCGGTGAAGTCGGGCACGTCGGCGGGAAGCTGGCGGGGGACGGGCACCTCGGCGACCGGCAACTGCCCGGCGGGCGGCGCTCCTGGCCGGGCCAGGAACGGCGTCACGTGCCCCTCCCAGGGCGCCGACAGGTGCTCCCAGCCGCCCGCGGCGTCCCGCAGCGCGACCGGGTCCTCGACGCGCAGCCGCCGGTAGCCGGTGCGGACCAGCCAGCCGCGCCGCGCCCACTCGGTGAGCCGGCGCTGCACCACGTCGGGGGAGCTGCCCACGAGGTCGGCGAGCGTCTCCATGGACAGCGGCGGTGCGGACTCCGAGGCCAGCGCGTAACGCTCGTCGAGGTGCAGCAGCCAGACGGCCAGGCGGGCGGCGACGGGGGCGCGGGCGAGGGCCTCGTGCCTGCGGGCCGCCATGTTCCTGGCGAACAGCTCCTGCACCAGCGCGGTCGCCACGGCCGGGCTCGCGGAGGCGTGCTCGCGCAGCCGGCGCAGGTCGATCGGCCACGCCCGCACCTCGGTCAACGCGTCGATCCTGACCCGGTCGGCGGCGCTCCAGAAGGCCAGCTCGCCCACGAGGTCGCCGTCGCCGCGCAGGTCGTGGACGGCCTCACGGTCGCCGGCGGGCACATATTCGCGGGCGTAACCGTGCTCGATCAGGAAGACGCAGGTGGCCGGCCGTAACGGCGAGCAGATGATCTCGCCCCGCCGGTAGACGCGCGGCCTGGCGCCCTCGTCGACCAGTGACCTGAACAGACCCACCCCGCACCACACATCCCCTCAGGACGGCGGTGTCCTCGACATGACAGGCGTGAAACAGCCCCAACGAAAACCTGTCACATCAGTGGACGCCAGCGGTGAGCCCGCTGTCAATCGTGCGGATCAGACGTGCGCGGTGTCGGCCCGGTCGGGGACGAAGCGGTAGCCGACGTTGCGGACCGTGCCGATGAGCGATTCGTACTCGGTGCCGAGCTTGGCGCGCAGCCGCCGCACGTGCACGTCGACCGTCCTGGTGCCGCCGAAGTAGTCGTAGCCCCAGACCTCCTGCAGCAGCTGGGCGCGGGTGAAGACCCTGCCGGGGTGCTGCGCGAGGTATTTGAGCAGCTCGAACTCCTTGAACGTCAGGTCGAGCACCCGGCCGCGCAGCCGCGCGGTGTAGGTGGCCTCGTCGATGGCCAGGTCGCCGCTGCGGATCTCGTCGGGCGCGTCTTCCGTGGCGGCCTGGGAGATGCGGCCGGTGGCCATGCGCAGGCGCGCCTCTACCTCGGCCGGCCCGGCGCTGTCGAGCAGCACGTCGTCGACGCCCCACTCGGCGCTCATGGCGGCCAGCCCGCCCTCGGTCACGATCACCAGGAGCGGGCAGTCGATGCCGGTCGTGCGGATCAGCCGGCACAGGCTCTTGGCCTGCACGAGCTCCTTGCGCGCGTCGACCAGGACGGCGTCGGCGGGCGGGGTGTCGATCAGCGCGGACGCCTCGGCGGGCGCGACCCTGACCGAGTGGAGGAGCAACCCCAGCGCCGGAAGCACCTCGGCGGATGGCTCGAGGGCGTTGGTCAGCAGGAGCAAGTTGCTCATCAGGGCCTCCTCAAACGCGCAAGGACCCGGGGGCTACGTCGCCCGAGTCCTGTAGGCGAGGATATCTCACGGGTAAGTGGTGTCCATTGCGCGTCCTCGGGATGAACAGGGCGTCGCCGGAAACATGCGTGTTAAGGGCGACGCACAATAGGATTAAAGGGATTGTGAGGTGCCCATGGCCAGGGGAAAAGTACGTTATTGGGCGGCCGCCAAGGAGGCGGCCGGCGTTGCGGAAGAATCCTTCGACGCGGTCACTCTTGACGAACTCATGACGCAAATCACACAAAATCGCGCCGATCTGGCACGGGTTGTCCGGCGGTCCTCGTTCCTCGTGGACGGCCTTCCCGTCGGCAGGCGACCCCACCACGAGGTGGTCCTCGGCGACGGCGCGACCGTGGAGGTGCTGCCGCCCTTCGCGGGCGGGTGATCGCCGTCTCCTGCGGGGAAGGAATCGGTAGGCTCTTTTGACCCCCGCTTGAGACTGGGAGCCCCATGCGGAAGCTGATCATTGCTCTGATCGTGCTATTCATCATCCTTGTCGCCGTCGACAGGGTCGCCGTGGCAGGAGTGCAGCGCGACCTCGCCAACAGGATCGCGGCGGCCGGCGATCTGTCCGGCACGCCGACGGTGACCATCGAGGGCATCCCCTTTCTCACCCAGGCCCTGTCCGGGCACTATCCGGAAGTCCGCTTCGACCTCGGCACGCTGACCTACGCCGGCGTGCCGGTCCAGAACCTGCGGGGCGCCGCCCACGACGTGACGGCCCCGCTGGCCGACGTCCTGCAGAACAGAGCCGACATCAGAGCCCGGCGCGTGACCGTCAACGGCACGCTGACCAGGGCCACGATCGACAAGTTCGCCCCGCGCGGCGTGAAGATCAGCGGGAACGGGCAGCGGCTCGTCGCATCGGGTGAGGTGACGGTCGGAGTGAAGAAGGTGACGTTCGAGGCGGAGATGACGGTCGAGGTGGCCGACGGCGGCCTCAGGCTCCAGGCGGAGAAGATCGAGGGCGTGCCCGACCAGGCCGCGCGGTTCATCTCGTACACGATCCCGTTCAAGGGAAAGTTGCCCTTCGACGTCAAGGTGACCGGGGTGAAGAACGTGGCCGACGGGCTGGAGTTCTCGGCCGAAGCGTCTGACGTGCCGATTCGTGGATAAGGATGAACCGCGGCGCCCTCGCGTACGTGATGAGGGACGTGAGAGAGCGCAGCGAGCGAGCCAGGGCGGAGCTCACGGGGGGAAGGATCCTGTGAGCGCAGCCGGCACGGCCGACGAGGAACTCGTGAGGACCCTCTTCGACGAGCACGCGGGGCCGCTCTACGGCTATGTCCTGAGGCTGACCGGTGATTCGGGGCGTGCGGAGGACGTCGTGCAGGAGACCCTGTTGCGGGCCTGGCGGCATCCCGAGGCGCTCTCCGACCGGCCGATCAGGGCGTGGTTGTTCACCGTGGCCCGCAATCTCGTCTTCGACCAGCACCGCGCCAGGAAGGCCAGGCCGCAGGAGACCAGCGACGAGGCCCTGGCGGTCATACCGGCCGACGACGAGCTGGAGCGGGCCGTCGAGTCCTGGTCCGTGGCCGAGGCGCTGGCCGCGCTGCGGCCGGAGCACCGCGAGGTGCTCCTGGAGGTCTACTACCGGGGGCGGTCGGTGAGGGAGGCGTCCGCGACGCTCGGTGTCCCGCCGGGCACCGTCAAGTCGCGCACCTACTACGCGCTGCGCGCCCTGAAACTGGCGCTCGAGGAGCGGGGGCTGGCGCCATGATGACGTGCGAAGAGATCCGGCTGGCCATGGGGGCGCACGCCCTCGGCGCGCTGGACCCTGACGAGGCACTGGAGATCGACGACCACCTGGCGACCTGCGAGGCGTGCGGCGCCGAGCTGGTCGAGTTCGAGGGCGTGGCGTCGTTCCTCGGCAAGGTGTCGGAACACGATGTGGAGCTGGTGTCCAGCCCCCCTCGCCAGGTGCTCCACCGGCTGCTGAACGACCGCGCCAGGCGCAACAGGCGTGGCCGCGCGCTGATGGCGGTCGCCGCGTCCGCCGCGGTGCTCGTGGTGGGCGGCACGGTCTGGACGACGGTCAACACCGCCAGCCATGAAGACTCGGCCGCCGCGCCCGCGGTCGCTCAATCGTCGCGGTCCGCCCAGGAGAAGGCCGAGTCGAGACCGGAGCTCTTCAGCGACTCCAAGCCGAGCCCGAGCAGGGCACCCGTGCCGAAGTCGTCGGACAGGGCGGTCGCGGGCCGCCCGTTCGCCGGCGAGAACAGCGCCAAGGGCTACCGCGCCACCGTGACGGCCTTCCCCGGCGACGGCGGCACCGAGCTGAGCGTGAGCGTCGACGGCGTGCCGGCCGGCACGACCGCCCGGCTCGTCGTCGTGGCCCGCGACGGGCGGCGCGACCCCGCCGGGAGCTGGGACGTCCGCTACCAGGACAAGGCCGCCTTCAAGAGCACGACGTCGCTGCCCATGGGCGACATCGCCAGGTTCGAGCTCGTCGACGAGAACGGGAAGGCGCTCGTACGGATCCCGGTGCGGAAGTAATCGCGGCCGTCCGCGGTTGCACCCAGGGATGTCTGGTCTGTGGGTGGCGCTGGCCACGCTGGCGCTCGGTGCGGTGATCGGCGTGGTTCACCTGCGCCGCGGCGGAAGGATGCGTGACGTGGGCGGGGAGCGGCTGCCCGAGAGGTCGCCCGGGGAAAAGCCCGAGAAGCCGTCCGGGGGACTGACGGAGCGGCTGACGGAGCGGCTGACCGGGGCCGACCTGGGCGAAGGGCTGGGCGAGAGGGCGACGCTGGTGCAGTTCTCCACCGCGTTCTGCCAGCCGTGCCGGGCCACCCGGCGGATCCTGGCCGACGTGAGCACGCTCGTGCCCGGGGTGAGCCACGTCGAGATCGACGCCGAGTCGCGGCTCGACCTCGTACGCCGGCTCGACATCATGCGCACGCCCACCGTGCTCGTGCTCGACGCCGCGGGCACCGTCGTCAAGAGGGCCTCGGGCCAGCCCCGCAAGGCCGACGTCCTGGCCGCGGTGGCCGACGCCCTGCCGCCCGGGTGACGACGTCGTGGCCGGTCCGCGTACCAGACGGATAGTCTCAATAACCGGACGAGAAGTGACAGATGACGAGACGCCGAGTAGGGTCATGAACATGAACCCATCGACAGAGCTGCTGACGAAGCGGCGCGCGGTTGACTTCTGCCGCGTCGCCACCGCGCTCTGTCGCGCTGCCTGAGGACGATCTCGCGGATATCCGATCCGCTCCAGTCGACCCCTTCAGGAGCATCCCACGATGCGTGCCGACCCTAGAGCGCTGCGTTTCGGCGCGGCCATCACCACGCTGGTCCTGTTCTCCGTCCTGGTGACGGAGAGCGTCTGGCCTCTCGCCGCCCAGGCGGCGGTCTTCGCGCTCGGAGTCGTCGGCCGCTCGCCCTATGTGATGCTTTTCAAGGCGTTCGTCAAGAGCGCGCCCAAGGAGACGGAAGACGCCCGCCCGCCGCGTTTCGCGCAGCTGGCCGGGCTGGTCTTCGCGGTCGCGGGCCTGGTCGGGTTTCTCACCGGGATCGTGCCGCTGGCCCTGGCGGCCACGGCCGCGGCTCTCCTCGCCGCATTCCTCAACGCAGCCTTCGGATTCTGCCTCGGCTGCGAGATGTACCTGCTCATTCGTCGTCTAACGCCCGCTGCCAACATGGAGGTATCCCAATGAGCCGCTCCGCCGCCCTGGTGGACGCCGACTGGGTCGAGGCCAACCTCGACACCCCCGGAGTCGTTCTCGTCGAGGTCGACGAGGACGTCAGCGCCTACGACAAGGGCCACATCCGTGGCGCCGTGAAGGTCGACTGGCAGCAGGACCTGCAGGACCCGGTGCGTCGCGACTTCGTGGACAAGACCGGTTTCGAGGCCCTGCTCTCCGACCGCGGCATCTCCAACGACGACACCGTCGTGCTCTACGGCGGCAACAACAACTGGTTCGCCGCCTACGCCTACTGGTACTTCAAGCTCTACGGCCACGACAACGTCAAGCTGCTCGACGGCGGCCGCAAGAAGTGGGAGCTCGACTCCCGCGAGCTGGTGCGCGACGTGCCCCAGCGGCCCAAGACCCAGTACGTCGCCAGCGAGCAGGACACCGCGATCCGCGCCTTCCGCGACGACGTGGTCTCCGCCATCGGCAAGCTCAACCTGGTCGACGTGCGCTCGCCCGACGAGTTCACCGGCAAGCTGCTCGCCCCCGCGCACCTCCCGCAGGAGCAGGCGCAGCGCGGCGGCCACGTGCCCACGGCCCGCAACATCCCGTGGTCCAAGGCCGCCAACGACGACGGCACGTTCAAGTCCGACGACGACCTGCGCACGCTCTACTCCGAGGCCGGAGTCGACTTCGGCAAGGACACCATCGCCTACTGCCGCATCGGCGAGCGTTCCGCGCACACGTGGTTCGTTCTGCACGAGATCCTGGGGCAGGACAACGTGAAGAACTACGACGGTTCATGGACCGAATACGGCTCGCTCGTGGGCGTGCCGATCGAGCTGGGGGAGGCCCGCTGATGACGAGCGCTGCACAGGGCTGCGGAGCGCCGGAGCAGACGATCGCGCTGCCGGCCGGGATCGATCTGTCCAACCAGGCCGTGATCCAGGGTGTGGTGACCGGTGCCGGCACAGCCTACGCCCGGCTGCTCGACGGGTCCGGCGAGTTCACCGGCGAGGTCGTGGTCTCCGACGACGGCGTCTTCCGGTTCTTCGCCGCTCCCGGCGACTGGACCGTACGCATCATCGCGGGCGGCGGCGTCACCCGCGACGTCCAGGTCGAGGCCAAGCTGGGCGAGGTCGCCCAGCTCGCCGTGGCCGTCTGAGCCCGTTCTCCCGTGAGGCCCGCGTCTTCCTGACGCGGGCCTTCGCGCGTGCGGGGGGCGCGTGCTCCGCAGCGTCACCGCGGCCCCGCCGGATACGCGTCCCCCGCGCCGATCGGCGAGCCGCACCTTCACGGGCCGCATACGTTGCCGGGGTCGGCTTACACGTCACTCATGTGTCACCGCCCTGGAACTGATCGTGCACGCAATCAGGGAGTTGCGGCTGCGGCAGAAGGGACAGACCGATACGATTCGACAGATGTCCGGTTCGACAGGTGTGATGGATCCGCCCCGACCTGGGCCTACGCCGGCTCAGCGGATGCCGTCGCCGTACTCGCTGCCCCTGCACACGCTACGGCTCGTGGGCAGATGCGCCGTGCCGCTGATCTTCTGGTTCGCGGCCGGCGAGCTGGTGCGCTTCGTGCTGATGTACGGCGCCACCGAGGTGGCCTACGGCGACTTCCGGCAGCTCCGGCTGGTGGCCGTCATGACCATGCTCACGCTGGTCGTCATGTCCGCGGTGACGGTCACCGCCGGCATGCTCTACTGCCTGCGCAACGCGCTGTGGGAGATGCGCGCCAGGGCCGGCGAGGGCGTGGCCGACGAGCGCTTCTTCCGTACGCTGGACCGGGTCGCCCCCGCCTTCGCCGTGCTCTACCTGGCGTGGGGATTCCACACCGAGGACGCCAGGGACATCTACCAGATGGACCTGTTCCACAACTTCGATGAAATGACGGACGCGTCCTGGTTCGGCGAGGATTCGCAGGTCGGCCGCGGCCTCGTCGACCTCGACTGGCGCGTGTCGCTCGGCGCGATGGTCGTCATGTTCGGGCTGAAGACGCTCTTCGCGAAGCTCGTGGAGCAGGGCAAGACCAGGTTCTACGGCTTCGCCGCGGCCTTCTCCGAGTTCGCGTTCATGTTCTACGGGCTGAACGCCACCGTCGCCATCGCCGACGCGCGCTCCGAGTGGATGGAGCACCGCACAGTCGTCGCCGGATCCAAGGAGGTCTGGTCCGAGGCGCAGAAGAACGTGCCGCTGTGGGACGGCATCACGAGCACGTTCGGGGAGATCTGGCCGCTGTTCCTGGACGCGGTCGCGGTCCCGCTGGCCTGGCTGACCGTGGCCATGCTCGTCTACGGCGCCTTCTCCGACGAGACCCGCACCCTGTTCAAGGGCACCCGCCTGGAGCGCGGCGTGGACCGCCTCGAGTCCAGCCACGACCTCACGAAAAAGTCGTTCGACCAGGTCACCATCGGATTCAGGGAGCGCTGGGTGCCGCTGGCCAACTCCCTGCGGATGGTCTTCAACGGCGGCGCGCCGCTCTTCGGCATGTTGTGCCTGTGCTACGTGGCCATCTCGGTGGCCGCCCAGTACGGCGACCGGGGGCTGCGGGCCCTCATCGGCTCGCGCGCGGAGTGGACGTGGGCCTTCGCCGGGCCGCCCGTCGGCTTCCTGCGCGAGATGATCACGACCGTGCTCACCATGGCGCTTCTGGCGGCCACGTTCGACATCGCGGCCACCAGAGCCCGCGCCAAGGGCGAGCGGCTCAGCGACGCCTGAGCCCTGCGAGGGCGAGCGACTCAGCGCCGCCTGACCCTTGGGACCCTGGGGACGAGTGGCTCAGCGCCGCCGGAACCGCAGCACCGTGTCGTCCTTCTCCGCCTTCTCCATGGCCTCCCTGTCGAACAGGTCCTCCACCGGCGTGTCAGAACGGTAGCCGCTCGGCCTGAACGAGATCTCGACCTCGTTCGCCACCGGCGTCGGCACGATGGCCACACCGTCGATCTTGTACGTCCTGCCCACCACCAGCCGGTCCGTCGGCCGCTCGCCGTCCTGCAGCTCCACGGTCCACGTGCGGTCCGCGCGGTCCGTCAGCCTGATCTCGTTGGGCGGAGCCGTCATGGTGGCGCTCGACTCGTTGACGACCTTCTTGGTGATGCCCACCTTCAGCCAGGTGACCTCGGGGCCGTGCTTGCTGCCCGCGGGCGCCTTCATGGGTGCCACCGAGGCCGTCCACTCGATGTTGTGGACGGTGCCCGCCTGGCCGGCGGCCACGACGACCTCCTTGGTCTCCTGCGCGGAGACCTTCTCGTAGAACAGGTAGCCGTCGACCGTCTGCGCGCCCATGGAAAGCAGCGACACGACCACGGCCCCGGCGGCGATCAGGACCTTGCGGTTGCGCGACCCCTTCGCCGAACGCCTCCCGCCGCCCGCTCGCGCCCTGCCCCGGACGCCGTCCTGAGCCCTCTCGCGAGCCCCGCCCGGGGAGCCACCCTGCGAACTACCCTGAGGACCGCTCTGAGGGCCGTTTTGGGGGCCATCGTAGGGCCCGCCCTGAGGGACGCCCTGAGGGACGCCCTGGGGTCCGCCTTGAGGGACGCCCTGGGGTCCGCCTTGAGGGACGCCCTGGGGTCCGCCTTGAGGGACGCCCTGGGGTCCGCCCTGGGGTCCGCTCTGGGGATCGTCGGGATGGGGCGTACGGTGCTGGGCGAGCGCCGCCGATGGCCCGCCGGCCGCGGGATCGGCGTGCTGGGGCAACCCGCCTGGCCCGGCAGTATGAGACGCGGCGACCGTTGCCGCCCCGGCGCCCGCGGCGGCGGCCTGCGCCGCCCCGGAAACGCCCTGAGGTGGCGATCCGGCCGGCGAGCCGCCGTACGGCGACGGCTGGTCGTACGGCGAAGGCTGTGGCGACGGCTGGTCGTATGGGGACGGCGGCTGGTCGGCGGTGGACGGAACGGCCGGCAGCGGCTGCGTGAGGCCCTCCTGCGGCTCACGGGAGGCGGGAGGCCATACCTGCTGGTCCGGAAGCCGATGCCGGGCCCGGCTCTGGGGCACGCCAGGAGCGCCCGCCGTCCCATGCCGTGGGGACGCCGCCTGTCCCTGCACCCCCCGCGCGGCCCCCTGCCCCGGACGCATGCCCTGCTCGGGGCGCGTGCCCTGCTCGGGACGTACGCCCTGCTCGGCCACGTCACCACCCTGCCCGGCGCGCCCGCCCGCCCCGAACAACGAATACTGGCCGGTCGGTTCCTGCCCGAAAGGGGAGCCCTGGCTGGGTTCCTGGCCGTAGGGGGAAGGGCTGGGCAGTTCCTGGCCGTAGGGGGAGCCGGGGGTGGGCGGTAGCTCCTGCCCCTGGGGTGGTGTGCCGTAGCCGGACGGCGGTGCCTCGCGGCTGCGACGCCCGCCGCGCCGGGCAGGCCGCTCGCGGCCGGACGGCACCTCGCCCGCCGACGGCAGCCGCGGCACGGCCGCGGTCTCGCCGTCCGGGGCCCCCTGCACCCTGGGTACGGGGGTGGTCTCAGGAGCCGGGCCCGACGGCACCCTGGGTACGGGGGCGGTCTCAGGAGCCGGGCCCGACGGCACCCTGGGTACGGGGGCGGTCTCAGGAGCCGGGCCCGACGGCACCCTCGGCACGGGCGCCGTCTCCTCGGGGCTGCGGCGTGCGCCCTCACCCGAAGTGAGATCGGGATACATGCCCTCTTCGAGCGGGATCACCTGCCCGGGAGGGAAGCGGCCCGAGTGGGCGCCGAGCCCCGCCGGGGCCGTCTGGCTGGGCGGAGGCGGCGGCGGGTCCTCTTCGCGGCGCCGGTCTTTCCTGGGCGCGAACCAGTCACGCTCGTCGTTCGTACTCATCCCTGCGCTCACTTCTTAGCCATCGAAAAGACGTCCTGAGGCGAGGTGGCGAGCTTGCGCGCGGCAGCCTCGTCCAGGCCGAGGTCGACCTCGACCTCCGGCTGGTACGACTCCACGAGGAAGGTCGGGGGCATCGCGAACACGACCCGCGCTCCCGGCAGCGCCGACGCCGGCACCTCGAAGAAGTAGCGGCCGCTGACCCAGATGTCCGGCTGCACCCAGACGTTCGAGAGGGTCTGCGAGCTGTCCACCCGGTCGGTTGCGCTGAACTTCTTGCCGTCCTCGGTCATCAGCACGGGCTGGCCCAGCTTGTAAGGCTTGAGGCTGGACTTGGCCGAGGCGTTGACGACGAGGAAGAGGTGGTCGGTGCCGATCGTCTTGTTGGTGGCGCTTTCGATCGACTTGGCGGTCAGGTACGAGTCGACCCGCACCGTGAACCGCTTGGCGTCCACGTCCTCGCCCTTGTCGCCCACGTAGGTCAGCGGCAGGCTCAGCTCGCCCTCGTCGAGGTACATGGTCTGCAGCATGATGGCGGCCCCGGCCAGCACGAGCCCGACGAGGGCGCTGAGCAGCCGCGAGGCGCCGGCGGGGCGGCGTCCGGCTCGCCGGCCCCGGCGGCCGGGCGCCACGGATGATCTTTGCTGCGTGTCGGTCACGCTGCGTCACCTTCCTTGACCGACAAGGTCACCCGGGCTTTGATGTCGGGAAGCCACTTGTCGCCTACTTCGGTGGCGACCATCTTCCAGCGCGGGGTGACGTTGTTGAAGTCGGGTTCCCACTCGAAGGCGGCCACGTCGAGAGAGATCTTCTGCGGCGGCTGTTCGGTGTCCTTGAGCCGGTAGCGAAGGACGACCTGGCTGGTGATCCCGGGGTGGAGCTGGCGGGACTCGTCTCCCTTGCTCCGGGCGAAGACGTAGGGGCCGGCGTCCTTGGGGAAGACGGGGTCGATCTTGACGAGCGAGCCGGCGAAGGACGCGAGGGTGAAGGCGGACTCGATCTTCTGGGGCGGGACGCCGACGGGGACGGTCTCGTCGCCGTTGTTCTTGACGTCGAAGACCACGTCCACGAACCGCTTGTCCTCTTCGAACCGGTTCTGGGCACGCTCCACCGTCACGCGGGACTCGACGACCTTGGTGGTGAACTGGCCTTGGTCGATCACCGCGCCCGGGCCCAGCGCCTCCGGCTCTTCCGGGGCCTCGCGCAGACCGCCGAGCAGGGCGGTGATGCCGACGGCCGTGAAGGCCGTCAGAGCGATTGCGGGCACCACTACGGGGCGTCTGGGCGTGTCACTGCTGCCGCCGGAGGGTTCCGTCATGAATAAGGATGGTAATAGGTCTCGCTTGTCTCATCTGCCGCAATGCTCCCATCGGAGTGGTCGAATTGCCGCGAAACCCTGCCACTGCGGGGGTTATAACTCATACGCTGGCACGGAACGGAAAGGGCTGACCCCAACTCCAAATGACATATCGGCGGCCGGAGGGTCACGTGGCGGACGTGCATCCCGAGCATGCCCAGCTCCAGGCGGACCGCATCTACCTGGGCTGGCAGTACATCCTGCTGCATCCCGACCCGGGCCCGCCCCCGAAGCGCCCGTCCCCCGTCGAGGACCAGCCCACCACCGGCGAGGACGACCCGGCCCGGCTCGCGCTCCTGCGCCGCGAGCGCCTCCAGGAGGACATGCTCAACCGGCCCGTACGCCTCTTCCGCACCTTCATGCTGGTCGTGACCGCGCTGATCCTGGCCGCCGCGGTGGCGGGCTACCTCACGTGGCCGTTCGCGCTGCTCGGCGTGGTGGCCGCCGGCGGCGTGGCGGGCATCTGCACGTTCGCGCTGCTGCAGGGCGACAGGGCGGTCAAACACCGGGTGGCGGAGCAGCAGGCCAAGGACGAGCGCCGGCGCCGCGAACGCGACAGGGAGCTGTTCCGCGCGCAGGAGGAGCACGCCCAGCGCTACCGCGAGTGGCAGGAGCAGAAGGACCGCCACGACAAGCAGCTCACCTGGTACGCCGTCGCCGTGCCCGACGAGCTCGACCGCATCGACGTGGCGGGCGGCACGTTACCCGGGTGGTCGGCACTGGTCACCCTGCTCGGGGCGACCCGCCTCTACAGCGGCGGCCACCTGACCGTGCTCGACCTGTCCGAGGGCGCGATCGCCAAGGACCTGATCGAGCTGGCCCGCAAGGGCGGTGATGACCCGCTGGTCTGGGTGCTCCCCGGCGACCTGGCCAAGCTCGACCTGGGCGCCACGCTCAAGCCCGAGGCGTTCGCCGACGTGCTGGCGCACGTGGTGAGCGTGAGCGAGGAGCACCGCAGCACGCGCGACCTCAGCTTCGACAACGCGATCCTGGAGCGGGTGCTCGAAGTGCTCGGGGAGAACGCCACGATCAGCCAGGTGACGGCCGCGCTGCGGGCGCTGGCGCAGGTGGGCGACCCGCGCGACGACCTGAGGTTCGGGCTGATCACCGCGACGCAGCTGGAGCGCATCGGCACGCTGTTCGGCCGCGGCGTGAGCGACCGGGTGGTGATCGAGCGGGCCTGGGCGCTGGAGTCGCAGCTGCGCAAGCTGGAGTCGCTCGGCACGGAGGCCGTACGCCTGCCGCCCGCCAGGCTCCGCGTGGTGAGCATGGACCGCCAGGCGGGCATGTTCGGCAACCGGGTGCTCGGCACGTACGTGGCCACCGCGCTCACCCACATCCTGCGCCAGTCGCCCGCCTCCGACCGGCCCTGGTACCACACGATCATCGTGGCGGGCGCGGACAAGCTGAGGGGCGACGTGCTCGACCGGCTGATGGACGCCTGCGAGACCTCGCGTACGGGGCTCGTGCTGACGTACCGGTCGCTCACGCCGGCCGTACGCGAGCGGCTGGGCCGCGGGCACGCGGCGGTGGCGTTCATGCGGCTCGGCAACGCCGAGGACGCCCGGGTCGCCAGCGAGCACGTCGGCACCGAGCACCGGCTGGAGCTGGCACAGCTCACCGAGACGATCAGCGACTCGCTGCCGGGGCTCGACGGCGGCTACATCTCCACGGTCGCGCAGGTGGAGGACGCCAGGGACGACCGCGACGAGAGTCACGACCTCGCCGGCGACATCACGGAGTCGACCGAATGGGGCAGGACCGCCGACAAGATCTCGGAGAAGGAGCGGGTGTTGCAGCGCTCGCGCGAGTTCCTGGTCGAGCCGCACCAGCTCCAGCAGCTGCCCACGACGTCCGTGATCGTCACGGACGCGACCGCCCAGGGCAGGCGCGTCCGCCTCGCCGACGCCAACCCGGCCATCCTCGCCTTCCCCAAGACCACTCTCGGCGAGCTGGAGCACGTACGCGACGCCGTGCTCGCCCTCGACCCCAGCGCCCAGGACGGCGACGGAGAGCCCCCTCCGAACCTCGGACCACCACCGCCACGCCTGGACTGGCGCAAGGGCAGGCAATGACATGGTCAATGTCAAGGCGACGAGCTGACGGTTGACGGAATTTACAAAGAACCGTCTGTGGGGGAATGAAATGCAGCCGAGCGTCTCGCTGAGCGGACCCTGGTACCGAATCCAGTCGATCGCAGCACCCTCGCGAAGCTCGTCGGCGGAATGGGATTTCGTCACCGTGCTTCCCGCGGTGCTTTCGGCGGCGCAACGCGACCGGCCGTTCGTCATCGGATGGCTGTCCAGAGGGTCGGGTGCGCCGCTGGAACTCATCACGAACGCGGGGCCGCTCTCGCCGCCACGCCAGCCGCGCAGGTCCACCGACGCGCCCGGCCGGCCGAGCGGGCCGCAGCCGCTGCTGTTCCCTGGCGGGGCGCGCGGCGTGCAACTCGACGAGGAGTACCTCGCCGATCTGGCGGACCTGGTGTGGACGCCGTGCCCGGGGCGGCAGGCGCCCCCGCTGGGCGGCAGGGGGCGGGAGTTCTCCGAGGTCGACCCCGACGAGCTGAAACGGCCGACGTTGTTCGAGTCGACGCTGGTGACGCTGATGTCGCGGCCCTTCGCGTGGCTGGTGGTGGCCGAGCCGACCGACCTGCTCGACGCCGAGGTGGCGCACCTGCGTACCCAGCTCAACGTGCTCAGGCAGTACGGCGACGCCTCCGAGCGCTCGCGCTTCGACGCCGAGCGCGCCGAGCGCCGCATGCAGGAGCTGGACGCCTTCCGCGAGGCGGGGCTCTGGAACGTGCGCGTGCTGGCCGGCGGCGCCACCGCGGACGAGCTGCGGCAGATCGCGCCCGTGCTCGTCGGGTCCGTCGAGATGAGCCACCACCCGTACCGGCTGCGCAGCTCGCACGGCGCCGTCCACGCGCTGTCGGAGGCCCTCGCCATCACCATGCAGGACCCGGCCGACGGGGCGGCGGCCCCGTTCGCCGCGACCGCGGGCGCGCTGGCCGCGCTGGCCGGGCTGCCCCGGCGGGAGGTGCCGGGGGTGCGCGTGCTCGAATCGGGCTTCTTCGACGTGACGTCCGAGGCCGACGCGGGTGAGCTGGAGCTGGGCGAGATCCTCGACGGTCAGGACAGGGGCGTCGGCACGTTCCAGGTGCCGCTGGCCACGCTGAACCGGCACGCGTTCATCACGGGCGCGACCGGCTCCGGCAAGTCGCAGACCGTCAGGCACCTGCTGGAGCAGCTCAGCAGGGCCCGCATCCCCTGGCTGGCCATCGAACCGGCCAAGTCCGAGTACGCCGCCATGGCCGGCCGGATCGACGACCCCCTCACGGTGATCAACCCGTCGGCGCCCGACGGCGTGCCGTTCAGCATCAACCCGCTCGAACCCGAGCCCGGCTACCCCGTCCAGGCCCACATCGACATGGTCAGGGCGCTCTTCATGGCGGCGTTCGACGCCGAGGAGCCGTTCCCGCAGATCATGTCGCTGGCCCTGCAGCGCGTCTACGAGGCCACCGGCTGGGACGTCGTCACGGGCGGCGCCGTCCCCGGCGCGAACGTCCCGCCCAGCGTCCCCACCCTCGAACAACTCCAGCAGCACGCCATGGACGTCATCAAGGAGATCGGCTACGGCCGCGAGGTCCAGGCCGACGTCGAGGGCTTCATCTCGCTCCGGCTGCGCTCGCTGCGCGTCGGCTCGGCCGGCCGCTTCTTCGAGGGCGGCCACCCCGCCGACATCGGCGGCCTGCTGGAGCGCGACGTCGTGCTGGCCATCGAGGACGTCGCCAACGACGAGGACAAGGCGTTCCTCATGGGCACGCTGATCATCAGGATCGTCGAGCACCTGCGCATGCGGGCCAGGCGGGAGAAGTCGCCCGAGCTGCGGCACGTCATCGTGATCGAGGAGGCGCACCGGCTGCTGCGCGACCGCGGCCACGGCCGGGCCTCCACCCACGCCGTCGAGCTGCTGGCCGGCCTGCTCGCCGAGATCAGGGCGTACGGCGAGGGCATCGTGGTCGCCGAGCAGATCCCGACCAAGCTCATCTCCGACGTCGTCAAGAACACCGCGCTGAAGGTCGTGCACCGGCTGCCCGCCGAGGACGACAGGAAGCTCGTCGGCGCCGCCATGAACCTCAGCGACGAGCAGTCCCGTCACGTGGTCTCGCTGCAGCCCGGCTCGGCCGCCGTCTTCGCGGACGGCATGGACCGGCCGCTGCGGGTGCGCGTGCCGCTGGGGGAGTCCAGGGAGAAGGTCGTGCCGGGACCGCCGCCGCCCATCCGCGGCCGCAGGTCGGCGGCCTGCGGCAAGCAGTGCCGCACCGGGCAGGCGTGCACGCTGGTCGAGCTGCGGGAGGCCGACGTGCTCGCCGACGCGCCCGAGTGGGCCTGGTTGCGCATCTGGTGCGAGACGGTCGTCCTCGCGTTCGTCAGCAACCGGCCGCTGCCCGGCGTGCCGCGCGCGCTGTCGGCCGTCTGGGCCGACCTGCCGGCGCGGCGCAGGGAGTGCCTGCTGGCCACCCTGATCGAGCGCTCGGTGCAGCGGCGCGCCTGGTCGCTGCGGAGCTGGTTCGACCCGGCGCTGCTGACGGAGAAGGCCGCGGAGACGGCCACGCGGCTGCTGTCCGCGCTCGACAGCGGCGGCGAACGGCCGGGGGCGTCGTGGGTCATCCCGCAGGTGCGCTGGCTGCACGAGGTGGACCGGCTCTTCCCGTACGGCCGCCCGGCCCCCGACCTGCGCACCCCGGCCCCGCCCATGGAGTACGCCCTCTTCCGCCAGCCGAACGGCAACGGCGTCGGCGACCTCGCGCCGACCGAGCTGCTCGGCCACCGGGCCAAGGCGCTGCGCCACCACCCGCTGTCGATGGAGGTGGACCGCAACCGGGAGCTGGCCTGGCGGGTGATCCTCGGGGACGACGAGAACGAGTCCGTGCAGCGGGACGTCATGACGGTCGCCATCGGCATCGAGTCGTCGGCCCGGCTCCGGCACGTCGCGCAGACGATGGGGGCCGGATGGCTGGAAGGGGTGCTGTCGTGGCCGCGCCGCTTCGTGTTGCCGTTCGACCACGGCGGCGTCCCGGAGATCGCTTTCGCCGAACCGCCGGCCGCGTCCCCCGCCCCGATTCCGACCCCCTGAGGCGCGCTGCCGGGCCGCGTTTTCCGCCGCGTAGGCGGCGAAGGGGCCAACCACGACTAGGATCCATGCACATGACCCAGCTTCCTCTGCGGGCGCAGCTCGCCAGTGCCCTGGGCCGCAGTGCCGCCACGCTGTCCAGGATGACGGGGCGCGGTGACGGCTCGGTGATCGGCGGCCGGGTCGGGCTGCTGCTCGAGCCCGACCTGCTGCGCAAGCTGGCCCTCGACCGCAAGCTGGCGCTGATCAGCGCGACCAACGGCAAGACGACCACGACCAGGCTGGTCACCTCGGCGCTCCTGGAGCTCGGAGAGGTGGCCACCAACGCGTTCGGGGCCAACATGCCGGCCGGCCACGTCTCGGCGCTCTCCCAGCACAAGGGCGCCCCCTACGGCGTGCTCGAAGTCGACGAGAAATACCTGCCCGAGGTGCTCGACACCACCGGGGCGGGCGTCGTCTGCCTGATGAACCTCAGCCGCGACCAGATGGACCGCGCCGCCGAGATCTGGCTGCTCGCGCAGAAGTGGCGCAGGGCGCTGTCGGGCAAGCCCACCCACGTCATCGCCAACTGCGACGACCCGCTCGTCACCTGGGGCGCCTCCACGGCCGCCAAGGTCACCTGGGTCGCCGGCGGGCAGCGGTGGAAGGAAGACTCCTGGTGCTGCCCCGAGTGCGGCGGCCCGCTCGACCGCAAGGACGCCGACTGGGCGTGCCGCGAGTGCACGTTCCACCGGCCGGAGCCGCAGTGGGCGGTCGACGGCGACGTGGCGGTCGACCCCCACGGCGAGCGGTGGTCGCTCGACATCCAGCTGCCCGGCGCGGCCAACCGCTCCAACGCCGTGATGGCGCTGGCGGTGGCCGACGCGTTCGGGGTGCCGGTGGAGCGGGCACTGCCCCGGCTGCGCGAGGTCACCTCGGTCGCGGGCCGCTACACCACGGTCGAGCGTGACGGCCGCTACGCGCGGCTGCTGCTGTCGAAGAACCCGGCGGGCTGGCTGGAGGCGTTCGACGTCGCCGACCCGCAGCTGCCGATCATCCTGTCGGTCAACGCCCAGGGCCCCGACGGTCGCGACACCTCGTGGTTGTGGGACGTCGACTACCGCATCCTGCGCGGCCGGCCCGTGTTCGTCACCGGCCAGCGCCGCCTCGACCTGGCGCTCCGGCTCGACGTGGCCGAGGTGCCGTTCACGCTGTGCGACACGTTCACCGAGGCGCTGGCCATGCAGCCGCCCGGCCGGGTCGACGTGATCGCCAACTACACCGCCTTCCAGCAGATCCGATCGGAGTTCGGTCGTGCCGTCTGACAGCGCCCTGCGTATCGTCTGGATCTACCCTGACCTGCTGAGCACCTACGGAGACCAGGGCAACGTGCTCGTCCTGGAGCGCCGGGCGCAGCTGCGGGGCATCGAGACGGAGACGATCCACGTACGCTCGGCCGATCCGGTGCCGGAGACCGGCGACCTCTACCTCATCGGCGGCGGCGAGGACCGCCCGCAGATCCTGGCCGCCGAGCGCCTGCGCAGGGACGGCGGCCTGCACCGCGCCATCGCCGGCGGCGCGGTCCTGCTGGCGGTCTGCGCCGGCTACCAGATCATGGGCAGCACGTTCGGCGGCGAGGAGGGCCAGCCGGTGGACGGCATCGGGCTGCTCGACCTCTCCAGCTCCCGCGGGCCCGCCCGGGCGGTGGGCGAGCTGGTGGCGGAGGTCGACGCCGCCCTCGACCTGCCCACGCTGACCGGCTTCGAGAACCACATGGGCGTCACCCGGCTCGGTCCGGGGGTCAAGCCCCTGTCCAAGACGCTCGTGGGCACCGGCAACGGCGACGGCTTCGAGGGCTGCTACACCGGGCACGTGGTCGGCACCTACCTCCACGGGCCCGCTCTGGCCCGCAACCCGGCGCTGGCCGACCTGCTGCTGTCGTGGTGCGTGGGCGATCTGGCGCCGCTCGACGACTCCCGCTACGAAGCCCTCCGCCGGGAACGACTGGCGGCCGTCCTGCCGAGCTGACCGGCGAGCCGCTCCCCGCGGGGAGCGGTCAGTAGACGAGGGCCTGGGCGCCCTCGGCGACCGCCTCCTCGACGAACGCCGGCGCCCCGGCGATGCGCACCCCGTCGATGAGGTCGTCGACGGTGATCTCCCTGCGGGCGGCGCACTGCGTGCAGAGCGTCACCCGGCCGCCGGCCAGCACGGCGTCGAGCAGGTCGCTGAGGGACGCGGCATGCGGCAGGCTGAACTCCTTGGCCCGTCCCGGCAGCGCGAACCACGACGCCTCGCCGGTCAGCCAGAGGGAAACGGGGACCCCGCTCGCGAGCGCGGCGGCCGCCACCGTGAACGCCTGGTTGCAGCGCTCGGGCGCGTCGGCTCCCGCGGTCACCTTGATCACCAGAGATCGTGCCATGCCCGTCACCCTAAACTACCGAGCATGTTGCGTCCTGGAAGCTGGTCCAGGCCTGCGGGTGAAAGTCCCGTCCGGGTAAGCATCGGAGCGCCCGGTAGCAGGCCCCGGTTCGTCGTGGAGACATGGCGGGCTGAGCGGGGTGTCAAGAGC